>VIKI01000212.1 GCA_008080595.1 Comamonadaceae bacterium
TGGCACGTGCCCGAGGTGCATGCAAATTGACCTTGGAAGTGCTTGCTGGCAATGTGTCAGCCCAAAAATTGTACCGACGGGTGGGGTTTGGCAACTACCAGCTTGACCCCAATATGGGTGATGCCCAGTTTATGCAAAAGTGGCTTTAGTGTTGGGGCGACTTGGCTGCTTAGAATGAGCGCATGAACTGGCTCAAAAAACTCCCCGGTTATCAGCGAACACCGTATGGTTTTGAGGTGCGCCTTTTACGCATGATGCCCGCTGCGCTGTTAGGCGGAGTGGTGTTACCTGCAGGGATGTCCGGGCTGGCCCGATTGGTTTTTAACCAGGGCACAGCCTTGGAAATTGAGCATAATCTTCAGACGTTTGACTTTGTGATGGTGGGTTTGGCCATTTTTATTTGGACTGCAGTGTTGACCGTGACTATTGGATGCATCATTGTCTGGCTGATGAAGGGGCCTGCCTATGTGGCTGATGGGTACAACGTATCACATAGCGATAGACCAAAGACTTAGGGTCTTAACGTGAAAAACACCACGCCCAAGGCAAGTCAGACCCTGGCCTGAGCTTGGTCAAACCGTCACAGGGTAAACAGCGACAGGATGATCCAGCGGCAAATGCTGGCGGGGTTGGTGAATGTCCAATCCGATGATGCGTCAGTAGATTGGTTTGATTGCCATCACAGTTCTCCTTTGACGGCTCACTCAAATCATGAAAGTTAGAATCAACGGCTATGTCTTACCTTGTGCTCGCTCGCAAATACCGCCCCCGCAATTTCACTGAAATGGTGGGGCAAGACCATGTGGTGCAAGCCCTGACCAATGCCCTGACCACGCAGCGCCTGCACCATGCCTACCTGTTCACCGGCACACGCGGTGTTGGCAAGACCACGGTGTCGCGTATTTTGGCCAAGTCGCTCAACTGCCAGGGCCCGGACGGGCAGGGTGGTATCACGGCCACCCCTTGTGGTGTCTGTCAGGCCTGCAAGGATATTGATAGCGGCCGGTTTGTCGACTACACCGAACTCGATGCCGCTTCCAATCGGGGGGTGGACGAGGTGCAAGCCCTGCTGGAGCAGGCGGTGTACAAGCCGGTGCAGGGGCGCTTCAAGGTGTTCATGATCGATGAAGTGCACATGCTCACCAACACGGCCTTCAATGCCATGCTGAAAACGCTGGAAGAGCCGCCCGAATACCTGAAATTTGTGCTGGCCACCACCGACCCGCAAAAAGTGCCGGTGACGGTGTTGTCGCGCTGCCTGCAATTCAATTTGCGCCCGATGGCCCCCGACACCATTCGGGAGCATTTGCAAAAAGTCTTGCTCACCGAGCAGGTTGCTGCCGATCTGCCCTCGCTGCGTTTGCTGGCCCGCGCCGCGCGGGGTTCCATGCGCGATGCCTTGAGTCTGACCGATCAGGCCATCGCATTTGGCTCAGGGGTGTTGGCGGAAAACCTGGTGCGCCAGATGCTGGGCAGTGTCGATCGCTCCTATGTGTTCCGGCTGCTGCAAGCGCTGGCGCAAGGCGATGGCAAGACGGTGGTGGAAACCTCTGAGGCCTTGCGCACCCATGGCCTGAGTGCTGCCTCAACCCTGGAAGAAATGAGCAGCGTGTTGCAGCGTATGGCGGTGTTGCAGGCGGTGCCTGGGGCCGCCATCGATGACAGCGACCCGGAGGCGGCCGACATTGCCCAACTGGCGGCCTTGATGCCGGCTGACGAGACCCAGCTGCTCTACAGCATTTGCCTGCATGGGCGCAGTGAACTGGGCCTGGCCCCGGATGAATACGCCGCGCTGACCATGGTGCTGCTGCGTTTGCTGGCGTTCAAACCCGGTGCGGCCAACAACGCTGGACAGGAAAAAAAAACTCTGAATCTCGCCCCGCGCCCGCTCCCTGAAGCGCCGGTGCGCCCGCCAGCGGCCAGCGCACTGCCTGAAAATAATGAACAAAATCAGCCTGTATCCCTTGTTTATCAAGTGCAAGAAGCTATTAAATCAATAGCATTAGAGGTGCCGGTGGCTACCGCATCGGCCCAGGCCACATGGCCAGACGGCCAGCGTTTACCGGTGCGTGAGATGCCCGCGGCAACGGCTTCGACACAGCTGCACGATGTCTTGCCTGAGACCCCGCCTGTTGCCGAGAATTTCGAGCCAAATCAGCCTGAATCCAAGGTGCAGCAAGCGCAAGCAGCTACAACAATTGAAGCGGTTCAGGTGCATGTCCAGCCTGAGTCCAGACGTGATGTGCCGATGCCGCAGGCGGCCCATGCGATTTCACCCAATGCCGAGGGCGATTTTTGGTACGCCACGGTGCAGTCACTCATTGCCAGCGAAGCCATCACCGCCATGGTGCGTGAACTGGCCTTGCAGGCCCAGCTGGTGGCCCGTGACACCGATCAATGGCTGCTGCGCGTCGAGCGCGAATCGCTCAACCACCCGGGCAGCCGTGATCGGTTGGCGGCGGCCTTGGCCAACGCCGGTTATCCGGTCAAACTGGTGGCGGAAATCGGGCGCGTGCTGGACAGCCCGGCCAAGCGCAACGCGGCAGCCGCAGCGGCGGCGCAACTGGTGGCCGAAAAAATCGTCTTTGACGATCCGCTGGTGCAAACGCTGATGCGTGATTTTGGGGCGAAAATCGTGCCCGGAAGCATCAAACCGGGTGTGTTGCCCAAGACGGTTTGAACTGATCAATCTGCGTAAGTCATAAGGGCTTGCGCACTCAAACCCCATCATTTGATTCACTCACAAGGAAATTCCCATGTTCAATAAAGGACAACTCGCTGGCCTCATGAAACAAGCACAGGCCATGCAGGACAACATGAAAAAAGCCCAGGACGAGTTGGGCAACATCGAAGTCACCGGCGAATCCGGGGCCGGTCTGGTCAAGGTGCTCATGACCTGCAAACACGATGTCAAACGCATCACCATCGACCCCAGCCTGCTGGCGGACGACAAAGACATGCTGGAAGACCTGGTGGCTGCCGCCTTCAACGCTGCGGTGCGCAAGGCGGAAGAAACCTCGGCCGAGAAAATGGGCAAGATCACCGCTGGCATGCCAGGTTTGCCAGGCGGGATGAAATTCCCATTCTGAAACTTTTGAGGTTCCTGTGTCTGACACCAACGCGCTAGAGGCGCTCGTCCAGGCGCTGCGGCGCTTGCCCGGCGTAGGGGTGAAATCGGCGCAGCGCATGGCCTTTCATCTGCTGCAGCATGACCGCCCCGGGGCGCAAACCTTGTCTTACGCCCTGGCCAATGCGGCCCAGGCGATTCAGCACTGTGAGCGCTGCCATACCTTTACCGAGGCGACGGTGTGCGCCACCTGTCTGGATGAGCGCCGCGATGCCAGCAAGCTGTGTGTGGTGGAAACCCCGGCTGACCAGTCTGCGCTGGAGCGCACCGGAGCTTATAAGGGCTTGTACTTTGTGCTGATGGGCAAACTCAGCCCGCTCGATGGCATTGGGCCGCATGACATTGGTTTGAAAAAACTGTTTGACCGGGCCCTCGATGGCACGGTGCAAGAGGTGATTCTGGCGACCAATTTCACCGCCGAAGGTGAAGCCACCGCCCATGTCATCAGTGAGGGGTTGAAAGCCCGTGGCCTGCACCTGACCCGCTTGGCGCGGGGTGTGCCGGTGGGTAGCGAGCTGGAATATGTTGATTTGGGCACCATTGCCCATGCGCTGGTGGATCGGCGCTGATTTGAATTTTGGAGTCTTGTCATGACGGTTACCCACTTTACCCTGGCCTACTGGTGCGTCTTGGTGGCTGCGTTGTTGCCCATGCTGTGTGCGGTGATCGCCAAGTGGGGCGCCATGGGCACATCCCGCAAGGACGGAGGTTTTGACAACCACAACCCACGCGCCTGGCTGGCCCGGCAAACCGATTGGCGCGCTCGTGCCAATGCCGCCCAGGCCAACAGTTTTGAGGCGCTGCCTTTTTTCATTGGCGCGGTGATCATTGCCCACCAGCTCGGGGCTTACCAAACCCGGCTGGACTTGCTGGCCTTTGTGTACGTGGTGCTGCGCGTGGTTTACATCCTGATGTACCTGGCTGACCTGGCCAGTTTGCGCAGCCTGGTCTGGGTGTTGGCCTTGTTCATCAATGTGGGCATCTTGTTTGCGGGCTACCGCTGATTGCGGTTTCACACCCCATGCGATTATTTTTGAGCAACACGGGTTGGTTTTTTGGCTGGCATCGGCTTGCTGCTGGCCGTTGCGCGTGATTGGGATACTGGTTTGGGGGTTGATGTCGCTTTCACCGGCAAATACAAAACCACTTGTTGCCCCTGTTTGAATGACGAACTGGGGCTGATTTTGTTCCACTGTGCCACCGATTGAACGCTGACGGCATAACGCTTGGCCAAGCTGGTCACGGTGTCCCTTCGCCCAGCTTTCACCACGGTTTTGCGCAGCACCACCTCAGGGGCCAGTGAAAGTTGGCCGTTGTCTGCGATGTGTTCTGACACGTCCACGGTGAGCCCGGCAGCGCGGCGCACCAGCAGGGTGGAGCCCGCTTTGATCAGCATACGTGGCGGGATGTTGTTGATCGCCCGCAGTTCTGCCTCAGTCATGCCAACCCGCTTGGCGGCATCTGCTGTGCTGAGAGTTGCGGGGGCACTCCACGCCGTCCAGTTAGCCAATTGACCGCCGGTATAGGCTTCCAGATTGGCTTGAAAACGCTCGGCGTTGTCCCAGGGCAGCAGGATTTGGGGTGTGCCGGAGGCCAGCAACACGGGTTTGTTGACCGAGGGGTTGAGTGCTTTGAAGTCATCCAGTGACACGTCAGCCAGTTTGGCTGCCAGGGCGACGTCGATGTCTCGACCGATCTCAACGCTTTGAAAATAGGGGTGATTGGCAATCAAGGGCAAAGTCACCCGGAAAGCCTCGGGGTTGGCCACCATGTTTTTAATCGCTTGCAGCTTTGGCACGTACATGCGGGTTTCCATGGGCATGGCCAGATCGGGGTAGGCCGTGCTGTGGCCCGCTCGGCTGGCCTTGTCCATGGCGCGTTTGACGCTGCCTTCGCCCCAGTTGTAGGCGGCCAGGGCCAGATGCCAGTCGCCAAACATGCCATAGAGTCTTTGCATGTAGTCCAGCGCGGCGCGGGTCGACTCGATCACGTCACGGCGGTCGTCTCGAAAC
>VIKI01000213.1 GCA_008080595.1 Comamonadaceae bacterium
TTTAATGCAAATGCTGATCAAGCTCAGCGACTAGAAGCGACATCGAGTCGCACCATTGCTTCAGTATAGGCTTGGGCATTCAAAACCATGGCGTGAATGGCTGTAACCCATTGGTAACGCCACACCTTGTAAACCCGGTTACCATTGACATGTAATTTAGTTACCAATTGAACTTCAAAACATGAAACTCAACGACACCGTTCACCACGTCACCGAGCGCATTCGTCAACGCAGTGGCCCGACCCGCACGGCCTATTTGGCACAACTGGAGTCGGCCCTCAAGCGCCCAGCGGGGGCGCAACGTTTGGGTTGCGCCAATGTAGCGCATGCGTTTGCCGCCCTGCCAGTCAATGACAAGCTGCGTGTGGTGGCCGAGAAAGCGCCCAACATTGGCATCGTCACCGCCTTCAATGACATGTTGTCGGCGCACGCGCCGTTTCAGCAGTACCCGGATTTGATCAAGGTCGAGGCGCGTCAGCATGGGGCGACGGTGCAGGTGGCTGGGGGCGTGCCCGCCATGTGCGACGGCGTGACGCAAGGCACAGCGGGCATGGAGCTGAGTTTGCTCTCACGCGATGTGATTGCCATGGCCACCGCCGTGGCCTTGAGCCATGATGGGCGTGTGCGACAAGATCGTGCCTGGCTTGCTGATTGGTGCCTTGCAGTTTGGCCACTTGCCGACCGTGTTTGTCCCGGCCGGCCCGATGACCTCCGGGCTGTCTAACAACGCCAAATCCAAGGTGCGTGAGCAAGCTGCGCAAGGCCTGGTGGGCCGCCCCGAGCTGCTGGCGGCCGAATCTGCGGCCTACCACAGCGCTGGTACCTGCACCTTTTACGGTACTGCCAACAGCAACCAGATGCTGCTGGAGGCGATGGGCCTGCATGTGCCGGGTACGGCCTTCATCAACCCCGGTGCGCCGGTGCGGGATGAGCTGACCCGCGAAGCCCTGCGCACGGTGCTGGGTCGTGCCGACTTCAAATGCCCGCCGATCGGGTGGGTGGTGGATGAGCGTTGCATTGTGAATGCCATGGTGGCTTTGCTGGCCACCGGGGGCTCGACCAACCATTTGATCCACTGGGTGGCGGTGGCGCGTGCGGCAGGTATCGTGATTGACTGGGACGATTTCTCGGCCCTGTCTGAGGTGGTGCCGCTGCTGAGCCGGGTCTACCCGAATGGCAGTGCCGACGTGAACCAGTTTCAGGCGGCCGGTGGCCCGGGCTTTGTGATTCGCGAGCTGCTGGATGCTGGTTTCATGCATGCCGATGTGTTGACGGTGCGCCCTGGCGGCTTGCGCGAATACACCCGTGTGCCGATTGCGGCGGAAGATTCCCGGCTGATCTGGCAAGAGCTTGGTGCCAGTCAGGATGAGAGCGTGGTGCGTCCGGTGAGCAGCCCGTTCAGTGCCAGCGGCGGCTTGAAACTGCTGCTGGGCAACCTGGGGCGCAGCGTGATCAAAATCTCTGCCGTGCCGGATGATCGCCATGTGATTGAAGCGCCGTGCCGGGTGTTTGATTCACAAGAGGCTTTGCACGCGGCCTTTGCCGCCAATGAATTGAATCGCGATCTGGTGTGTGTGGTGCGCTGGCAGGGGCCCCAGGCCAACGGCATGCCCGAACTGCACAAGCTCACGCCGCCCTTGGC
The DNA here is from genome assembly GCA_008080595.1 of Comamonadaceae bacterium. Lineage (GTDB taxonomy): Bacteria > Pseudomonadota > Gammaproteobacteria > Burkholderiales > Burkholderiaceae_C > Rhodoferax. The sequence goes on from VIKI01000213.1 coordinate 1,643, forward strand.
GGTGTTGCAAGGCAAGGGCTTCAAGGTAGCGCTGGTGACCGATGGCCGCATGAGCGGGGCCTCGGGCAAAGTGCCTGCGGCCATTCATGTCTCGCCCGAAGCGGCAGCCGGTGGCCCCTTGGCCAGGGTGCGCGACGGCGATGTGATTCGGCTGGATGCCAATGCCGGTACCTTGCAGGTGTTGCTGCCAGAAGCCGAGTGGGCGGCGCGTGAGGTTTTACCGATGCCGCAGGCGCTGCGTTTGGCCAATGGTGTGGGCATGGGCCGTGAGCTGTTTGCCAACATGCGCCGCAACGCCTTGAGTGCCGAAGAAGGTGCTTGTACCTGGCTGTAATGGATTGATCAAGAAAGAATTTATGAACAATGAAACCCGTTTGAGTGCGCTGCAAGTCATGCAGGATGCCCCGGTGATTCCGGTGATTGTGTTGAACGACGTGGCGCACGCCGTGCCCATGGCGCGTGCCCTGCTGGCTGGCGGCATTCGCATGCTGGAGGTGACGCTGCGCACCCCGCAGGCGCTGGCCTGTATCGAGGCGATTGCGCGCGAAGTGCCTGAGGCCGTGGTCGGGGCGGGCACGGTGCGATCCCGGGCCGACGCACAAGCTGCGGCAAGCGCCGGGGCAAGGTTTGCGGTCAGCCCCGGTTACACCTCGGTGGTGGGGCAAGCTTGCCGCGATGTCGGGCTGGCCTTGTTGCCAGGCGTGGCCACCGGTGGCGAGATCATGGCGGCTTGTGAAGACGGGTATACCGAGCTGAAGTTTTTTCCGGCAGTGCAGGCCGGTGGTGTGGCCATGCTCAAAGCCTGGGGCGGGCCGTTTTTTGATGTGAAGTTTTGCCCCACCGGTGGCATCACCTTGCAAAATGCACCAGACTTTTTGGCCTTGAGCAATGTGGTGTGTGTCGGTGGCTCCTGGCTGGTGCCGCCGGGCACTGCAGAGCAGGGCGATTGGGGCCGCGTCACCCGGCTCGCCAGTGAAACCCAGAATCTAAAACATTTAAGCCTGTAGCGCTTGCCAATCAAGCGCTAGTAGCTCATTTAACTGTAGCTATTTGAGGGGTATTCACGCCGGTCGCTGGATCAGTTCAATCTTGTAGCCATCCGGGTCGGTGACAAAGGCGATCACGCTGCTGCCGCCTTTGACCGGGCCGGCTTCGCGGGTGATCTGGCCACCGGCTGCCCTGATTTTTTCGCAGGCCGCATAGGCATCCGGTACGCCAAGGGCAATGTGGCCATAGGCTGTGCCCGGTTCGTAATGTTCTACGCCCCAGTTGTAGGTGAGTTCAATCTCGGCCTGGCCAGGGTTGCCACCTGAATAACCCAGAAAAGCCAGTGAATACTTGTATTCGGGGTTTTCCGAGGTGCGCAGCAAGCTCATGCCCAGCACCTGGGTGTAGAAGTCAATCGAGCGTTGCAAGTTGCCAACGCGCAGCATGGTGTGAAGGATTCGCATGGTTTGGTGTGTCAGGTGGGGGTGGTGTTCATCGGGGTTTTGAGTTCAAACACCAGGCAGGTGGTGCTGGCATGGGCGTACAGCGTGCCATCCGGCCCCACCAGGCGTGCTTCAGCGGTTGCCAGTTGCCGCCCGCAGTGGATGATTTTGCCTTCGGCACGCACCCGTTTCACTTTGTGCCCAATGCTGCGCACCAGATTCACACTCAGTTCTGCGGTGGTGTAGGCGCGTCCAACCGGCATCATGGTGTGGACGGCACAGCCCAGCGCGGAGTCCAGCAGCGTGGCGTACCAGCCACCGTGGATGGTGCCCATGGGATTCATGTGGGCCGCACCAGGTGTGCCCTGAAAGATCGCCAGACCCGGGGCGACTTCCATCAGCATGAAATCCAGCGTTTGGGCAATGCTGGCGTAGGGGATGTCACCGTTCAGCATGGCTTGCATCATTTGCAAGCCGGTGAGGCTGGCAATTTGCTCCGGTCTGGCAACACCCGGCCCGGCACCTTGCTGAATGCGGGTTTTGATCTCGGCTTCTTGCGCCATCCAGTGGGCTAACAGGTCATGGGTCATGATGGAGTTCGGGGAATAATGGGGGATCAATTTTGCATGGAGCCACGATGACCCTGTTCACCCAAGTTATTCTTTTTACCGACACCGATGGTCGTGCCAGATTCCGGGAGGAATCGGTTCCCCTCGATCAGGGTACACCGCAGTCGGCCTTGTCGGCGTTGATGCCTTCGGGGGGATTCCAGCTGCGCCACAGCCCGGTGGGTTTTCGCAGCACGTTTCATTGCACGGGCGAGCCGCAATGGGTGTTCATTCTGGGGGGGCAAATGGAGATTTGTTTGCAAGATGGCTCATCGCGCATCTTCAAGGCGGGCGAGCATTTTTATTCGGCCGATGTGTTGCCGCCTGGGCAAAGCTTTGATGCCAGCGTGCACGGCCACTGGAGTCGGCAAGTTGGGCCAGAGCCCTTGGTGACGCTGTTTGTTCGGGGGTAAGCCCTGTGCGGGGGCGTTCACCATGAAAAAAGCGCAGGAGGCTATTGATTGGATAGCTGCCTGCGCTTATTTTATAAGGGCTAGAGCCTTAAAAGGCTCATAAGGTCGATTAACGCGGCCCGCCGCCGCCGCCACCTGAGCGGCCACGACTGCCGGAGCGGTTGCCGCTACCGGTGCGGCCTGGGCCACCGCCAAAACCAGCACCGCCCGCGTTGCGGTTACCGCCACCAAAGCCACCACCACCGCCACGGCGTGCGCCACGGTCGGTCATCATGTCGACACTGGTGCGCATCGGGTCAGGTTGACCACCGGCGCGTGAGGGGGCAGCAGGTGCGCCGCCATAACCGCCGCCATTGCCACCGCCGTAACCACGGGCTGGGCGTTGGCCGGGGCCGCGCACCGCCTGTTCGGCGGCAGACAGGTGGCTGCGGGGTTCAAACTCGCGTCCACCACCGGTGTGTTCAAAATTGCCTTCGCTGGCATGGCGGCCTTCACCTGCAAAATTGCCACCCCCTGCACTGGGGCGGCCACGGCCACCACCACTGCGGCCACCGCCTGCTGGGCCTCGGTTACCTGCTGCTGGCGCTCTGCCACCACCCGCATTGGCGTTGCGGGCAGCGCCAGGGCCTTTGCTTTCGCGCACCCGGGTCAGCATTTCGGTGCGGGCCGCTTTGGCGGCGGCTTGCATCACATCGCGGCTGGGCGGTTTGCCCGCGCCGCCCCAGATGGTTTGGCGACCCATGGCGATGGGCTCGGCTTTTTCACCAGGCTCAGGCATGAATTCGTCCATGATCTTGACCGGGATGTCTTGTTTGGTGAAGCGCTCAATGGCTTGCATGAAGCCTTCTTCGTCCAGGCTCACCAGATTCACTGCTTGCCCGTCAGCGCCAGCGCGGCCGGTGCGGCCAATGCGGTGCACATAGTCTTCGCAGACGTTGGGAATGTCGTAATTGACCACATGGGGCAGGTCGTCGATGTCAATGCCGCGTGCGGCAATGTCGGTGGCCACCAGGGCACGCATTTCGCCACTTTTGAAGCCAGCCAGCGCCTGGGTACGAGCGGATTGGCTCTTGTTGCCGTGCAAGGCCATGGCGTTGATGCCGTTCTTGCACAAAAATTCGGCCACGTTGTTGGCTCCGAACTTGGTGCGGGTGAACACCAGCACCTGGCTCCAGTTGTGCTCATTGATGATGTGCACCAGCAGGGCTTTTTTCTTGCCCCGACCGACCGGGTGAATCAGCTGGGTGATGCGTTGCACCGTGGTGTTGCGTGGCGTGACCTGCACACTTTGCGGGTCTTTCAGCAGGGTGGCAGCCAGTTCGCGAATTTCATCGCTGAAGGTGGCCGAGAACAGCAGGCTTTGTTTGGCTTTGGGCACGGCAGCCAGCACTTTTTTCACGTCATGGATGAAGCCCATGTCGAGCATGCGGTCGGCTTCGTCGAGCACCAGGATTTGCACCTGGCTCAAGTCCATCATGCCTTGTTGCATCAGGTCGAGCAGGCGGCCTGGGGTGGCTACCAGAATGTCCACGCCTTTTTTCATGCGGCTGATTTGTGGGTTCATTACCGATTCTTCGACCTGGGCGGCGAGTTCACGGGTGGGGGTGAGCACCAGGGCGCGGATGGCAACGCCACCAAATTTGCTGCGTGGGGCTTCTTCCTGGCTGAGCTTGTTGAGCATGGGCAGCACAAAAGCAGCGGTTTTGCCGGTACCGGTTTGGGCTCCACCCAACAGGTCATTGCCTGCCAGGATCAGCGGAATGGCCTGAGCCTGAATGGCAGTAGGCGTTTCGTAGCCTTGTTCAAGCACGGCTTTGATGATGGCCGGAGCCAAATTGAGTTCTTCAAATTTCATTTAGAGTTGCACCCCATCCAGGGCGCTAGGGCATCAGCCTTGTTTGGCGTTGTTCACGTCAATTCAGTCAAAGGCAGATGGGATCAAAAATGGAACCGCAGTGTCAGATGGGTTCCCAGCAAGGTGCTGATGTTGCAGGCAACTGAAGTCCTGCAACGAAACGTATTGTCGCATGTCTTTGTGATCTGGTGATGCCGCACGGATGCCTTCATAATGCACAACCACAAGCCTTACCCTTGCATAAGCCATTCGTACATGCTGAATCACCCTGTTTTGATCCGTTTGACCCAGATATACCCAGTTCGTATCTGGGCCTGGGTGGTGAGTTTGTCTTTTGTGGCGGCCGTGTGCTCTGCACTGGTGCTGGCGGTGAGTGTTGGCGTGAAGTTGCCTGAACCTTTGGCCGGTTGGTATGACCGATCCGAAGTGTTTGTGCGTGACACCATTCGGCTGACCTTTAAAACCGCAAAACACAGCGGAGAAATGACCGAGATGGTCTACATGGCTCCGCCTGGCATTCTGGAAGAAAAACGCAATTTCACATGGTTGCAAGATGTCGCCGCAGCAGCAACTGCTGTGGTGACGTCGCAGCATGCAGCGGTTGAGGCCAACCCGAAGAAAATCAAAACCCCTGGGAGATTGTTGGAGCCTGATTGGCAACCAGATTTCAGCACCCATTAAAAAACCAGAGACCGCCAGGAGATGATGTCAAGATGATCGAACTACGAATGAGATGGAAGAAGTGCCTGCACGAGCTGGTGTGGATGAGTTGGGTGCTGATGACGCTGTTGGGCGCGGCATCTGCCAGCGCCGCCCCTGTGCAAGCGCTAAGCAATGTTTATTTGTACGAAAGTCCGCTGACAAAGACATTTTTTTCAGCCAACGGGGCGGATTACAACGCCATGAAAGACCGTTGGCGAACCTACCTGCGTCAATCGACCAACACGTTCAAGGAAGTTAGCCGCACCAATTTGTTGGCAGGATTGAGCCCGGGGGTGTTGGTGTTGGGGTCGGCCATTTTGCTGGATGCTCAAGAGCGTCAGGCCATTGAGGCGTTTGCCAATGCGGGCGGTAGTTTGCTGATCACTTGGGGGAGCGGTGCGCGTGATGAAAAGGGGCGCTGGACGGGCTACAGTTTTATTGAAAAACTGCTGAACATGAAAGTGGTTGGCAAGGTGGCTTTGGAGGACAACGAGCGTTTTGTCAACACCTTCGGTGAGGGCCCATTGTCTTGGGGCTTGCCCGCTGGAGAGCGAATTTTTTTGGGTGAAATTGCTGAAACACCGCTGCGGGTGCAAGCGCCCCATCTGGCGGCCCGTTATTTCAATTGGCAACGTTTCCCTTCCCCCAAAAACACGAATGGGGCCATCGCATTTCATGAACAGGGTTTGTCCCGGCGTGCTTACCTCGGTTTTTCTGAGGCCAGTTGGGACTATGACGAGCGTGCGCGTTTGCCCAAGCTGTTTGACAGCATGATGGCCTGGTTGCAGCATGAACCTGCGTTGGTGAAGGCGGCTTGGCCAGATGGCGAGCTGTCGGCGCAATTGCTGGAAATGGACACCGAGGCCAAGTTTGAAAATGCCGTCAATTTTGCCAAAGAGCTGGATTCAGCCAACATCCGTGGTACTTTTTATGCACTGACCAGCATTGCTCTGCCCAATCGTGCCATTGTGGAACAACTGGTCAAAAGATGAAAAACACCATGGGTTCTTTGGGTACCGGTCAGGTGACGGGTTTTCGTGCGCCCACCGAGTCCTGGGATCCCACCACAGAAATGCTGTTGCGCAAAATCGGGGTGCGCCATCATGTGTCTGATCCCACCTCCAGTGAGTCACGCGTGCCATTTTTTTCGCGCTCAGAGCCCGCATTGCTGGAAGACAAAGCGATTGTGGTGATGCCCAGAACCCAAATGGACGATCTGAATTATTTGGGTCTGAAGCTGAGCAACGAAAAAGCTTCTGAACTGATTGCGCTTGATTTTGATTACCTGCATGAGGCTGGTGCCTTGGGTGTGTTGTCAGTGCATTCGCAAAATTACGGGGCAGATGGGCTGATGGCGCATTTGACGCCCCCCTATGTCAAGCGTTTGCAATCACATCGGCGTGATGTATGGGCGGCCTCGGGGGCGGAAATTTCTGATTGGTGGCGTGTTCGGGAGCGTGTTCGGTTTCAGGATGGCAAGCTGATTGGTGACAAATTTTCCTTTGAGGTGAAAGCTCCTGGTCAAGTGAAAGGAGTGACTTTTTATGTGATGCATCCTGGAGCCAACATGGAGCCGAAGAAGGTGGTCTCGGTGCAAGCTGGCTCCCCCGTGCCGAAGTTGGTGAAGCTTGATGCCTGGCGCAGTGCGTTGATCTTCAGCGAGGTGCTGTCTGCCGGGAGTTACGCCTTCGCCTTGTCGTTCTGAAAGGGTATTCCCCTTGATCGCAAGGCCAAGCGTCGATAATGGCACTTTTCCACATTGTTAGATTGCAATAGTCCCATGGCTCAATACGTATTTTCAATGAACCGGGTTGGCAAGATCGTGCCACCCAAGCGGCATATTCTGAAAGATATTTCTTTAAGTTTTTTCCCCGGTGCCAAGATTGGCGTGCTGGGCACCAACGGCTCAGGCAAATCCACGCTGCTCAAGATCATGGCCGGGCTGGATAAAGAAATTGAAGGTGAGGCTTTGCCGATGCCGGGGCTTCAAATTGGCTATTTGCCGCAAGAACCCAAGCTTGACCCTGAGCAAACCGTGCGTGAAAGCATTGAATCGGGCATGGGTGCGGTGTTTGCTGCCAAGGCGCGGCTGGAAGAGGTTTACATCGCCTACGGGGATGAAAATGCCGACTTTGACGCACTGGCAGCTGAGCAGGCGCAACTGGAAGCCATCATTGCCACGGCTGGCACGGACTCTGAGCATCAGCTCGAGATCGCCGCCGATGCCCTGCGCTTGCCGCCATGGGATGCCAAGATTGGTTTACTCTCAGGGGGTGAGAAGCGCCGCGTAGCCTTGTGCACCTTGCTGCTCAGTCATCCTGAAATGTTGCTGCTGGACGAGCCCACCAACCACTTGGATGCCGAATCGGTGGACTGGTTGGAGCAGTTTTTGCAGCGCTACAGCGGCACTGTGGTGGCCATTACCCACGATCGCTATTTTCTGGACAATGCCGCCGAGTGGATTCTTGAACTTGACCGTGGGGCCGGTATTCCCTACAAGGGCAACTACAGTTCCTGGATGGAGCAGAAGCAGGCGCGTTTGGTGCAGGAGCAAAAAGGTGAAGAGTCGCGTGCCAAAGCGCTGAAGAAAGAATTGGAATGGTCACGTCAAAACCCCAAAGCCCGCCAGGCCAAGAGCAAGGCACGTTTGGCACGGTTTGAGGAGTTGTCAGACTTTGAGTACCAAAAACGCAATGAAACCAATGAAATTTTCATTCCGGTTGCTGACCGTTTGGGCAATGAAGTTATTGAGTTTGTCAATGTCAGCAAGTCATTTGGTGACCGCTTGCTGATTGATAACCTGAGCTTCAAAGTGCCTGCGGGGGCGATTGTGGGCATCATTGGGCCGAATGGCGCGGGCAAGTCCACCTTGTTCCGAATGATTGCCGGTCAGCAGCAGCCTGACAGCGGTGAAGTCAAGATTGGGGCTACCGTCAAAATGGCGTTTGTGGATCAGAATCGTGACGATTTGAGCAACGAAAAAACAGTCTGGGAAGATGTTTCTGGTGGTTTGGACATGCTCAATATTGGCAAGTTCACCATGGCCAGCCGGGCCTATTGTGGTCGCTTCAACTTCAATGGGGCCGATCAGCAAAAACGTGTGGGTATGCTCTCGGGGGGTGAGCGGGGTCGTCTGCATCTGGCCAAAACCCTGATTGCTGGTGGCAATGTGCTCATGCTTGATGAACCGTCCAATGACCTGGATGTGGAAACCTTGCGTGCCCTGGAAGATGCCTTGCTGGAGTTTGCCGGTTCCATCATGGTGATCAGCCATGACCGCTGGTTTCTGGATCGGATTGCCACCCACATCCTGGCGTGTGAGGGCGATAGCCAGTGGACATTCTTTGACGGAAACTACAACGAATATGAAGCCGACAAACGAAAACGCCTGGGTGAAGAGGGTGCCAAACCGCACCGCATGCGTTTCAAGGCCTTGAAATAGCTCACATTAGGAGTCGATTGCTCGTGCCTCCCCCTGTATTGCCTGGTTCAAGTCGATCACTGTACCTGGACTTGCTGGCCCAGGCCGAGGCCAGCAGCTCGGTGATGTTGTCGCGGGTGTTGGTGCAGGCGCGGCAGTCGATGCGGGATGATACGCAGCGGATGCGTGGTTTGCTTGAGCGTGACCATCTTGAGCTGGGTATCAAGCTGCTGGATTTGCATGCGCCGCAACTGTGTGAGCGGTACCCCAAGGCGCTGGAGCAAGCTTTTAAGCATCATGCTGTCCCGGACGCACGTGTGGGGGTGGTTTCATCACAGGGTTTGCGGCTTGATCAGCTTGAGCTGATGGATGAGTTGCAGGTTCAGGAGCGTGTGGAGATGACGCGTGCTTTGCAGCATGTGTTGCTGATTGCTGAAGGTACTTTGGCCGAGCTGAATACTTATGTGAGTTCGCTTTTGGGCTTGGATCGGGTTGTGGCCGAGCGCAACCCTTTGCGTCCGGTGGCCTATGTCTCAGCTTTGCAGTCACTGATGCTGGAGTTGAGTTTGCCTTCTCTGGTGCGAATGGCCTGGGTTCAGCACATCTCAAGCCCTTTGGGCGAAGCATTGCGCACAGCTTATCTTGAATGGGCCACAAAGTTGCAGGAACAAGGTGTTCAGGCGGCAGTGTATTCGGTAGTTCGTAACCCAGATGTGTCATTTGATGACAAACGGCAAAGGTCACCGCGTCAGGGGCGTGAAGTATGGAGCCCACAGCATCGGCAAAGAGTGCTGACGCTGGCCAGACTTCGTCGTTTGGTTGCCGGTGAACTGGAGGCTGTGCCTGCCAACAGCAAACCCAAAGATGTTTTTGCGCGTCAGTTTGAACGTGAATTCGAGTCACCTCAGGATCGTACCGTTCACGATACCAGTTTTGAATCCACCGTACCTGCGGCATTCGAGGCATTGCAAGAAATGCAACAGGTTGACCAGGTGGTGCAGCGCATGACACAGCGTCCTGGTGCCATGTTGGCCCAGACCGACCCGCCCCCGGTCAATCAGTCTGTGCGCGAGCAGCTGATGTCGCGGGCTCGGGGG
>VIKI01000214.1 GCA_008080595.1 Comamonadaceae bacterium
ACTGCACGTACGGATCTGCGCGGGGGGCAGGGGGTAACCTTTGTTCCTACCGCAACTTGAATAGATAGCATTTGGTGCCTGGTCTGAGTGGGTCGTTATGCTTGCGCCTATTTCGCATCAGCAACACTTCGGGAGAGTATTCATGAAACCAGACTTCACACATCAAGGCACGCTGCTGCGGCACGGGGTGCTCGGGCTGATCTGTGTGATGTTGAGTGGCTGCAGCAGTGTCAGTCCTCCACCCGCTGCAGCCGTAACGCCGGTCAACAAACCAAGCCGGTATCTGGACACCCAGATGCTGCTCGATAGCAAAACTTTGCTGCCACCTCATCCGGCCCAGGGTTCGGCGGCGATGGCACTGGATGAGGAAATCAGCCAGCGCAGTTTTGCCCTGCGGGATACCCCGCGCTGGGCGCTGGCCCGGCTGGATGCGGACGTGAGTTTTCCCAAAGCTGCCGGCACGTTCTCCTGTGCCCTGAACGCCCCAGTGACCGAAGCCGATACCCCCCGCCTGTACCAACTGCTGTTGCGCACCCGCGATGATTTGGGCTACGCCACCCGCAGTGCCAAGAAACACTCCCAGCGGCCACGCCCCTTTGTGAGCAACCAGGCCCCCATCTGCACCCCCGAACACCAGGCCCAACTGAGCAAGGACAGCTCATACCCATCCGGACACGCCACTGTGGGCTGGGGCTGGGCGCTGATTCTGGCGGAGCTGTCACCATCTCAAGCCCAAACGGTGCTGGCACGTGGTCTGGCCTATGGTGAGAGCCGCAATGTCTGTAATGTGCATTGGCACAGTGACGTGGTGCAGGCCCGTTCTGTCGCTGCGGCCATGGTTGCTGCGCTGCACAGCAACGCTGATTTCCGGGCGGACATGGATGCTGCACGCGCCGAGTTGCTGGCGGTGCGCAGCCGGGGCCTGAGCCCTACACGCGACTGTGTTGACGAATCTGCCGCTTTGGCACAGATGCCTTCACTGGCTCAGTGAACACCGGATCAGGAATCAGTGTGTCGCGTAGCCCATGGTCTGTGGCAGCCACAGTACGATCTGCGGGAAGAAGGTCATGGCCAGCAACAGTGAGAGCAGCATCACCAGAAACGGCCAGCCTTCCTTCATCATTTCGCCAATCGGAATACCGGTGAGCGCCTTGGTGACAAACAGCAGCATGCCAAACGGCGGGTGGATCAGCCCGATCATCATGTTCAGCACCACCAGCACGCCAAAGTGCACCAGGTCAATGCCCAGCAGCTTGGCGGCGGGCAGCAGCATCGGCACAAACACCAGCAGCAGCACCGACACATCCAGAAAACAGCCGAGCACCAGAAACATCACGTTGACCAGCAGCAAAAATTTGGTCGGTGTCAGGTGCATGTTGTCAACCCACAGCGCCATGGCCTGCGGCACACCTTCGGCGGTGAAGGCGTAGTTGAGCATGAAGGAACCCGCCAGAATCATGGTGATCACCGCGCTGCCGCGGGCTGACTCCAGCACCACGCCCCAGAAGCTGCGCCAAGTGAGGGCACGAAACACCACGGCGGCCAGAATCAGCGAATGGAATGCCGCCACGGCTGCGGCCTCGGTCGGGGTGAATGCGCCAGAGTAAATGCCGCCCAGCAGCACAATCGGCATTGACAGCGGCAACGCCCCGCGAAACACCAGCCCGGCCCATTCGCTGCGGGGCACGGGTTCGTCACGCGGCATGTTGCGTTTGACGGCAATGATGTGCACCACCAACATCATCAGCCCGGCCATCAGAAAACCCGGCACCACCCCACCCAGAAACAGCGCACCGACCGAAGCGCCAGACACCAGGGCGTAAATCACCATCGGGATCGACGGCGGAATGATCGGCCCCAGTGTGGCACTGGCCACCACCACCGCTCCGGCAAAACCGCGCGTGTATTCGGGTTTTTTCAGCATCTGGCGAATCGTCACCAGGCCGGGGCCAGCCGCGTCGGCAATGGCGCTGCCGCTCATGCCGGAGAAGATCACGCTGACCAGAATGTCCACCTGCGCCAGCCCACCGCGCATGCGGCCCACCAGAATGCGGCAAAAGTCAAAAATGCGCTCACTTACCGTGCCCGCGTTCATGATGTTGGCGGCAAACACAAACAGCGGCACGGCCAGCAGCACATAGCTGTTGTACAGACCGTTGCCGACCTGCTCGGCCACCATGCCCATATCCTGACGTTTGACCAGCAGATAGCCAAAGCCAGAGGCCAGCATGGAGAAGCCGATGGGCATACGCAGCAGCATGCCTGCGACCAAAATCAAAACGAGCGCGGTAAGGCCAGAGATCATGTGAAATTCTCAATTCAGATGCAATTCAGCTTCCAGCCCGACACCCCGGATCGCTTGCCAAATGGCCCAGGCGCTGCGCACCACCAGGGCAACCAGCAGCAGCACAAAAGGCATGAACACCCACATCAGCGACATGTTCAGCACCGGTGAGCCTTCGCGCCCCATGAAGTGCACATAGTCCCAGCTGGCGGGCAGGCCGGCCAGCGAGAGCCCGCCAATCAGCAGGTTGCCGCTGATACGCATGACCTGGCGAGCCCGCAAGCCGACGCTGTTCCAGACCAGGTCAAACACCACATGCTCGCGCTCGGGAACGATCACGGCGGCAGCCCACAGGATGACCCAGATGTACAGGATCACCGCTGCCTCATCGGTCCAGGGCAGCGGCTGGTTAAAACCAAAACGCGCGGTGATCTGGATGATGAAGACGATGAACAGGCTCAGGAAGAGACCGCCGCCAATCGCATTGGCGGCGTGTTTGAACCAATGGATCATGGCGCAGGCCTTGTTCAGCGCGTGGCGTTGATGCGCTCAAGCAGCCCTTGGGGCCAAACCTTGGCGTACTCCGAGTTCTGGTAAGTGGCCTGCACCGATTTGCGGAACGCATCCAGATCAGGGGTGCTGACTTGCAGGCCTTCTTTCTTGAAGAATTCCACCAGTTGTGCTTCTTCTTTGAGACGGTTTTCGTTGTTGAAGGCGGCTGCGGCCTGGGCGGCAGCGCTGACCTTCTGCTTTTGCGCCGGGCTCAGCGCGTTGAAGCTCTTGTTGGAAATGGCAATGAAGATGCCGTCCACCAGGTGGCTGGTCAGCACAATCTGTTTGGTCACCTCGTAGAACTTGGCGGCGCGCACCGAAGGCAGCGGGTTGTCTTGGCCGTCGATGGTGCCGGTTTTCAGGCCCAGATAGACCTCGCCAAAGGCCAGTGGCGTGGCAGTCGCACCGAGCGCATTGCCCAGGAACAGCCATTCTTTGGAGCCCGGCATGCGCAGTTTGATGCCTTTCAGGTCGGCCGGGGTTTTGACGGCTTTGGCTTCGCGCAAGTTGATTTGGCGTGTGCCCAGGTAGACGGTGGCCAGCGGGGTCACGTCCATTTTTTCTGACACGGTCTTGAACAGTTCAGCACCAATCGGGCCGTTGAAAATCTTCTGCTGCTGCTCCGGGTCACGCACGATGTAGCCGGCGGTGAAGATCGAGAACTCGGGCACCAGCTTGGCAATGTCAAAGGCCGAAATGCTGGAGAGTTCCAGGTTGCCACGGGCCATGGCGGCGGGCTCGGTGCCTTGTTTGAACAGGGAGGCGTTCAGGTTGATCTGCACGTCGAATTCACCGGGGGCGCTTTTTTCCAGCGCATCCTTGAACACCGTCCACATCTTGGCGTGCCAGTCGTCCGGCACAGCCGGGGTGGAAATGCGCAGCACGGTTTTGCTTTGCGCCAGCGCGGGCAGGCCGATGCTGCCCAGGGCGGCGGTGGCCCCCAGCAGGGTGCGGCGGGAAATGTCGGTATTTTTAGTCATGGTGTTGTCTCCTTCGGTTGGTTAAATGGTGTCGAGCAGGGAGCCTAGCGCACGGTAACCCTCCCGCACGGCCTGCGCCTCGGTGGTATCCAGCGGGCAGAGCGGTGCACGCATGGTAAGCCAAGCGGCATCGCCGGTTTGTTCGGCCAGCATCAGCTTGTAGACACCGACAAAGGGCAGGTTGGGGCAAATGCTCAGCAAGGCCAGCAAGTCGTTCATCAGCTGGGTGTCTGCGGCTGACACCTGGTCCGGTGCGCGGATCACACGGGCCATCAAGTGTGGGGCCACGTTGGCCAGCCCGTTGATGGAACCCGAACCACCGGCTTGCATGACAGGGGCCACGTGCGGCTCGGCCCCGACCAGAATGGAGAGCTGTGGGAAAGCCTGCGCCAGTGCCAGCGCGTGTGGCAGATCGCCGCTGCTGTCCTTGAGGCCGATCACCTGGCCGGGGTGACGGCGCACCAGTTCGGCAATCGCGGCGTGCGAAAAACCGTAAGTGCTCATGGCCGGGAAGTGGTACAGCAGCAGCTTGAGGCCGTCGTCACCAATGCCTCTTACCACCTGTGACACGGCTTCGATCACGCCCGCATCACGTGGCTGGTTGAAATAAAACGGCGGCATGAACATCTGGCGGTGCACGCCCAGGCGGGCCGCATGTTGGCCCAGCTCAATCGCATCACCCAGCGCCAGCGCGGTGGTGGTGACGATGATCTGGTCGGCTTTGATGCCGCTGCCGAGCATGGATTCGAGCAGGGCTTTGCGCTCGGCCACGGTGAAGGCCGGGCCTTCACCGGTGGTGCCAAACAGGGTCACACCATCACAACCGGCCGCCAGCATGTACTTGGCATGTGCAATGGCGCGCGGGGTGTCCAGAGCACCGTTGGGGTTGACGGGCAGCAGCAGGGCAGGCCAGAGGCCGTGGATGTCAGGGTTCACTTGGGTTTCCTTGGAGTGGGGGTAAAACAATGGGTTGTGGGGTATGCCATTCGTTGCGTACCTGCGCCAGGGGGGCGGTCATGACACGATCACGGGCGCTGTGAATGTGCTCTTCGAGCAGCCGCGCCGCTTCAGGGGCATTGCGCTGGCGCAGGGCGGCAATGAAGTTCAGGTGCTCCTGCATGGCGGGTATCAGCCGCGCCGGGGTGATGACGCTGTGTTCCAGTTTGATCAGGCGCACCCGCAGGCTGTTGACACGGTAGATGTCTGAC
>VIKI01000215.1 GCA_008080595.1 Comamonadaceae bacterium
CTGCTGCGGGCCGCCATCGGCTGGCAAATCAAACGTTTCACCTGCCCACCCACACTCACCGTCGCCGAGCTGTGCCACACCCTCACGCCCAAAGTCAGGACTGAGCTGATTGAGCCCCTGTGTGTGTCGGCCCTGAACACCCTGGCGGAGAGCGCCAGCGCCCAGGTGTTTTTACGGGTGCTGCGCGATGCCCTGTTTGGCGTGCAAGGTGGCTCGCGCCTGCTGCTGCCCAAGGTGGATTTGAGTGCGCTGTTCCCCGATGCCGCAGCCAGTTGGGTCACACAACACGGCGGCCAACTGCTCTTGGGGCGCAGAATTCAAAGCGTCAACAAGAGTCGCCAAGGCTGGCTGATGGATGGCGATGCATTTGATGCCATCATTCTTGCAACTTCTGCATCAAATGCAACTCTAATGCTTATGAACAGTGCGTCAACAGCTACTGAATCAATAGCACCAAAAATGCAGCACTGGGCCAGCCTGTGCCACGCCTTGCGTTATGAAGCCATCACCACGGTGTATGCCTGGGCCGCCGAGGCCCGGCTTGCGCAAGCCATGTTGTCGTTGCGTTCAAGCCCACAGCAGCCGGCCCAGTTTGTGTTTGACCGGGGCCAACTGGGTGGCCCGTCAGGCCTGCTGGCCTTTGTGGTGAGTGTGTCCACGGGGGAACGTGCCCATGTGCAAGCCCAAGTGCTGGAACAGGCCAAAACACAGTTGGGGTTGAGCCTGCAAGCGGTGCAAACCGTGGTGGAAAAACGCGCCACTTTTGCTTGCACACCTGGTTTGCAGCGCCCGGCCATGCACATCGCACCAGGTCTGCTGGCCTGCGGCGACTATGTGGATGGCCCCTACCCAGCCACGCTGGAAGGTGCGGTGCGCAGTGGCATGGCGGCTGCCCGTGCCCTCACACGGTAAGAGTCGGTGTAACAACCACGACAATTGCCTTGGGCAGTTGACACACGCCAGCACCAGCACCTTATCATCACCCCATTGAGTGGCCTTATTGCACAACGATCCCATGAAACTTGCAGTCAAAATACTTATCGGCTTGTTGCTTGGTGTGCTGCTGGCAGCCACTGTGGGCTTGTTTTGGTACATCTCCACCAAACAACCCCAGCGCTCGGGTGAGCTCACACTGACTCACCTGAATGCGCCTGTCACGGTGCGTTATGACGAATACGGCATTCCCCACATCCGGGCCGAAAACGAGCCGGATCTGTACCGGGCGCTGGGCTATGTGCACGCGCAAGACCGATTGTTCCAAATGGAGATGGTGCGCCGCCTGGCGCAAGGTGAGCTGGCCGAAATCTTGGGCCCCAAGCTGATCAAGGTGGATCGGCTTTTCCGCACCCTGGGTTTACGCGCCAACGCCCAGCAAAAGGTGGCAGCGATGGACAGACAAAACCCTGCCATTGCGGCCCAGAGCGCTTACCTGGACGGCATCAACCAGTTTCAGGCCAGCCACCCGGCCCCCTTCGAATTTGACATTTTGGGTATTCCCAAGCGGCCTTTCACCCTGCAAGACACGGTCGCGGTGTCAGGCTATCTGGCTTACAGCTTTGCCGCTGCCTTCAAGACCGAGCCGATGCTGACCTATGTGCGCGACGAGCTGGGTGAAGACTATCTGAAAATTTTTGATCTGGACTGGAACCCGCAGGGTGTGATCCAGAAGCATGCCAAAACCACCTTGAATCCTGCCCCCCCCAAACGCCCGACACCTGACTGGCCAGCCCTGAACCAACTCGCCCAGGTCAGCCAGGAGGCCCAGACCCTGGCCAGCGTGCCGCTGTTTGAAGGCAGCAATGCCTGGGCGGTGTCAGGCCTGCGCACTTCCAGCGGCAAACCCATGCTGGCGGGTGACCCGCACATTGGTTTTGCCTTGCCCTCGGTCTGGTACGAGGCCCACCTGAGCATGCCCGGCTTTGAGTTGTATGGCAATTTCCAGGCACTCAACGCCTCGGCCTTGCTCGGGCACAACGCGCAATTTGGCTGGAGCCTGACCATGTTCCAGAACGATGACATTGACCTGGTTGCCGAAAAAGTCAACCCGCGCAATGCCAGTCAGGTCTGGTTTGACAACCAGTGGGTCGAGCTGGAAAGCACTGAGGACACCATCCAGGTCAAGGGTGGCAAGCCGGTCAAGCTGATGCTGCAGCGCTCACCCCATGGCCCGATCATCAGCAACGCTTTCAAGGACACGTTGGGGGATGCCCCGGTGGCCATGTGGTGGACGTTTCTGGAAGCCGACAACCCGGTCATGGAAGCGTTTTATGAACTCAATCGTGCGGACACTTTGGCCAAAGCCCGCGCCGCGTCCAGCAAAATCCATGCACCCGGCCTGAATGTGGTGTGGGCCAATGCCTCGGGTGACATCGGCTGGTGGGCCGCCGCAAAATTGCCGGTGCGCCCGCTGTACGTCAATCCGGCGTTCATCCTGGACGGCGGCTCACCCGAATCAGAAAAACTGGGTTTCTACCGTTTCAGCGACAACCCGCAAGAAGAAAATCCGCAACGTGGCTACATTGTGTCGGCCAACCACCAGCCCCAAAGCACCAGCGGTATTCCGGTTCCAGGCTATTTCAACGCCTACGACAGAGCGCAGGCCTTGGAAGATCGACTGGGGAACAACGAGTTACAGTGGAACCAACTCAATACCGAATCTTTGCAGTTGAGCACCCAGACCGCCTATTTCTGGCGCGTGCTGGAGCCACTGATGCCGGACTTGAGTGACGTGGTGCGTGACCCACTGGAGCGTTCGGTGTTTGACAGTCTGGTTCTGTGGGACGGCCAATACTCCGTCCTCAACATTCCGCCCACCGTGTTCACGCAATTTGTTTATGAACTCACTCGTGCCGCCATGGCCGATGAATTGAGCAAAGCGCAATTTGCCAACCTGCTGGGTACCCGTGCATTGGATCTGGCCCTTCCTCGTCTTGCGAGCGATGAACAGTCACCCTGGTGGGATGACATCAAAACCGAAAAAACGGAAACCCGCCGTGACATCGTGCGGATCGCCTGGAAGGCCACCATCACACACCTGAAAAAGTCCCTTGGCCCCAGCCCGAACGACTGGGGTTGGGGCAATGCCCACACCTTGACCCATGCCCATCCTCTAGCAGCCCAAAAGCCGCTTGATTGGGTGTTCAATGTGGGCCCCTTTCCTGCACCGGGTGGACGCGAAGTGCCCAACAATCTGGGTGGCCCGGTGGGCCCGGCCCCTTGGGCAGTCACCTACGGGCCATCCACCCGGCGCATCATCGACTTTGCCAACGCGGGCAAGTCTCAAAGCGTTAACCCAGTGGGCCAAAGTGGTGTGCTGTTTGACGCGCACTACAGTGACCAGGCTGCGGCCTATGTGCTGGGTGGCTACTTGATGCGTTACCTGTATGACAAGGACGTCACGGCTAACACCCATGACACCTTGACGATCAGGCCAGCCAAAACTGCTGAAAACAAACCGTAAATGTCAACCCTACGCCCTGCTTGTGAATGGGCCGGTGAACGAAAATAACGTATGCCCTTATTGACTTCGCCATTCGCCAACGAGCCGCCCTTCAGCCATGGTCAAAAGCCACGCACTGCCGTGCTGTATTGCAACCTGGGCACGCCTGATGAGCCCACCACGCCAGCGGTACGGCGTTTTTTGGCCGAATTTTTGAGCGACCCGCGCGTGGTTGAAATCCCGCGACTGCTGTGGCTGATGATTCTGCACGGCATCATCTTGCGGGTGCGACCAGCCAAATCGGCCGCCAAATACGCCAGCGTGTGGCTACCGGAGGGCTCACCGCTGAAAATCTGGACCGAGAAACAGGCCAAACTACTACAAGGCTGGCTGGCCCAGCGCGGGCACGATGTACAGGTGCGTTATGCCATGCGCTACGGCAGTACCTCCATCGCCTCGCAGCTGGATGCACTCAAGGCAGCAGGCACCACCCGCGTGCTGATTTTGCCGGCCTACCCCCAGTATTCCGCCACCACCACCGCCAGCCTGTTTGATGCGGTTTACCTGTGGGCGAGCAAGGTGCGCAACTTGCCTGAGTTACGCTTCATCAACCACTACCATGACGATCCACGCTACATGGCTGCGCTGGCTGCCAGTGTCAAGCGTTACTGGCAAAGCCATGGTCGACCGGATGTGCTGGTGATGAGTTTTCATGGTGTGCCCGAGCGCACCCTGCAGTTGGGCGACCCCTACCACTGCGAATGTTTCAAAACCGCCCGCTTGCTGGCCGAGCAACTGGGGCTGACCCAAGACCAGTTCAAAGTGACCTTTCAATCGCGCCTGGGGCGTGCCAAATGGTTGCAGCCTTACACTGAACCAACCCTGATCGAGATGGGGCAAGCAGGCGTGAAACGGGTCGATGTGGTCTGCCCCGCCTTCACCAGCGATTGCCTGGAAACCCTGGAAGAAATCAACCAGGAGGCGCGTGAGGCTTTTTTACATGCTGGCGGCCAAGAGTTCCACTACATCCCCTGCCTGAACGATGACCCGGCCTGGATCACCGCACTGTGTGGCATCACCGAGCAGCACCTGCAGGGTTGGCCGACACAATCCGCACCGGATGCCAGCGCATTGGCCGCTTCCAAAGCTGCGGCACTGGCGCTGGGGGCCAAGCGCTAACTCACTTGCCAGAGGCGGCCTTGCGTTTTGATTTTTTGCTTTTTTGATCGACCGGTTGGTCTGATTTGAGCGCCTGAGCAGGTTTGGTTTCCGGCTTGCGATCCAAAGCAGCTTCCAGGCTTTGACACAAGGTGCGCAAAATCTTGACCCGCGCGTAGTTTTTGTCATTCGCCTCGACCAGTGTCCAGGGCGCATCGCCGGTGCTGGTGCGCTCCACCATGTCACAAATGGCTTGCTGGTAGTCGTTCCACTTTTCGC
>VIKI01000216.1:0-8679 GCA_008080595.1 Comamonadaceae bacterium
AACCAAGCCAGCAACACCGCTACAAATTCCAGCAAGGTTTTGAGTGAGTCGGCTAACAGCACAGAGGACGACGCGACCGCCAAAGCGCTGAGTGTCACCAGCAAATCGATGAAACCGGCGATGACACCACTTTGGGCAGATTGGCTTTTTGAACCTGATGTGGAATGGCCGTGCATGATTGCGCAGTCTATGTTCGATTGAATATGCTACAGCCACTTAACATAATACACATCGTATCAAGTGAGATTCAACCAAATCTCGGCATCTACCAAGAACCTTTAGGTTGTCGCCCTCGAATGAACGCAGAAATAATCTCAGCCGAAGCTGCATGATTGCCGCGATTGGCAAAATCTACAGCGGTGAGGCCCTGATCATTTTTGATTGTGGGATCGGCTCCAGCTTCAAGCAGCAATTTCACCGCAGACTCATCGCTGTAGTGCGCCGCCATCATGAGTGGCGTGGTGCCATTCGGTGATGACGCATCAATGTAGGCGTTTTCTTCCAACAGCAGATTCATGATGTTTTTATGTCCGCTGGTAGCGGCATAGTGCAACGGAGCCCAACCAGTCTTGTTGACATCTGCACCTTTTTGAATGAGCAATTGACAAAGACTGATTTCACCTTTCAGTGCGGCCAGCATCAAGGGGCTTTCATCTGCGGCGTTGCGCACCTCAACCTTGCTGCCGGTTGCCTTGGCCAATACCGTTGCCACCTTGATTGCACCGTCTTTGATCGCCAGCAACAGACCTGAATTGCCATGGGCATTCACCGTATTGGGGTCAAAACCACGCTGTAAAAGTGCGTTTACTTTGACATCATCGTCTTGCAGGATGGCTGCAAAAAAGTCATCATAGGAGCCCGCGTAAGAGGATGAAAATCCAATTAAAACAGCAAGATATAAAAGTTTTTTAAAGTAATTTACCAACATATATCTATCCGGGTTTAACCCATCACCGCCGAAAACAAAACATCAAAATTATGGCTTGTGAGTGCCGCAATTTCCTCGGTGGGCATGTGTTTGATTTGTCCCAGCTGAGCTGCCACATAGGGCACATAAGAAGGGTTGTTGGTTTTGCCGCGATACGGCATGGGTGCCAAATAAGGGCTGTCAGTTTCAATCAACAAACGATCCAGCGGCACCAAAGCGGCCACTTCACGCAGGTTTTGTGCACTTTTGAAGGTCAAAATGCCCGAAAAAGAGATGTAAAAGCCCAAATCAAGCGCCTGTCGGGCCACCTGTGCGTCTTCAGTAAAACAGTGGAACACACCGCCAGCACATCCAGGCGAGCCATCTTCGCCCTCCTCGCGCAAAATTTGAAGGGTGTCGGATGCAGCTTGCCGGGTATGAATCACCAGCGGTTTGGCAAGTTGCCGTGCGGCGCGGATGTGCGTGCGAAAGCGCTCGCGTTGCCAGTGCATATCGGCCACGCTGCGACCGTTCAGCCGGTAATAGTCCAGACCCGTTTCACCGATACCAACCACGCGAGCCAATCGGCCCAGGCTCAGCAAATCGTCCAGACTGGGTTCTTTAACCCCTTCGTTGTCCGGGTGAACACCGACGGTTGCCCAAAAATTGTCGTACGTCAGTGCCAGTTGATGCACAGCAGGAAAATCCTCCAGTGTGGTGCAGATGCACAAAGCACGGCCCACTTGGGCTTGCACCATGGCTTGGCGGATGGCAGGCAATTGCGAAAGCAACTCCGGAAAATTCAAATGGCAATGGGAATCTGTGAACATCACTATTTCTTCAATGCGCAATTTCAGTGCGTTCGATTTTTCATCTGCTGGAAACACAATACCCACACCCTGGGTGCGATTGCCTGCGGCTTTAGCGGGTGTGACCCAGGCCACTTTTCCGGCAATTGGGTAGCGTTGTGGATCGTCTGGCAAGCTGATCAACACATACACCGCGTCACCCAATTGGTAGTCGCGATTGGTGGGAATGAACAAGCCTCCGGTTGCAAAAATCGGCATATAAGCCGCATACAAGGCCGATTTTTCCTTGATGGCCAGCTGGATCACACTGGGCCGAGGTGTTGCGCTGTGATGTGCACCGTGGATGAGATGAGTGGCTTTGTTCATGTTTTTGAGTTTAGAGCCAATTGCGCCTGACTGACCAAGGCTTCTAGCATCAAACCCGCATTAAAAGGATGTTCAACCGTGCGCATGGCTTCTGACAAGGCTTTGCTCCAGGTGGTCAAACTGAGCCAGTTGCCTGCTTTAGGCAAATCAGCGGCTTCAAAAAATCGCGGCACACTCCCACTGCGCTGGGCCAGCAGATCGTGACACAGCTTGTGTAACGCATCCAGCGTTTGCGCGGGAGTCCAGTCTTTGAACACCGCCACATCACCCAGCTGAACAGCGCGTGGCAAGCGCGGCCACAGCTCAGAAATGGACGCATATTGCAAGGCATCTTGCGGCCTGCCACCTGCCGCACGCAGCATCACTTGGGCTTGTTTTTCAGGCACGCCCTGCCCTTGCAACCAGCGCATGGCACTCTGGGTATCTGGCCAGAGCATGGTGTGCCCCAGGCAACGGCTGCGAATGGTCGGCAACAACTGGTGCGCCGCATCGGATGCCAGTACAAATTTCACGTCACCCACAGGTTCTTCCAGGGTTTTGAGCAAGGCGTTGGCGGTGTACACATTCATGCGCTCGGCCGGAAACACCAGCACCGCCTTGCCCCGACCTCGGGCACTGGTGCGCTGCGCGAATTCGACCGCGTCACGCATGGCTTCAACCCGAATCTCTTTGCTGGGCTTGCGCTTCTTGCTCTCAATTTCATCTTGGGCTTTTTCGCTCAGCGGCCAGGCCAATTCCAGCATGGCGGTCTCAGGCATCAACACGCACAAGTCGGCATGGGCCCGCACCGCAATGGCGTGGCAACTGCCACAGCTGCCGCAAGCCCCTTGCGCCGTGGGGTGTTCACACAACCAGGCGCGTACCAAGGCCAAAGCCAGCTCATATTGGCCCAGACCCGATGGCCCGGCCAGCAACCAGGCATGACCACGCTGAGCCAGCAAGGTTTGGGTTTGGGCGGCAATCCAGGGGGCCGTGCCGGCAGGCTGTGAGGTGCTGTTGCTCATGCGCTGGCCTGGCTGAGCCAGCCTTTGTTTTGAAACACGGTCAACACATCGGCCCAAACGGCTTCACGGCTTTGGCCCGCGTTGATGCGGGCAAAGCGCTGTGAATGGGCTTCGCAGCGGGCCAAGTAGCCAGCCCGTACACGGGCGAAAAATGCCGCAGGTTGGGCCTCGAATTTGTCGGGGACTCGTGCCCCGGCCAGCCGCTGGGCCGCAAGTTCAGGTGATAAGTCAAACCATACGGTGACATCAGGTTGTCGAACAAAATTGGCATCTAGCGCTTGCGTAGTCTGCACAAGACGCTCCAAAAATAATAGCGTATCGAGATCAAAACCACGCCCGCCGCCCTGGTAGGCAAAAGTGGCATCGGTAAAGCGGTCGCACAGCACCACCTCAGCACGGGCCAGCGCGGGTTCAATCACTTGCTGCAAATGATCACGCCGGGCGGCAAACACCAGCAGCGCTTCGGTCATGGCATCCATCGGGTCGTTGAGCACCAGACTGCGTAATTTTTCCGCCAAGGGTGTTCCGCCAGGTTCGCGGGTCAGTGTGACAACCCTGCCCTGCGCCCGGAAGGCTTGCGCCAAAGCATCGATGTGGGTGGATTTGCCGGCACCGTCAATGCCTTCAAAACTGATGAAAAGTCCGCCTGGGGTCATAACTGAATGGGCTTTATTGGCCGCGCTGGTATTGGTTAACGGCCCGATTGTGCGCGTCGAGGTTGTCGCTGAACTGGCTGCTGCCATCGGCTGCTAGCAGGCTGAGCAGCCGCCAACAAGGCGGCTTTTCCCGGCATGGCAATCGGCGTGGGAGGTAAACCGGCACGGGTGTAGGTGTTCCAGGGGGTGTCGGCCAGCAAATCACGGCGGCGCAGGTTGCCGTCAAACTGATCGCCCAGGCCATAAATCACCGTGGGGTCGGTTTGCAGCAGCATCCCCAGACGCAAGCGGTTGCTAAACACCGAGGCAATCATCGCCCGGTCACTGGCCCGGCCGGTTTCTTTTTCAACGATGCTGGCCAGGGTGAGCAAGTCATCGGGTGTTTTCAGGGGGGAATTGGGCGCACGCTGTTCCCAGGCGGCTTGCAGGTGGTGATCCATGGCTCGCAGCGCACGTTGCAAGACTTTGAGGTCGCTGCTGCCTTTGGCATAGGTGTAGGTGTCGGGGTAAAAACGGCCTTCCGGGTGGTGTGCGGGGTGACCCAGTTTTTCCATGATCAAATTAGCCTCTAGCCCTTGTGTATCCTGCGCAAGGTACTCTGCTTTTAAGAGTGCAGAACGCACCTGTTTGAAGGTCCAGCCCTCCACCAGGGTGACCGAGCGCAAAGCCTCTTCACCCCGAGTAAGCTTGGCCAGCAGGCTGCGTGGCGTGGTGCCGGGCTCAAGCTCGTAGCTTCCTGCCTTGATCAGCCGTGCCTTGCCCGACATTCGAAACCACCAGTACAGCAAGACGGGTGAGGTTTGAACACCGCTGTTCACCGCTTCTTGGGCGACACCCCGTGGACTGGTTCCGGGCTCAATCGACAAGTCCAGACTGGCGGCGCTCAGGCTCAAGGCCTGATTGACCCACACATAAGCCCAGCCACCGAAGACCAAAGCCAGCACCACCATCAAACTAAAAAATCGACGCACAAGCCCTTTGCCTTCTCAAAGATGAACGGCGGATGATAATTCAGTCCATGCAAAACATTCTTCAAGGCGTGGCCCCGCTGACTCATTTCGGGCTGATCCGTGCACAAGGCGACGATGCAGCCAAATTTCTGCACGGGCAATTGACCAACGATTTTTCGCTTTTAGGCCTGTCCGAAGCTCGTCTGGCCGGCTTTTGCAATGCCAAAGGCCGCTTGCAAGCCAGTTTCATCGGCTTCAAACGCAGCCCGACCGATCTCTTGCTGCTGTGTAGCCAAGACCTGCTGACCACCACCCTGAAGCGGCTGAACATGTTTGTGATGCGTGCCAAGCTCAAGCTCAGTGATGCCAGCGCTGATTTTTCGGTTTACGGTCTGGCCGGATCAGCCGCAGAAAATGCTACAAACAAGATAGCTTCTTACGCAGCTACTACCTGGTCTAAAGCCGATTTAGATGATCAAAACATCATCACCCTCTACCCCGCAGACGGTGTGCCACGGGCCTTGCTGATTACACCCGCTCAAACACCGGCCCCTGAAGGTGAGGCGTTGAGCCCCGAGCTTTGGGCCTGGGGCGAGGTGCGCAGTGGCATTGCCACGGTGAGCCAGCCGATTTTTGAAGCGCTGGTGCCACAAATGCTCAATTACGAGTCGGTCGGCGGGGTGAATTTCAAAAAAGGCTGCTACCCCGGCCAGGAGGTGGTGGCACGCAGCCAGTTTCGTGGCACGCTCAAGCGCCGGGCTTATCTGGCACATGCCGATCTGCCCTTGCAAGCCGGTCAGGAGCTGTTTACTGCAGTGGATACCAGCCAGCCCTGTGGCCTGGTGGTGCAAGCCGCTGCTGCGCCCACAGGTGGTTTTGATGCCATTGTGTCGATGCAGATCAGTGCGTTTGAGGCCGGTGGTGTGCGGGCGGCTCATGGCCCCTTGCTGAGCTTGACCGCTGCACCCTACCCTTTGCTTGCTGACATCTGACCCAGACTTCAGCTGGTCAAGGTGACCACCATTTCCTGATGCGCAATGCCGGCTTCTGTAAACGGCTCACCGCGCGTACAAAACCCTTGCCGCAGGTAAAAATCAATGGCGCTGGCCTGGGAGTGCAGCAGCACTTCATGGTCGCCACGCTGCCGCGCTGCGGTCAACAAGGCTTGTAACGCCACTTGACCCATGCCCGAGCCACGTAGCACACGGTTCACCGCCAAACGACCAATTTGCCCGACACCGGGGGCAGCTTGCAGCAAGCGCCCGGTGGCCACCGGCAGCCCCAGGCGGTTGCGCACCAGCACATGTACCGCCCTGGCATCGGCCTGGTCTTGCTCCAAAGCCAGGGGAATCTGCTGTTCCTGCACAAACACCGCGTGGCGCACGGCGCGTGCCCCCTCCCCCAGCGTGTCCCAATCACCTACGCTTAACTCCAGCATCGGTTCACCCGCCTCAAAACCCAGCAGCACCTCACGCAAAACTGGCGGAACCGGGCGGGATTTCTGGCTGGTGGGGTCGGCAAACACATAAATCAACTCACCGGATACCAATGAACGATCTGCACAACGGATATCGCCCTTGAACACCAGGGACGATTTGCCGATGTGCTGACAGCACAGCCACACGTCCAGCTGGTCGTCCAAGCGCGCTGAGCCGTGGTACTCCAGCGTGGATTTTTTGACATACAAATCACCATCCAGCGCCGCCAGGCTGGCCTCATATGGCAAGGCCATGGCACGCCAGTAGTCGGCCATGGCGGTGTCCAGATACGTCAGGTAATGGGCATTGAAAACGATTTTTTGCATGTCCACCTCAGACCAGCGGACACGCAGGCGGTGGTGGAAACGGCAGGTGGCGGGTGGAGTTTTCATAAGATTCATCAAGGTTTTTCAAGTGTGAACGCCTGGCGCAAGGCCCGCGCGGCATCCAGATGGGCGCGGCTGGCCTCAGGAATGGCACGGCCCATTTTGATGAATTCATGCGTCACCCCACGGTAAATTTCCAGGTCTACCGCCACACCTGCGGCACGTAACTTGTCGGCATAGGCCAGGCCTTCATCCACCAGCGGGTCACATTCGGCCAAACCGAACCAGGCCGGGGCCACGCCTTCTGCGTCATGCGCCAGCAAGGGGGCAAAACGCCAGTCTTCGCGGTCTTGCCGGTTGGGAATGTAGAAATCAAAAAAGTAATCAATGTGTGCGGCTTCCAGCACAAAGCCATGGGCAAAGGTTTTGTGCGAGGGCGTGTCGGCATGGGCGGTGGTGCCGGGGTAAAACAGCAATTGCAGCTTCAGATCCAGCCCCAGGTCACGCGCCTGTAAGGCACAAGCCGCCGCCAGTGTGCCGCCGGCACTGTCACCACCCACGGCAATGCGGGTGGTATCCAGCCCTATTTCTTGCCCGTGCCCAGCGACCCAGTGCACGGCATCCCAGGCATCTTCAAAAGCGGTGGGGAAACGGTGTTCCGGGGCCAGTCGGTAGCCGACCGACAACACGGCACAGTGCGCCAGATGGCTCAAGTGGCGGCACAACACGTCATGTGTGGCAATGCTGCCAAGGGTGAAACCACCGCCGTGCAGGTAGACCAGTACCGGCAGGGGTTCGCTTGACGGCGCATACAGCCGCACTGGCAGATCAAAGCCATCGCGCGTGGCTACGGTGAAGCTTTCGACACGCGCCAGCTTGGTGGGCGGCAAGTCCAACACGCCAGCGTTGACCTCATAGGCGGCACGGGCCTGACTGGGTGTCAGGGCGTGCAGCGGCATTTTCCCGGCCCGCGCCATGCGCTCCAGAATGCCGTGCATGGCAGGGGTCAATAACGTTCGCGGGTTTCGATGGGGCATGGAGAGCAATGTCTTGTTAAAGTGCAGCGGCCAATATTAACGATACCGGAGACAAACATGGCCCTGATCTACTACGTGACACAAGTTCAGTTTGAGTTTGGCGCGATCCAACTGCTGCAAGCCGAGTGCCAGCGCTCGGGCATCACCCACCCGCTGATCGTGACCGATGCCGGGGTCAAAGCCGCCGGTATTTTGCAAAAAGCACTGGATGCCTTGCCCGGCATGCCGGTAGCCGTGTTTGACCAAACCCCCTCCAACCCAACCGAGGCTGCAGTACGTGCTGCTGCCGCGCTGTACACCCAGCAGCGGTGCAACGGTTTGATCGCGGTGGGTGGTGGTTCCAGCATCGACTGCGCCAAAGGGGTGGCGATTGCCGCCACCCATGCCGGGCCGTTGAGTCATTACGCCACCATTGAGGGCGGCTCCGCCCGCATTACCGAGCGGGTCGCACCCTTGATTGCCGTCCCGACCACGGCAGGCACTGGCAGCGAGGTGGCACGCGGGGCCATCCTCATCGTTGACGACCATCGCAAGCTGGGTTTTCACAGCTGGCATCTGGTGCCCAAAACCGCCATTTGTGACCCCGAGTTGACGCTGGGCCTGCCACCCCTGCTGACCGCCGCCACCGGCATGGATGCCATTGCGCATTGCATGGAAACCTTCATGGCCCCGGCCTTCAATCCACCTGCCGATGGCATTGCACTGGACGGCCTGGCGCGTGGCTGGGCGCACATTGAACGCGCTACCCGCGACGGCACGGATCGTGAAGCACGGCTGAACATGATGAGCGCCTCCATGCAAGGGGCGATGGCGTTTCAGAAAGGGCTGGGCTGCGTGCATTCACTCAGCCACAGTTTGGGTGGAGTCAACCCCCGGCTGCACCACGGCACCCTCAATGCGGTCTTTTTGCCCGCCGTGATCGCCTTCAATGCAGCCGCTGAATCACTACAAAAAGAGAAGCGCCTTGCGCGCATGGCGCATGCGATGGGGCTGGATTCTGCCAGTGATATTGGGCCAGCCATCCAAGCCATGAATGCACGCCTGGGCTTGCCCACCGGCCTGGCGGCCATGGGGGTGACGCAAGACCAGTTTGAGGCCATCATCGCCGGGGCCATGGCCGACCATTGCCATAAGACCAATCCGCGT
>VIKI01000216.1:8718-12759 GCA_008080595.1 Comamonadaceae bacterium
GTAGATACGTTTTCATATATCCATTCAGAGGGGATGCAACATGATTGCCACGGCCAAAGTTTTTACCACGGGCAATAGCCAGGCGATTCGGCTCCCCAAGGCATTTCGGGTCAATACACCAGAGGTCTGGATCAGCAAAACCGATAACTCTGGCGGCATGACGATCCAGCCCAAACCAAGCAAGGACGATCTGGAGTCATTCTTGGCTGAGTTGCATGCCCTACCACCTTCAGACGAGTTTCTACTCCCGCGCGATGAGGCTGTGCGCCCCAACCCATTTGAGGACTGGGCTGAGTGATGCGTTATATGCTCGATACCAACATCGTCAGTTACTTCATACGCCGTTCTTCGCCAAGCTTGGAGACACAACTCAGTGATGCGCTGAAACATCATCGTGTGGCCATTTCCGTCATCACCCGCGCTGAACTGCGCGCTGGCCAAGCGGGCATGGCACTTGAAGACCGCCGTCGAAGCTTGATCGACAGCTTTTTTTTGCGCTTGCCAAGCCTTGAGTGGGATGCCAAAGCAGCCGATCTCTATGGTGTGCTAAAAGACTCTTTCAGGCGACAGGGCAAACCTATCGGTGAAATGGACACCCAAATCGCCGCCCACGCCCTGGCCGAAAAACTGATTCTGGTGACCCACAACACCCGTCATTTTGAAAATGTGCCGCATCTGAAGCTTGAAGACTGGATGCTTTAATCCGCCCGTAGAATAAGCACAACAAGCTATAATAAATATAGCACTTACCCAATCTGGTATTCAGGCCTGGCATCAACATTGCTAGATCACCCCACAAGCCATGCCAGGTTCATTCCCCTCATCGAGACACCCACATGTCCATACACGCCGCACTGAATCACATCACACACTACAGCTATGACCGACTCGTCAATCTGGGCCCGCAGGTGGTGCGTTTGCGCCCGGCCCCGCACTGCCGCAGCAAGATCATTTCTTACTCGCTCAAGGTTGAGCCAGCGGTGCACTTCATCAACTGGCAACAAGACCCGTTTGCCAACTACCAGGCGCGGCTGGTGTTCCCGGACAAAACCAAAGAATTCAAGGTCACGGTGGACGTGGTCATGGACATGTCGGTCTACAACCCGTTTGACTTCTTTCTGGAACCCGAGGCCGAAGAGTTTCCCTTCAGCTATGCCAAGGATTTGAAGCAAGAGCTGGCCCCGTACCTGATCCCCGAGCCGGCGACTCCCCTGGTACAGGCGTATCTGGACAAAATTGACCGAACCAAACGCCGCAGCGTGCTGTTCCTGGTGGACTTGAACCAGAGTGTGCACCAGGCCATCAGCTACACCATTCGCATGGAGCCGGGAGTCCAAACGCCGGAAGAAACCCTCACGCTCGGCTCGGGCTC
Organism: Comamonadaceae bacterium; assembly: GCA_008080595.1. Classification (GTDB taxonomy): domain Bacteria; phylum Pseudomonadota; class Gammaproteobacteria; order Burkholderiales; family Burkholderiaceae_C; genus Rhodoferax. Next base: position 10,091 of record VIKI01000216.1, read on the forward strand.
ATGCCGCGATTCAGCCTGGCTGATGGTGAATTTGCTGCGCCATTGCGGCTTGGCGGCACGGTTTGTTTCCGGTTACCTGATTCAGTTGAAACCCGATGTGAAGGCACTGGATGGCCCCAGCGGCACCGAGGTGGATTTCACCGACCTGCATGCCTGGTGCGAGGTCTATTTGCCCGGCGCAGGCTGGGTCGGGCTGGATGCCACGTCAGGTTTGCTGGCCGGTGAAGGCCACATTCCACTGGCCTGCACCCCTCAACCCTCAGGGGCCGCGCCGATTGACGGAGGTGTGGACAAGTGTGAGGTGGAATTTGCCCACCACATGGCCGTGACACGGATTTATGAGTCGCCGCGCGTCACCAAACCCTATACCGAGGAGCAGTGGGCCGACATCATGGCGCTTGGCGATGCGGTGGATGACGAACTGCTGGCCGGTGACGTGCGTCTGACCATGGGGGGCGAACCCACTTTTGTGGCCAACAGCGACCGTGACGCACCAGAATGGAACACCGATGCGCTGGGCCCCACCAAACGCGGCTTTGCCACCGAGTTGGTGCACAAACTGCGCAACGAATACGGTCAAGGCGGTTTTCTGCACTTTGGCCAGGGCAAGTGGTATCCGGGTGAGCAGTTGCCGCGTTGGGCGCTGAACATTTACTGGCGAGCCGATGGTCAGCCGGTGTGGGCCAATCCGGCGCTGTTCACCGATGAACGCAGCCCCACGCACTACACCCATGCCGATGCCCAGCGCTTCACCAACCTGTTGGCGAGCAAGCTAGGGGTGACCGGCAAATACATCCAGACCGCCTTTGAAGACACCTGGTATTACCTGTGGCGGGAGCGCCGCCTGCCGGTCAATGTCGACCCGTTCAATTCCAAGCTGGACGATGAGATGGAGCGTGCCCGGCTGCGCCGAGTGTTTGAGCAAAAACTCGACACGCCGGTGGGTTATGTGTTGCCGATCAAGGTGCGCAGTGAGGACTCAAGCGATGGTGCGAGCTGGACCACCGGCCCCTGGTTTTTCCGTGACGAGCGCATGTACCTGATGCCGGGCGACTCGCCCATGGGCCTGCGCCTGCCGCTGGATTCGCTGCCCTGGGTCAGTGAGGCTGACTTTCCCTACCTGATCGAACAAGACCCGTCGGTGCTGGTGGGCTCCCTGCCCGCTTACAGCACGGTGGCGGCCAAATATGCGCCTGGCACAGCAGGTTTGGCGCTGGGCCTGGCCGCGCGTCGGGCGACAGCGGCAAGCGCAGCAGCTACGGCTGCGACCAGTTTCTTGTCCAACACGGGTCTTGTGCCAGAAGCGGTTCGCAAAATGCAAACCGTCACTGGCGCAGCCATGCCGTCCAGCGCAGCGGCCAACGCGCAAAGTGTCCATCAGGCCGAGCCCGCCGACTTTACCCGCGTACCTGGCCCGCAAGAATCTGCCCACTGGATCACTCGCACTGCGCTCTGTGTAGAGGTGCGTGACCCGCGCCGCGCCAGTGGCCCCAAGGTGGAAGCCGTGGGCGAGAAATCGGGCGTGCTGTATGTGTTCATGCCGCCACTTGAAAAGCTGGAGCATTACCTGGATTTGCTGGCGGCGGTAGAGGCCACTGCACAAGAACTGGGCATGCAACTGGTGCTGGAAGGTTACCCGCCGCCGCGTGACCCACGGCTGAAATTGCTCAGCGTCACCCCCGACCCTGGCGTGATCGAGGTCAACATCCACCCCGCCACCCATTGGAAAGAACTGGTCAGCAACACCGAGTTTTTGTACAACGCGGCGTTTGAGTCGCGCCTGTCAGCCGAAAAATTCATGACCGATGGCCGCCACACCGGCACCGGTGGTGGCAACCACTTTGTCATGGGCGGGGCCACCCCCGCAGACAGCCCGTTTTTGCGTAAACCCGAGCTGCTGGCCAGCTTGCTGCTCTATTGGCACAACCACCCTTCCCTGAGCTACCTGTTCAGCGGCATGTTTGTCGGCCCGACCAGCCAGGCCCCGCGCGTCGACGAGGCGCGCAATGACCAGTTGTACGAGCTGGAAATTGCCATTGAGCAGATTTACAAGAACCGTGAGCTGCATGGTCAAAGCATGCCACCCTGGCTGGTGGATCGCACGTTGCGCAACATCTTGATCGATGCCACCGGCAACACCCATCGCAGCGAAATCTCGATCGACAAGATGTACTCGCCCGATTCGGCCACCGGTCGCCTGGGCTTGCTGGAGCTGCGTGCGTTCGAGATGCCGCCGCACCCGCACATGAGCAGTGTGCAGCAGTTGCTGCTGCGTGCGCTGATTGCCCGCTTCTGGAAAACGCCTTACCGCGCACCAGCCACCCGCTGGGGTACTGAGCTGCATGACCGCTTCATGCTGCCGGCCTTCATTGAGACCGACTTCAAGGATGTGATGACGGAGATGCGCTCTTGCGGTTATGCCTTTGATGACAGCTGGTTTGCGCCGCACATCGAGTTCCGCTTCCCGCTGATTGGCTCGGTGTGTTCCGCCGGGATTGAACTCACCCTGCGCAACGCGCTGGAGCCCTGGCATGTGATGGGTGAGGAAAACACCGCTGGCGGCACGGCGCGTTATGTCGATTCCTCACTGGAGCGCATTGAGGTGCGCGTCACCGGCCTGAACCAAAGCCGCTACGTGCTCACCTGCAACGGCCATGCCCTGCCCTTGC
>VIKI01000217.1 GCA_008080595.1 Comamonadaceae bacterium
TGACCGATGGTGCCCACGTTCACGTGGGGCTTGGTTCGTGTGAATTTTTCTTTTCCCATTTTCAGACTCCGAGAATTAAAAGACGGTCAAATAAAAAAGGCCATCAACCCGCATCTACCAAGCTGACACCCAACACCAAAATGGTGCCCATTCCGGGAATCGGACCCGGGACCTCTCCCTTACCAAGGGAGTGCTCTGCCACTGAGCCAAATGGGCTATCTCTATCTCTCCGAATGGAACCCTGGAGCGGGAGACGGGAATCGAACCCGCGTCATTAGCTTGGAAGGCTAGGGTTCTACCATTGAACTACTCCCGCCTCGAAGCCGACCCAGTCAACCTGTTAGCGCCCTACGCTTCGCCTCAGCGTCACATTCAAAAATTCATTGGTGGAGAGGGCTGGATTCGAACCAGCGTACTCGTAAGAGGGCAGATTTACAGTCTGCTGCCATTAACCACTCGGCCACCTCTCCACGGTGAACCACGGATTATGCCATCAAGTTTAGCTTTTGCATGAGCGACTTATGAATTTTTTCCATTATTCTTTGACTCGTGTTCAATTCGCCATGCTCTGGCTTGGGAAAAATGACCGCAACCCATAAACGGAACAGGTGGCCGCAATGCAGAAAGCGGTGAAGGGTGGTTGGCACACAACACCAAATGGCGCGAAGCATCAATCAGGACACGCTTACTTTGGGCATGATTCCCCCACAGCATGAAGACCACATGCTCCGATTGATCCGACACCTCTTTGATGATGGCATCTGTCAACGCCTCCCAGCCTTTGCCCGAATGGCTGGCAGGCAAGCCCTCTTCAACCGTCAGACACGTATTCAGCAAGAGCACGCCATGTCGTGCCCAGCGCACAAGGCTTCCGCCCGGTTGAGGAAACGATGGCACTGATTCTCCCAGATCCCGCTGCAACTCTTTGAAAATATTGCGCAACGACGGCGGCAACGCCACGCCCGAAGCTACCGAAAATGCCAACCCTTCCGCCTGTCCTCGACCATGGTAGGGATCTTGCCCCAGGATCACCACCCGCACCGACTCCAAAGATGTCAATTCCAATGCCCGCAACGGCTGCGGTGGAAAGATGACGACCCCTTCAGCCAAGCGCTTTTGTAAAAACAATTGCAACTTACGCCCTGAGTCTGAGGAAAAAAAACGCCCCACCAAAGCCTGCCAACTCGGCGAAACCGGCCACAAAGCAGGATCAGCCTGCTCCAGCTGGCTTGACACCTGCGTCTCCGGCAAAGAATTGAATTGATCAGCTCCAACCATCAGGCAAACAACTCCGCCAACGCCTCACCCGGCTCTTCAGCCCGCATGAAGGCCTCACCCACAAGGAATGCATTCACTCCCGCAGCCGCCATACGCAGCACATCATCACGGGTGTGGATACCGCTCTCGCACACCAGCAAGCGATCCGCGGGGATGTCCCGCATCAGGCTCAGCGTGGTGTCAAGCGACACCTCAAAAGTCTTCAAGTTGCGGTTATTGACCCCAATCAGTGGCGTTTTGAGCTTCAATGCACGCTCAAGCTCTGCACCGTCGTGCACCTCGACCAGCACCGCCATGTCCAGGCTGCGGGCGATCTGCTCAAAGTCTTTCATCTGCGCGTCATCCAGACAGGCCACGATCAGCAAAATGGCATCCGCCCCCATGGCCCGCGACTCATAGATTTGGTAGGCATCCACCATGAAGTCTTTGCGCAACACCGGCAACTGGCACGAGGCCCGGGCTTGCTTGAGGTAATCCACACAGCCCTGGAAAAACTGCTGGTCTGTCAGCACGGACAAGCAAGCTGCACCAAACTCGGCATAGCTTTGCGCAATATCTGCCGGAATGAAATCGGCCCGCAACACCCCTTTGGACGGACTGGCTTTTTTGATTTCAGCGATCACCGCCGCGTGACCCGCTGAGATTTTGCTGCGCATGGCTCCAACGAAATCACGCGTCAGGACGCGGCTTTCGGCATCAAAGCGCACATCTGCCAGCGACTTGCGCGCCATGGCGGCGGCGACTTCCTGGCGCTTGACCGCCACGATCTTGTTCAGAATATCAGTCATTTTGGATCGGCTCCTGTGAGCCATTTTTGAGAATTTTGACAAACACGCGGTGCATCACCACGCCTGCCACGAGAAAAAGTGCCGAGATGCCAATGGCGATCCAGGCTCCGTCCATGTTCAACAGCGCCATATCAGGCCTGACTCAAGCGGTGCGCAACGGTCACCAGCGCATCCAGCTTGGCCTTGGCCGCTCCAGATTCAATAGCTGCTCGCGCTTGATCGATGCCGTCTTTCATTGAATCCACCACATTGGCCGCATACAAGGCCACGCCGGCATTGAGCAGCACGATCTCTTTGGCCGGGCCGGCCACGTTGTCCAGCACGCCCAGCAGCATGGCACGTGACTGCTCGGGGGTTTCGACCTTGAAGGCCCGGTTGCTGGCCATGGTCAGGCCAAAGTCTTCCGGGTGGATTTCGTACTCGGTGACCTTGCCGTCCTTGAGCTCCCCCACCAGCGTGGCCGCGCCCAGGCTGACCTCGTCCATGCCATCTTTGCCATACACCACCACGGCATGCTCGGTGCCCAGCCGCTCCAGCGCCCGAACCTGGATACCCACCAGATCAGGGTGAAACACGCCCATCAAGATATTCGGCGCACCGGCCGGATTGGTCAGTGGCCCGAGCAGGTTGAAGAGGGTGCGGACACCCATCTCGCGGCGCACCGGAGCCACGTTCTTCATGGCCGGGTGGTGATTGGGTGCAAACATGAAGCCCACACCGACCTGCTCAATACACTGGGCAATCGCCTCGGGTTTGAGGTTGATGTTGACACCGAGCGACTCCATCACGTCAGCGCTGCCGCTCTTGCTGCTGACGCTTCGGCCACCGTGTTTGCTGACCTTGGCTCCCGCCGCTGCGGCCACAAACATGGCGCAGGTCGAAATGTTGAAGGTGTGCGAGCCATCACCACCGGTGCCGACGATGTCCACCAGATGGGTTTTATCGGCCACCAAAACTTTGGTGGAAAACTCACGCATCACCTGCGCGGCGGCGGTGATCTCGCCGATGGTTTCCTTTTTGACGCGCACTCGCCCGCCATGATCTGGCGCATGATGTGCAGCATTTCGTCGTGGAAAATTTCGCGGTGCTCAATGGTGCGCAACAGCGCTTCTTGCGGGGTGATGTGAATGGTTTGGGTCATGGTATGGAACTTGAAATCAGGTAACACAAGAGCAAGGGTTCAAGAGGCCGGATTGTCACTCAGCGCCAGCTTGAGGCCAAACGCCATGAACATGGCTCCGGCAGCACGATCCAGCCAGTGCATGCCGCGCTGCACCACGTTGGCGCGACGGGCCATCCAGGCCGCAGCCAGCGCCCAGCCGATGTTGACCGGAATGGCGTTCACATTGAACAACACCCCCAACGCCAGAAACACCCAGGTGGTCTGCTGGGTGCCGGGGGCGATGAACTGCGGCACAAAAGCCAGAAAGAAAATCGCCACCTTGGGGTTGAGCACGTTGGTCCAGAAGCCGCCGGTGTAGACGCGCCGCAGGTCAACCGGAGCCTGCGCGTGGACTGCGCCACTGGCGGTTTTCAGCAAACTGCCCTCAGAGCGCGACAACAACAGCTTGAACCCTACATACAACAAATAAGCCGCTCCCGCCCACTTGAGCAGGTTGAATGCCGTCACCGATGCCGCCAGCAAAGCCCCCACACCCAAGGCCGCCGCAAAGATGTGCACAAAACAACCGGTGGTGATCCCCAGCCCGGCGACGATACCGGCGCGGGCACCACTGCGCAGGGAATGGGTCACGATGTAAAGCACATCCGGGCCGGGAGTCAGGTTCAGCAACCAACCGGCAAGAATGAACAAAATCAGCTGGTGGAATTCAGGCATGCTCAGGATTCCTTTCAAAAAAAGACCGGAAAGCGGCCACAACACGGTCAATGCCCACGCGGTCGACATCCATATGCGTGACAAATCGCAGGCGGTACAAACCGGTGGCCAGCACCCCGTGCGATTTCAAATAGGTCAGCAGCTCAGGCGCTCTGGCAAGGGCTGCGCCCTGCAAATCGACGAACACCATATTGCTCTGCGGCGGCTCCACCAGCACACCCGGCAAACCCTGCAAGCCATCGGCCAGCCGCTGCGCCAGGGCATGGTCATCGGCCAGCCGTGCCACATGATGCTCCAGCGCGTACAGACCGGCGGCCGCCAAAATACCGGCCTGGCGCATGCCGCCACCGGCCATTTTGCGGATGCGGTGGGCGCGGCCGATCAGTTCCCGGCTGCCACACAGCACCGAACCCACAGGTGCGCCCAAACCCTTGCTCAGGCACACCGACACGCTGTCAAAGCACTGGGCGATGCGCCGGGCCTCTACCCAAATGGCCGGGGCATCCACCGACGCAGCTACATGATTCATAGCTGCTTGCGCTTGATTTACGAGGGCTACATGTCGATTTTCCTTAAAAGAAGGGATCATCAGCAAGGCCTGCGCGGTGGCCGCATTGAACAGGCGGGCTCCATCCAGATGCCGGGCCAGGCCCTTGCTTCTGGCCAGCTCGGTGGCCTGCTGCATCGCTTCAAACGGCAGCAACTTGCCACCCAGCGTGTTCTCCAGCGCCAGCAACCGGGTCTTGGCAAAGTGCGCGTCATCGGGCTTGATGGCCGCCTCGATGTCGGCCAGAGATAGCGAGCCGTCCGCCTGGTGATTCAGTGGCTGCGGCTGCACACTGCCCAACACAGCTGCGCCACCACCTTCCCAGCGGTAACAGTGGGCGTATTGACCCACGATGTACTCGTCGCCGCGCTGGCAGTGGGCCAGGATGGCGCACAGATTGCTCTGCGTGCCAGTGGGCACAAACAGCGCCGCCTCAAAACCCAGCATGGAGGCCAGTTTGTCTTGCAGGGCGTTGACACTGGGGTCATCCCCATACACATCGTCGCCCACCTGGGCGGCGGCCATCACAGCCCGCATGGCGGAGCTGGGCTGTGTCACGGTGTCGCTGCGCAGATCAACCTGTCTGACTGAAAAATTGGACATCATTTTGACCTATAGTGCTGATGAAACATGCGCAAACAGCTATTAAATAAGTAGCAACCAATCAACCTGCACGTGCATTCAAGAAGTTTTTCAACATGGCGTGGCCGTGTTCGGTCAGGATGCTTTCGGGGTGGAACTGCACACCCTCAATGTCCAGGCTGGTGTGCTTCACGCCCATGATCTCGCCATCGTCCGTCCAGGCAGTAACCTTCAGGCAGGTCGGGCAAGTGCTGCGCTCAATCGACAGCGAGTGATACCGGTTCACAGTGAACTGCCTGGGCAAGCCCTCGAATACGCCTTCCTGCGTGGTGGTCATGACGCTGGTTTTGCCGTGCATGAGCTGCTGCGCCCGGATGATCTTGCCGCCAAAAGCTGCGCCAATGGCCTGATGCCCCAGGCACACCCCCAGAATCGGCAGCTTGCCAGCAAAGTGCTGGATGGCAGCGACCGAAATACCCGCCTCTGCTGGCGAACAGGGGCCAGGTGACACCACCAGCCGATCCAGCTGGCCCGCCTGCCAGAGTGCATCGATGGCATCCACGGTGATTTCGTCATTGCGTGCGACCGTGACATCGGCCCCCAGTTCACCCAGGTATTGGACGATGTTGTAAGTAAAGCTGTCGTAGTTGTCGATCATCAATAGTTTCATGGCTTTTTGCTTTGAATGCCCTCATGGAGTGGCGTTGGATGCGGCAGCTGCCGCTGGGGATGGCGTGATGTCAGTCAGAGGTGTATCCAGTGTTGATTCGTACACCACGTATCGGTCGCGACCACCCGCCTTGGCTGCGTACATGGCCACATCGGCGTGGTGCGACAGAGTGGCTTCATCAAGCCCATGCTCAGGGTACAAAGCCACTCCAGCGCTGGAAGATATTTGCACACTCTGGCCCTGCGGCAGATGAAAAGGCAGGCGCAAAGTGGCATGAATTTTCTCAGCGACACAGGTGGCATCCTGTGTTTGTGTCACCGTGTTCAACAGCACCACAAATTCATCCCCGCCGACACGGGCCACCGTGTCTGACTCGCGCACACAGGTACGCAGCCGATGCGCCACGGCCTGCAGAAGTTGATCTCCCGCAGTATGGCCATGGCGGTCATTGATCGGCTTGAACTTATCCAGGTCCACAAAAATCAGGGCCAATTGCCCACGATCACGTTTGGCTTTGCTCATGGCCTGGTGCAGTCGGTCAGCCAGCAAACGCCGATTCGGCAATTGCGTCAGGGGGTCAAAAAAGGCCAGCCTTTTGACCTCGTCTTCTGCGGCTTTGCGCAGGGTGATGTCGGTGTGGGTGGCCACGTAGTGGGTCACCAGACCCGCCTCATCACATACCGCTGTAATGCACAACCAACAGGGGAATTCTTCGCCATTTTTTCGTGTATTCCAGACCTCACCCTGCCAGCTGTGCTGCTGCATCAATTCAGACCACATGGCGGCGTAATAGTCAACATCATGGCGACCTGACTTGAGCAAACGCGGGTTTTTTCCCACCACCTCGTCAGGCGCGTAACCAAACAGCTTGCAGAAAGCGTGATTGACCCGCAAGATTTCAACCTGCGCATTGGTCACCAACATGCTTTCGTGCGACTCAAAGGCGGCGGCCGCCACGCGCAGTTCAGCTTGTTGCTGTTTGCGTTTGGTGACATCCTCGGTGACACCAATCAGTCGACGCGGCACGCCATCGTCATCCGAATACAGTGCAGCCCGGTTGCGCATGAAGCGCACTTGTCCATCAGGGCGGCGAATTTGAAAGGTCATTCCAAACGGCTGCTTGTTCTTGATGGTGACGCGCGTAGCCTCCCGCATGCGCTGCAAATCTTGCGGGGGCAACTGCCGAATCCAGTCGTCATTGCGCGGACTGGCCGCTTTGGGATCCAGACCAAACAGGGCAAACATGGTGTTATCCCACTGGTATTTTTTGGTCACCAGGTCAAACTCCCAAATCCCCACCCCACTGGCCTCGGTGGCCAGCTTCAGACGTGTCGCCGTCATGATTTTCTGCACCCGTTGACGCTGAGACAACATCAGGCCAGCCACGCTGCACACCACCAGCAACACATAAGCCAGAATCTGCTGACGCAGGTCACTTCTCCAGCCTGCCAGCATCGCCTCCCGCGACCGGCTCAGCACCACCACCAACGGTTTGTCCATGGCCAAGGCCTCTGGTGAAATGGTTCGCATGACACTCAGTCTGGGCGCACCGCTGTCAGACACGGCATCCAGAAAACCACTCACTTCCTGCCGACTGCGCAAGTGCCGTCCCAAAAATGCTTGGTACTCAGCCATCTCTTGTTCCATGCTCACCTCAGACACGGGCTGGTGAATGACCACATGGCCATCTCCATGCACCAGCGCCGCCTGCATGTCATCGCTGTAACGCACCGAGTTGAGCAAAATGTCGATGTCGGTGGGATCAATCGCCGCCGAAACCACTCCGGCAAACTGTTGCTGCCCATCGAGCAGCACGCGGCTCAGATTGACCAGGTAATTGTTGAGCACCGTCTTGAAAGGTGGACTCACATACAGACGTTTTGGATCCATTGCCTTGAGCGGAGCCTGAACATATTCACGCTGGAAAGCGTGATAACCGAGCAACTCTTGGCGGTTTGTAAAAGTCACGATGCCCTGCGCATCTGTCACCAAAAAAGTCCGCACCGAGGACATCGCCGCGTCCATATTTTCCAAGGTCTGCTGTCCCTCAATATGGCCTATCGGGCTACTCTGCCAGTAAGGCAAGGCCTGCTGTACAGCCATCAGACTCTGGTTGATGGCGGTGAGCTGACGCGACAGGTTGTCGGCCACCACTTTGGCCTGGATGCGCAAGCGCTCAAGCTCCTCGTTTCACTCCAACCCTTCTTCCACCAGTTCTGCCGCCCGCAACAGCGCTCGCGCTTTGGCTTCGGTCTCTCTCCACTCCAGCTCGGGCACACTGTCGGCCACCACCCCGGCGGCGGCTTGTACATAAAGCATCTGATCCTTGATGATGCCGGTGCGGATGGCGATGGCCACATCCATGTCACCGGCGTAGCTCAGGTAACCGCAGGCCCCACCGTATAAGCCGCGCTTGGTAGGCTCCAGTTGGTCAATCAGCTCCATCGCGTGCACCTTGGGAGCCCCGGTGAGCGTGCCAGCCGGGAAGGTGGCCTTGAGCACATCCATGCTGGTCATGCCGTCCAGCAGCGTACCCTCCACATTGCTCACGATGAGCATCACATGGCTGTATCGCTCCACGCAAAAAGCATCGGTCACCTTGACGCTGCCAATCTTGGCAATCCGGCCAATGTCGTTGCGCGCCAGGTCAATCAGCATCACATGCTCGGCACGCTCCTTCGGGTCGTTGATCAGCTCCACTTCGGCGGCCTTATCAGCCTCAGGTGTGGCCCCGCGTGGGCGCGTCCCGGCCAAGGGTCGGATGGTGATTTTTTGTACCGTTTGGCCGTCTTGCTGCACTTGCTCCTGACGCACCAGAATCTCGGGAGAAGCCCCCACCACATGGAAATCCGCCCCGTCAACGGTGGCACCGCTGAAGTTGTAGTAATACATATACGGGCTGGGATTGAGCGAGCGCAAGGCCCGGTACAGGCTCAGCGGCGACTGGGTGTAGGGCTTTTTGATGCGCTGCCCCACCTGCACCTGCATGAAATCACCGCCTGCGATCAGCTCTTTGGCACGCTCAACCGCAGCAATGTAATCAGCCTTGGCAAAGTCACGCACAGCGGCTTGCCCTGCGCTGGGCAGCACTTGCGGCGCATGCACCGGTTGATTCAATCGATTTTTCAGCTGCATCAGCCGGTCAACCGCCCCTTGGTAAGCCTGTGGCTGGCTCGGATCAGCGTAAACCATCAGGTAGAGTTTGCCCGACAGGTTGTCAATCACCGCCAGCTCTTCACATTGCAGCAGCACGATGTCGGGGCAACCCAGCTCATCAGGCGGACAGGTGTCTTGCAGCTTTTTCTCGATGTAGCGCACTGCGTCATAACCGAAATAGCCCGCCAGGCCACCACAAAAGCGCGGCATCCCGGGTTGCAAGGCCACCTTGAAGCGTTTTTGATAATCTGCAATGAAATCCAGTGGATTGGCGCTGGAGGTCTCCACCACCCTGCCATCGGTCACCACCTCGGTACGGGCCAGCTCGCCAAAGCCACTGGCGCGCAACAAAGTACGTGCGGGCAAGCCAATGAAGCTGTACCGCCCAAAGCGCTCACCGCCCACCACCGATTCCAGCAAGAAGCTAAAAGCGGCGTTGTTGGCCAGCTTCAAATAGAGAGAGAGGGGGGTTTCCAGATCGGCAAAGGCTTGTGCCACCACCGGTATTCGGTTAAAGCCCTGGGCACAGAGTTGGTCAAATTCAATTTCGGAAATCACGATGAGTCTTTCAGTGGGGTACTGAACTGTAGATGACCTCTCCGATCCACGCCTGCTTGGGGGGCGTATGCATGGCACCAGAGTCGGAATTTACCTCTCCAAAGAGGTCACCTCAGGTTCAGCAGACAGCTCGGGGCTGCCAAATTGCGGACGCAAAAACGAATTCGTCAGACCGATACTGACGCAGCCAAGCCAGTACGCCAGGGCCAAGCCCCCCGGTCGCTGCAACCTGTGATGTGAATCCGGTGAATAAACATGGGCCGAGTGTAACAAAGCGTCTTACTTGCAATAAGGCACGACAGCCCCATTCACCCCACGTAAACCCTAGTGGGCAAAAAGATTCGACAGCCACACAATACCCTTCTCAAAAACAGTACGGTCGTTCTTTTTTAGGAAATTCCCATGAAATTCATTCGAAACTTGCTGGCAACTCTATTGGTCAGCCTACTGGTTTTCAACACCATGGCGGCCACCCTGGACATTCATGGGGTCAAGGTAGAAGACAGCGCCAGCGTGGCGGGCAGCAGCTTGCAACTCAACGGCGTGGGCACGCGCTACAAAATGGTGTTCAAGGTGTATGTCGCCGGCTTGTATCTGGCCCAAAAAGCCAGCACGCCTGATGAGGTGGTGAACCAGGCAGGCCCCAAACGGATGAGTGTCACCATGGTGCGCGATATCGATGCAGCAGAATTGGGCAAGCTACTCACCCGGGGCATTGAAGACAACACGGGTAAGGCCGCCATGTCCAAGCTGGTGCCAGGCTTGGTACGTATGGGTGAAATGTTTGCTGCGCAGAAGAAAATGGTGGCCGGTGACAATTTTTTAATCGACTGGATACCAGGCAAGGGCACACTCATCACAGTCAAGGGTGTGGCACAGGGAGAGCCATTCAAAGAACCTGAATTTTTTGCCGCCTTGATGTCGATCTGGCTGGGCCCCTCGCCAGCTGATTACAAGCTCAAAGAAGCGTTGCTGGGCGCGGGAAAATAAGAGCGAAGCCCAAGCAAGAACACATCCATAAAAGTGAGGCAAAAACATGTTCCACTTTGCAACCATGAGCATCGTGCGGCGACTGGTCGTCCTGATTGCTTGCTCAATCATCGGCATCGTACTTTTGGCGGCAGGCTTTCTTCTTTCTGAGCATTCTTTGATCCTGGCTGAACGTGAAAGCAGTGTGCGCCAAACCGTTGAGATTGCACACGGCCTGTTGTCCAACTACCAAAATCTGGTCACCCAAGGAAAAATAACCAATGCCGAGGCCCAGCAATTGGCCAAAAATGAAATCCGGCAGTTGCGCTACAACAATCAGGAGTATTTTTGGATCAATGACATGCAACCGACCATGGTGATGCATCCGATCAAGCCAGAACTTGAAGGGCAAAACCTAGCCAATAACCAGGATCCGACCGGCAAACACTTATTCCAGGAATTTGTCAGCACAGTCAAGACACATGGCGGTGGGTTTGTCACCTATATGTGGCCCAAACCCGGCAGTGCCAACCCGGTGAAGAAAGTCTCCTATGTCAAAGGCTTCACACCATGGGGCTGGGTGATTGGTTCCGGCGTTTATCTAGATACCGTGGATGATGCTGTATTGAGCCGGGCCATGGGTTTTGCACTGGGCTGCACCGTGCTGATTGGCTTGCTGATGAGCGCAGGTGCGCTGATTTCGCGCAGCATTCTGCAACAACTTGGCGGGGAACCCGCTGATGCCATGCGCATCACCCAAAGCATGGCCCAAGGTGACTTGACGGTCGCAATTTCTTTGAAGCAGGCAGACCAGGCCAGTTTGCTCGCTGCCATTGCACTGATGCGCAATAAATTCGCCCAAATTGTGAAAGAAGTTCGCCACGGCTCCGAATCAGTGGCCACTGCCAGTTCTGAAATCGCCCAGGGCAACCAGGACTTGAGCAACCGCACCGAAAGCCAGGCCAGCACCCTGGAGCAAACCGCTGCCAGCATGGAAGAGCTGTCTTCCACTGTCAAACAAAACGCCGACAACGCCGCCCAAGCCAACCAGCTGGCCATGAGCGCCAGCAGCGTGGCCGTACAAGGCGGTGAGGTGGTGGC
>VIKI01000218.1 GCA_008080595.1 Comamonadaceae bacterium
GCAACTTGAACCCAGGCCGAAGCGCGCAACAGCCATTCCGTATTGTTGCTCACATAGCGAGGATCTTGATACGGGTTATCCGGTGGCGTATGCAGGGTTGACTCAGCCCACTCCCAGATCAACAACTTGGGTGCGTTTTCTTGGAATGCATCGCTGCGTAAATAGCTTTCCATGCCAACCCAGGGCCCGATAAGACCATGCACAGAAACATTCAAAATATCACGCTGCAACTCATAGCGCAGCGCATCCACAAAGCCAGTCCATTCTTGCGAGGAGCTACTCCCTGCAACGGTGATCCCCATCGACGGACGTTGGTCCTCACTCAATGCATGCGCTCGGGTCACGATGACAGGCATGAATTGTTCAGGTGTAAAGGGGCCAGAATTGGGTGGCAATACAGCCAGCAAATTCCGCCCTTTGGACGGACGTTTGCGCTTGCTAAGCTGTCTTGCGTACACCACTTCAGGCGTGGCATCGAGTGCCCCCTTGAGCACCTTGTTGGCGTAGATGCCAGCCTTGATCGTTTCTGCCCCAAGCATCACACCTGTCATGCTCCAGTGTGAGTCAAGCCGAAAAAACAGGGGGGTATCCGAATTGCGCTTGGGGCTATTGAGGAAGGGGGTATTGAGATCAATCAACGTCACACCAAGCGCTTGTAACGCTTTGCCGATCTGCTCGTAATTGCCCGCCATATAGTCGGTGAGCTTCACGCTATCCGGCAAATGTTCCGAATAGATGCGCATCTTCAACGGCACCATCGTCAGTGCCAAGCTGACACCGTTAGCCATGAGAACTTTATTGAAACGCCCGATGAGTTCTATGGACTGGGCCGTCTGGGCTGCATCGGTTGATCTCAACACTTCGTATTTATTGAAGAGCCACTCGTTTTTGCCAACGATCCCCTCGGTCTCTTGGGCACACACAGTTGCCATGCCAAAGGTAGCGATCAACAGGACACCGCATAGCCATTGACTCACGCTCCGTTGATGAATCATTGGCATCTCCCCTTAATCCGTGAATCAGTTAAAAATGTCTTCGGGCTGGCGGCAGATTTTCAGCCCATTCAGGGCAAAATTTTGGTTCGTCCCTGGGTAAATTCGCAGTTTTGTGAAGCCCCGACTGTTCGAAGGCAGTGGTGTTTTCAGGGCATGCTCGGCATCATCCCCAACGATATTCAATGTGAATCGGCGCGTTGCCGCCCCTGGGCCAGAACCCTCCAAAATCAAGGTTTTTACCGAGGGGTTTGTCAAAACTGAGCTCGAAGAATTCCTTGTCGCTGGTCGGCCCTGTGACGATATTTCCGTCCTTCAAATGGGCTCCGTTTGCCGCCAAACCCACCGGCATCACCTGAGCGCTCACAGTCGATGGTTTGCAAGTAGGCTGAGCCCAGGCCGAGGCGCGCAGCAGCCATTCCGTATTGTTGCTGGCATAACGCGCATCCTGAAACTTAAAATTCGGTGGCGCACGCATGGTGTACTCGGGCCTTTCCCAGATCAGCATTTTGGGCGCGTTGTTCTGGAAGGCATCGCTACTCAAATAGCTTTCCATCCCAAACCATGATCCGATATTCGCCGTCACCGAAACATTCAAAATGTCGCGCTGCAACACAAAACGCAGCGCATCCACAAAGCCCGTCCACTCCTGTGAAAAGCTGCTGCCCTGCACCGTGATCCCGCTGGGTACACGGTTGGCTTCATTCTGCTCCCGGGCTCGAATCACGCTGACCGGTGTGAATCGTTCAGGTTCAAAATTCCCAGAATTGGGCGGTATCAAAGCCATCAAATCACGTACTTTGGTCGGAAGTTTGCGCTTGCCAATGTTCATTTGAAACGCCACTTCAGGCGTTGCATCGAGCGCCTTTTTCAGCATGGGGTTGGCCTCGATACCCGCCTTGAAGGTTTCAGCCGCCAACTTGGCACCAATCAAGCTCCAATGCCCGTCAAGTCGATAAAACAGGGGGCTGTCTGAATTTCGCAAGGGGCTATTCAAGAAGGGCGTGTTGAGATCAATCACCGTCACCCCGGCAGCCTGTAGCGCCTTGTTGATTCGCTCGTAATTTCCGACCGTGTAGTCGTTGAGTTTGATGTTGTTCGGAAGATGCTCGGCGTACACACGCACCTTCACGGGCACCATCATGACGACCATGCTGATGCCGTTGGCCGCAAGCACTTTATTAAAACGCCCGATCAGCGAAATTGTCTCTGCGTAGGCCGCCGCTTCTGCCGGACTCGACAGTTCAGATCGTAAAAAGAGCCAGTCATTCTTGCCGACAAAGCCCAGAGACTCGGCAGCGTGCACAGAAACCATGCCAAAGACACCGAACAAGATCGCAGCATATCGCCATGTATTGACGCAGCAATTTTTGATCATTTGCATCTCCATGACGCTGTCACATCAAATTTACCAGCAGAATTAAAATTTAACCGACTGATTTCTTTGAACCACATTCACCTTTGGGAGCATCCGGTTGGTTTTTTTGATCAGTTCAGTGGATGCTAATCCCTCTGACAGCTATTTGTCAAAAAACCTAACGGCATCAGCACCCAATTTGGCCCACCCACGCCGCAAACCCATGTCAAAAATAGCACCTCAGCACCGCCTGCCAGGCTCGCTGCTGGGGATCTGCGCCGTATTCGCTCCCCAGGCTGCCGCTGTTGACTTGCCACTGCAAGGCCAAGTCGGCCCGCTTGAAGTGGTAACGCGCTTCCAGCCAGGTCAGGCGGCTCTGGTCGGCCAGATTGATGCGCAGCATGGCGTTCAAGTCGAGGTGATTGACCAATGCATCCTGCCACGCGGCATACACAAACGCCGCCTGTTGGCTGGGCATGTCTTGCGCGTAGCGCACCCAGGTGCGGTAGCTCTGGTAGACCCGCACCGGGCCGTGCGCCAAATTGTTCCACGCGGCATCGTCCAGCGCGGCTCCGTTGTAATCCACTTCCAGCGTGAGCGTGAGTTTGTTGGCCGTGGTGTAGGTGAAGCCAGTGGCCAGGCGGTTGTGAAATGCTTCGCCTTCGGCTGTGTTGATGGCTTGTGACCACAGGCTGCGGCTGCGCCCGCCCGACCACTCCAGAAACGCCACACCGGCATCGCCCACCAGGGTGGTCAGGTTGAAGCCGAGTTGCGCCGATTGCCCAGCACCCCCAAACAGCAGCCACTGCGGGCTGAGCTGGTGTGTCCACTGCTGGCTCGCCGCCAGCAGCCAGCGGTGCTGGTTGTTGGTGGCCCCCAGGTCAGCGCTGAAGGCTGAGGTGCTGGGCTGATCCGCCAGCCTGGGCGAATACAGCGCGGTGAGTGAGCCACCCGACCACAGGGTCTGGCCACGCAGCATGACACTGCCCATGCGGTTTTTCTTCAGGCTGCCGGGGTCAACCGACACCAGCGAGCGCAGCGCCCCGGTGCGCAGGAAATCGGTCGGGTTGTAGCCGGTGGCCACGCCATAACGGGCGTTGATGCGGCCCAGATCCAGCAGGCGCTCGTCTTGTACCTGCCAGCTCAGGTAGGCCTCTTTGAGGGTGTTGATGCCGCTGGGCTCACTGCCCTGGGCGGGCCAGCTCACATCCCAGCGGTCGGCCAGCACGGCGCGCCAGCCGGGGGCCAGGGACTTGTCCAGCTGCAGGTCAAAAGACAGGCGCTGGTTGGGGGTGACCGCACCGCCCGTGCGGGCGATAGATTCGCCAAAGCCAGTTTCCACATAGCCCTGCCAGTCACGGCTGGTTTTGACCATCTCGGGAGCGCTGTCGGCCAGCATCAACGCATCAAGATCATCGGCCAGGGCGGGTTGCACCACCACAGCAGCAAGAGCAAGCAGCCACATCAAGCCACGCATGGGTGAAACCCCGATCACTCGGGCTTGAAGCGCGGCAGGTAATCGCGCTGCAACCAGGCATCGGGCACCTCACGCTTGACCCAGTCGGAAAAGCGCATCACCGTGACCCAGTTCGGGTCAAGCCCGTCGATGATCACGGTTTCAGTGGGCCGCTCATGGCCAAGCTGCTTTTGGTAGCGACGGAAATAGGCGGTTTTCAGCAGCTTGCCACTCTCAGCATAAAAGCGGGCCTTGATCGGGTGGTTGTTACTGGTGTCGATCCACATCTCGATGTGGTGGTAGTTGACCTCCGGGGTCAGCGCGGCCAGCGTCAGTTTGTAGCAGTGGCGCATCTGGCGTTCGCCGTCTTGCATGTCTTCTTCACCGGCTTGGGTGGCCTGGTAATCCTTGGCCAGATTCACCGTGACCACATCGCCGTTGGAGGCCTGGCCGAGCAGCCGCTGCTGCGGCGACAGGCGGATGCTGGCTTTGTTGGCCGGGTCGTAAAACCACAGGTCTTTGCCGCTGTAGAGCATCAGCTTGTTGGCATCCCGCGCGGGTTCCACAAAGCGCACCAGGCTGCGAAACTGGCTGCTGCTTTTGTCGGCCTTGGAATAGATCGCCAGCGTGCTGGTATCGGTCTGTTTGCCATTGCGGTATTCGATCAGCGTGTTGGTCAAGCCGAACGGAAAGTCCGGGTTGCGCACCGCATCGCTGGCGGCCAGAATCTCTTGCGCACTCGGTGCGGCATGGCCCACCGCAGCGCACAAGGTGGCGCACAGCAGCATCGTTTGAAGTATTCGTCGTCGCATTTTTTCCCCTTAGACGTGGCGCAGTGCATCCACAATCATCAGCTTGGCTGCCCGATTGGCGGGCCACCAGGCCGACACAATGGCCACCAGAACCAGGCCGACGGCACTGCCCAAAATCAGCCCCCAATCGCCCCAGACCCGCACCTTGAGCGGGTAGGCATACACATAGCCGGGCGGTGTCCAGGTCAGGCCACTGTGGTTGATCAAGGTGGCCAGCAACAAGGCGGTGACCACACCCAGCAACGCCCCCATCAGCCCGAGCAGCAGCCCTTCACTCATGAACAAGGCGCGGATGCCACTGCGGCGCTGGCCCATGGCCCGCAGGGTGCCGATTTCCACCGTGCGCTCCACCACCGCCATGCTCATGGTGTTGCCCACGGTGAACAGCACAATGACCCCGATCAGGGTGGCGATGAAGCCAAACACCGAATCAAAAAAGCGGATCGACTGGCCGTAAATCGGGGTCAGGGTCTCAAAGTCCAAAATCTCCAGCGGCTCGCCCTTGAAGGTGGTGGCCAGCAGCTGCTCCAGGCGGGCCCGGGCCGCCGCCATTTGCGCAGTATGCCGCAGCTGAATCTGAATCGCCGTGACCTGGGGCGGCGCACCGCCATACACCAGGCGCTGCGCTTGTGCCAAGTGCATGATCATCACAGTGTCGTCAAACTCCTTGAAGCCCCAGTTTTCGGCCTTCACCACGTTGAGGTTGACCACATTGGGCGCACCATGCACGTTGGCAGCCAGCATTTCGATCTGGGTTGGGCTGACGGGCGGGGCATCGGACGGCTGCTCCAGTGCCGACAAGGCGGTGATGTCCTCCGGCGCAGCAGCCTCGGCTTTGGTGGCTGCAGCGGGTGCCTGCGGGCAGTTGCTGACCTTGAGCGGCCCGCACAATTGCAGCATGCGGGCCACGCCAGTGCCAATCACCACCGACTCCAGGCTGGTGCCGGTCAAGGCGAACTGCGGCGTGTAGCTCATGCTGCCATAGTCGTCCCAAGTACGCATGCGGTTCTGCTCATCCACCACAATGCCCGAGGCGATCACGTTTTTCGACACCCCGGCGGCAAAGTTGCCGGCAATACCACCGAGCTGCAGTTTGGGTGTCACCACCGTCAGCATCGGAGCCAGCACCGGGTCAAGTTTCACCACATCGATGATGCGCTGGTAGTTGGCAATGCCGTAGGCCGCCGGGTTGCCGCTGCCGTACAGAAAATAGTTGCTGTGCTGGATTTGCAGATGACCATGCATTTGCACATAGCCGGTTTGTAATGCGTAAGTCGAATTGCCTGCGTAGCCACCAAAAATCAGCACGGCACAGATGCCAATCACCATGGCCAGCAAAGTGGTCAGGGAGCGGCGGCGGTTACGCAGCACCTCCGCCAAATCGCTGCGCCGCTCAACATGGGTGATGCGGCCATCGCGGATGAACACCGCATCGTCAGCCTCGGCCTGCACCTGCGGGTCGTGGGAAGAGAACACAAACGACACCTGGTGCTCACGCTGCATCTGGCGCATCAGTGCAATGATGGCGGCCCCGGTCTGGCTGTCCAGGTTGGCGGTGGGCTCGTCGGCCAGCACCAGTTGCGGAGCCGGGGCCAACGCACGGGCAATCGCCACGCGCTGGCGCTGGCCGCCGGAGAGTTGGCTGGGTCGGTTGTTGGCCTTGTCAGCCAGCCCCACGGCATCCAGCAGCGCCAGCACCCGGGCGCGGCGTTGGGCGGCGGGCATCTGGGTCAGGCGCAGCGGGTATTCCACGTTTTCATACGCGCTCAGCACCGACAGCAGATTGAAGTTCTGAAAGATAAAGCCCAGATGCCGGGCGCGAAAGTCAGACAGTGCGTCGTCCGACAGCTGGCCGATGGCCTGCCCGGCAACCACCACCTCGCCCTGGTCGGGCCGGTCAATGCAGCCAATCAAATTCAGCAGCGTGGTCTTGCCGCTGCCCGACGGACCGGAGATCACGGTGAAGCAGTTGTCACGGATTTCCAGGTTGATGTCGGACAGCGCCGGAACCCTCACCGAGCCGAGTTGGTAGATTTTGTGAACGTGTTGAAGAATGACGGGGTACATGGCGACGCAGTGTCGCCGCTGATGACTTTTCTGTATTGAACGGAAACGACATGGCATGCGCCCATAGATTCATCAAAAATAATAGCTGCTTGCGCTTATAAATGAAGAGCTACAGGCTCATTTCATGTATAAAAATCTTACTCAAACAGGGTATTGAGCTGAAACATCAGCCCGGCAGTGCCCAGAATGTTGACCTGGGCCTGCCAACCTGGTTTGAACTCATAAGTCACCGCCGGAATCAGGGCCAGCGACAAGCCCCTGAAATTCAGCGGTACCTTGTTTTCATAGGGGTCACGGTAGCCATAGAGCAGCCCGGCAGTCCATTTGATCGACAGCTTGTCAACACCTGCAATCGATGGGTAAGTGCGCCCCCAGGGGTACAGGTAAATCGTCGGCTGCCCAAACGAATTGGTGAAAAACGCCACGCCATCCAGACTGCGATTGGCATGCTCACGCTCCAGACCGATCATCACCACGCGCTTGTGGTTGGGGTCTTCGGAGTAGTGGTAGGTCAGCGGGCTGAACTGCCAGTGCACCACCTTATCCTGCGTCCAGTTGTCCAGGAAACCGGTCTCGGCAAAGGCTGGGGCAGAGAGCTGGGCCACAATCAGGCTGATGCTCAAACAGATTTTTTTCTTCATGGTTAAAAGTGGATCGCCCCCTTGGGAGGGGCGGTTCGATGGGGAAACGGTGGGGCGCTGGTGGCTCATTGTGTGCCTGTTGGGCGCACTGAGCGGCTGCGCCTGGCTCACCGACCAACAACGTCAAATCATTTATCGTCCGACGCTGGCGGCTCAGGGCAGCTCCGTCGCATCGGCTTCCAAGCCGCAATTTTATGAGCTGCAAGTTCCTGCGCCTGGTGCGCCAGCACACATTAGCCTGTGGTGGCTGCCGCATGCTGCCCCAGAAGCCCCCACGCTGCTCTATTTGCATGGCACGTTTCGCAACCTGGAGGGCAACCGGCACAAGATCGAGTCGCTGCAGCAGGCCGGTTTTTCCATCCTGGCGGTGGACTACCGGGGCTGGGGCCACAGCACGGCCATCACCCCGTCCGAGCAAAGTATCCTGGCCGATGCCCGCCTGGCCTGGGCCGAGCTGGTGCGGCGTGAGCCACGCCCGGCTCAGCGGGTGATTTACGGCCACTCCATGGGCAGCGCTGTGGCGGTTGACCTGGCCAGCCAGTTGAACGCTCCTAAAGATTACGGTGGCCTGATGCTGGAGTCTGCCTTCACCAGCTTTGCCGATGTGGCCCGTTCGGCCGGTTTTTGGGCCCGGGTGCTGGCCCTGTTCAGTACCGAGCGATTTGCCTCCATCGAGAAAATTGGCCAGATTCACGCACCCTTGCTGATGCTGCACGGCACGCAGGATGACACCATTCCCATCACCTTGGGTGAGCAGCTGTTTGCCGCCGCCAACGCCCCCAAACAGTGGGTGTCGATCGAAGCGGGGTGGCCGCCGAGGTGTACCGGCAAGCGTTGCAGCGCTTCAAGACCGAATACCTGACGCTACAAGCCCAGCAGTGACAGCGCCGCCTCCAATTGCGAGGCCGACTCGAAGTGAATGCCCTGCCAACCCAGCGCTTGGGCTGCATGCACGTTGGAGAGCAGATCATCAATGAACAAGGTCTGCTCGGGAATCAGCGCATACTGCTGTTGCAGCGCCTGGTAAATGGCCGCTTCGGGTTTGATCAGCTTGACATCACCGGAAAAAAGACCGCCGTCAAAACACGCCAGAAACGCATGGTGCGTTTCCAGGAAACGGGCATAGGGCAGCGACATGTTCGACAGGTAATACAACCCGGTCACCCCATCCCCTTGCTGGCGGCGGCGGTGCAGCCGCTTCAGCAGCGCCACGGTGTCGGTCATCGGTGTCAGACGCTCACCAATGCCGTACACCAGCTCCTGGGTGGCCGCCAGCGGCAACGTCAGCCGGGTGCTGATCCGGTCAATGACAACATCGATGTCCAGCACACCGCGGTCAAACTCAAGCCAGTCGGGGTGGCCAAACACTTGGTGCGCCAGGGCGGCGGCATCTGCCTCGGTCGGCACGCGCTCGGGAAAAGCCTGCCGCAGCAACTGCCTGGGTTGCCAGGCAAACAGCACCGCGCCAAAGTCAAAGACGATGTTCATGCCCGCAAACGCGCCAACAGCCCCGCAGTAGAAGCATCCAAGCCCGCCACCTCACCACTGTTCAAACGGGCTTCCACATCCTTGGCCAGCACCTTGCCCAGCTCCACGCCCCATTGGTCAAAACTGTTGATGCCCCACAGGCTGCCGCTGACAAACACGCGGTGCTCCTGCAAGGCAATCAGTGCGCCCAGGCTGGCGGGGTTCAGCTCGTCGAGCAGCAAAAACGTGCTGGGCCGGTTGCCAGTGAAATGCTTGTGGCCACCCGCATCGGCTTTGCCCAGCATCAGCGCTTGCGCCTGCGCCACCACATTGGCCAGCAGCAGCGTGTGGTGTCCGGGCAAACTGTGTTGGGGCTTTTTGACGGCGACAAACTCCACCGGCACTACATCCGTGCCCTGGTGCAGCATCTGAAAATAAGCGTGCTGGCCGTTGGTGCCGGGCTCTCCCCAGACCACGGGTGAGGTCGCAAAAGGCAGGGCCTGGCCTTCCGCATCGACCCGCTTGCCATTGCTTTCCATCTCCAACTGCTGCAAATACGCCGGGTAACGTTTCAGGGCGCTGTGGTACGGGGCCACGCTGCGGCTGGTGAAGCCGTGGAAGTTGCGGTACCAGACATCCAGCAGGCCCAGGCGCACCGGCAGGTTGTGCGCCAGCGGCGCGGTGCGGAAATGTTCGTCCATGTCGTGCGCACCGGCCAAAAATTCCCGGAAACCCTGCGCCCCGATGGCAATCGCCAGCGGCAGGCCGATGGCCGACCAGACCGAATAGCGCCCACCGACCCAGTCCCAAAAACCAAAGGTGGTGCTGATGCCAAAAGCGCTAGCTGCTCCTACATTGGTCGTCAGCGCAGCAAAATGCCGGGCGATATCCGTGCCGCCCTGGGCCTCAAACCAGGCCTTGGCACTGTGGGCGTTGGTCATGGTCTCGATGGTGGTGAAGGTTTTGCTGGCCACCAGAAACAGCGTGCTCTCGGGCTTAAGCTTGTTCAGCACCGCCGCCAGCTCATGGCCATCGACATTCGAGACAAAGTGAAAACGCTTGCCTGGGGTGACAAACGCATCCAGCGCCAGCACCGCCATTTGCGGCCCCAGGTCTGAGCCGCCAATACCAATGTTGACCACGTCGGTGATGGCCGTATCGGCTCGCACCCGTTCGGCGTAATCCAGCATGGCCTCCAGCGTGGTGTGCACCTCGTGCAGCTTCTCCGCCATGTGCCGATGCACGGATTGCGAAGGCATGGCGGGGTCAGCAGGCGGTGTTCTGAGCAGCCAATGCATCACCGCCCGGTGCTCGGTGTTGTTGATGGCCTCACCGCTGAACATGGCATCGCGGTGCTCTGCCAGCCCGCTTTGTTGCGCCAACTCCAGCAGCAAGGCTTGGGTGGCCGCATCGACCAGGTTTTTCGACAGGTCGGCAAACACATGCGGCGCGTTTTGGCTGAAGGCCTCAAAGCGCTGGGAGTCGGCCGCAAACGCCGTGCGCAAGTCAAAGCTGCGCCCCGCGGTTTCCCATGCGGTTTGCAATTGGCCCCAGGCGGGGGTGCGGTCACAACGGGTACGGCTCATGGTTAATCTCCCTGAAAAGTGATGGTTAGACGGTCTCAGGCCGCTTGCAACAACAGGTCAAGCTTGCCGGCATCGGTGCAAAAGCCCCGAATCCCTTCGGCCAGCTTTTCGGTGGCCATGGCATCCTGGTTCAGCGCGAAGCGGAACGTGGCTTCATCGTAGTTCAGGCGCGGCAGCTCCAGCGCTTGCGCGGCCTGGGCATCCAGCGCACAAGTCAAGGGAACAGAGCTGTCGGCCAGCTGGGCCAGCAGCTCGGGGCTGATGGTGAGCAAATCACAACCAGCCAGCGCGGTGATCTGACCCACATTGCGAAAGCTGGCCCCCATCACCTCGGTGGCAATGCCAAACTTTTTGTAGTAGTTGAAAATTTGCGTGACCGATTGGACACCGGGGTCATTGGCCTCGGTGTTATCGGCTTCCACCCAGGCGGCTCCGGCCGATTTTTTGTACCAGTCGTAAATGCGCCCGACAAAAGGTGAAATCAGTTGCACCTTGGCCTGGCCGCAAGCCACCGCCTGGCAGAAGGAAAACAGCAGCGTCAAGTTGGTGTGAATGCCTTTGCGCTCCAGCTCGGCAGCGGCCTGAATGCCTTCCCAGGTGGCCGCCACCTTGATCAACACGCGGTCAATGTGGATGCCCTGCGCCTGATACAGCTCAATCAGCCGCTCGGCACGGGTCACGGTGGCACTGGCATCAAAACTCAGTCGTGCATCGACTTCGGTCGACACCCGGCCTGGCACGATGGACAGAATCTCGCAGCCAAACCGCACCAGCAACCGGTCGGTCAACTCGTCCAGCGCTCGGCCGCGGAACTGGGCCACGGTGTCGTTCAGCAGCGTGCGGTATTCGGGCTTTTGCACGGCCTTGAGGATCAGTGACGGGTTGGTGGTGGCATCCTGCGGCTGAAAGACTTCAATTTGCTTGAAATCGCCGGTGTCAGCGACCACGGTGGTGAATTGTTTGAGGGCGTTGAGTTGGTTCATGCCGTCATTATGAAGCGCGGGCCAGGGCATTGAATACAAAACGGTTACGGCCTCTTGGGCTGGCAAATCTTGATAAACAACTCAGCATTGATCCACGCTGAAAAATTGAAAATGCGTTGATCAAACACCCAAAGTCTTCAAACGGCCAAAATAGCTGCGGTACGGGGACGGGTCACGGGTCAGCACGGTCAGATTGGCCACCGCCGCATGTGCACCAATAAAGAAGTCTGGCAAAGGTGCTGTCTTGAGCCCACCCCGCTCTCGGTACAGCCGAAATGCCTGAGCGGCCAACGCAGCACTGGCCCAGGGCAGCGCACTGCGCTGAGTGTCATAAACGGCCAACATGCCATCCAGCAACTGGGCTGGCGTGCCGGGCACCAGCAATTCAGCATAGATCAAGGCATTGATGTGCAGCACACCCTGTTCGCTGCAAACCTGCAATTGATCAATGGCCCAGTCGTGCCAAGGGCTGCGGGTGTCCATGCAATCGATCCAAACATTGCTGTCCACCATGAAGCCGCTGCCACCGTCGTAATGCAGCAAACTGGCCATGCCTTAGCTGCGCAAAAAGGCCATGATTTCATCTGCCCCCAGCGCCTGAAACTCGGGGCTCATGCCTTCGCGGGCCTGGGCTGCGGCTTTGCGCATTTGGGCACGGCGGTCGGTGCTGCGGCCATTGGCCAGCTTTTCCACAATGATCTTGCCAGCTTCAAAGCGCACGCTCACTTCCATGCCGGGCACGACTCCAGCAGCCATGCGAACATCTTTCGGAATGGTAATTTGGCCTTTGTCAGTTACCAGCATGTGACACCTCGGTTAGAGTAGGAATAAGAAGTTGGAATTCTACTTTTGCGTTTGAGATTCATCGACTAGACGTTGCTAAAAACCCCTTTGCGTGGTGTGACTATGGTCGAAATAAATCAAACGTTTGATTTATTTGCATAGAATCCGCGCATGAATTCGACCGATAGCGCCATCCTCACCTCCCCGGACACCCCTGAGCGCAAGCCCCTGCGCAGCGACGGCCAGCAAGCCCGGCTGCGCCTGCTCGATGCCGGGCTGGCCCTGTTTGCTGACAAGGGTTTTGCCAATACCTCCACCCGCGAAATTGCCCAGACTGCGCAGGTGAACGTGGCCGCCATCAGCTACTACTTTGGCGACAAAGAAGGCCTGTACCGCGCGGTGTACACCGACCCGCGCCACAACATTCTGGATGCCAGCGCCATCACCCAAGCTGGGGCCGACATTCAGGCCACCTTGCGGGTGCTGCTGACGGGCATGGCCGAGCCGCTGAAACAGGGCGACTTGATGCAGCAATGTATGAAACTGCACTTTCGCGAAATGCTGCAGCCCACCGGTGTCTGGCAAGAAGACATTGAGCAC
>VIKI01000219.1 GCA_008080595.1 Comamonadaceae bacterium
AAGGTCAGATTGAGTTGGCCCGTAACCTGCAAATCGCCACGGCGGCGATTGATTCGACCGGCATGTGCTTGTTCATCGCCTTCCCGGCGTTGGACATCCCGGAATGCCTCACCTCGCTGATCGACATGATCAACGCCCAGTTTGGCATCAACCTGACGGGTAATGACGTGACGGCGCTGGGCAAATCGGTACTGAAGATTGAGCACCAGTTCAATCTGGACGCGGGTCTTTCCAAAGAGCATGACCGCTTGCCCGAGTTCTTCAGCCTGGAGCCCGTCCCGCCACACAATGCCATCTGGGACTTCACTCCAGAGGAACTCGATACCTTCTGGAACTTTTGATGCTTTTGCCACAGGTGTCGCTCGGCATCTGACCTTTCCCCGACGCAGGCTTGTACCGCCCCGCGCCGGGGTATTTCCCTTCAATTTCAGCAGCCGATCAGGAGGCCCAGCATGAACATCACGCTCAGACTCTACGCCACGCTGAACGTCTATTTGCCGCCAGAGAGCAGCAACAACGAAACAAGCCTTGAATTACCCGAAGCTGCCACCATCAGTGAGGCGCTCGGTGTCTTGGGTGTACCCATGAATTTGCCACACATCATCTTTGTCAACGGCTGCCATGTGCTGCGCCCTGATCTATCCACCCATCAACTCCAGGACGGCGACATCCTCGGTGTGTTTCCGGCCATTGGCGGTGGATAACCCCCAACCAGCAAAGACCACCAACATGAGGCTCTTACGGCTGGGGAACAGGCATGCCAGACAGCCTGACACAACTGGTGGCCAACATCTGTGCGGCAAACGGCTTGGGTGTGGGCTAATCTTTTCGGTTTTTGAACCCCAGCAAATAGCGGTGTGGCCCCGGTACGCCGGGTGGCACCAGCGCAACCCGATCACCCGGTTGGATCACTGCGTCATCGGCAGCGATGGCCAGGCGGTTGATGAAGATCACTTCAACACGCGCCATGGGAATGTCCAGTTGGGCCATCAATTCGGCCCCCGTAACTTCCTGGTCAAGCGGAAAAAATGTCGGGTTCGTCCACTGACGTTCCTTGAAAACATCCGTGAGCCCCATGAAGGCACGCAGTTCAATGGTTCCAGACATGACGGTCTCCAAGCGAGTGACGGCAAGGATGCCGACACGCCCATTGTGATCTTTTATCCCGCTCGACGTGACCCGCAAACGCAGCAAGTCGGGTCTTTGCTCAGGTCACTGCGAATGAAGCTCATGTCCAGGGCATTAACAAAGAGCAGCTTGCCACTGAGCCCGCTTTCCAGTCCGATGAGCAACTTGATCGCCTCTGCCGCTTGCATGGCACCGATCATGCCTACCAGTGGCGCGAATACGCCGGTGGTCGCGCAGCGCAACTCCTCGGCTTCGCTGTCTTCAGAGAACAAGCAGTTGTAACAAGGAGAGTCGTCGCGGCGGAAATCAAACACGGCTATCTGACCACTGGTCAGGATGGCTGCGCCGGACACCAGCGGTTTTTTCTGGGCCAGGCAGGCCCGGTTGACCGCGTAGCGCGTGGCAAAGTTGTCGCAGCAATCCAGCACCACGTCGACACGCGCGATCAACTCCATCAGCTTGGCTTGATCGGCGCGGATTTGCAGAGGAACACATTCAACTTCGGGGTTGATCTCGTGCAGCGTGGCCTGCGCTGACAGAACTTTAGGCTGACCGAGCGTCGCCATGCGATGGATGATCTGGCGTTGCAGGTTGCTGAAATCAACCGTGTCGTGGTCACACAAAGTGATGCGGCCAACACCGCTGGATGCCAGATACAGCGCCGCAGGCGAACCCAGTCCACCTAAGCCAATGATGAGGGCATGACTGGCCAACAGGCGTTCTTGCCCTTCAATGCCAAACTCATTGAGGAGAATGTGGCGGCTGTAGCGCAGGAGTTGCTGGTCGTTCATTTTGCGGTGAACCTTTCTAACGCTGACATCGCCCTGTATCTTTCGCAGGTCAAACAAGCGAATATCCCTTGATATTTGTCATATGAAACAGGGCAAGATGCCTGGGTCATCCTACTACACTTGCTCATCCATTTCAGCCTCCGCAAGAAGGGAAATATGCCCGCAACACCCACAGAATTGGCCTTACGTCAGGCTCGATCATTTTTGTTGGAACACGGCAATTGTCCGCCCGGCAGCATCAATGAAAGCATTACTCGTTCATGGCAACGCAGTGTGTTGGCGGGTCTTCTTCCCACTGGCCGGCTGCCCAATACCGAGGAATCAGGTGGCAGCCATTTGCGCCATGCAATTGCCTTCAACCGTGAGCTGCTGGCGCACTCCATTCCGGTCATGGAATACCTGTACGAACAGGTCAAAAATAGCCATAGCATGGTCATTCTGGCGGACAAGCGGGCCACGTTGATGCACACCATTGGTGATCTTGATTTTCAGAGCAAAGCTGATCGAGTGGCGCTGTCCACCGGCTCTTCCTGGAATGAACAACATCGCGGCACCAACGCCATCGGCATGGCACTGGTGGAAGCCAGTTGTGTCGAGATCAACGGTGCTGAACACTTCCTTGAACGTAATGGTTTTCTCACCTGCGCCGCTGCACCCATCATGGCAGCCAATGGTGAGTTGATCGGTCTGATCAATATTTCCGGCGATCAGCGCAGCAGACACCCGCATACGCTGGGCCTGGTCAGCATGGCTGCCCGCATGGTTGAAAATCGCCTGGTTCTGGCTTCCTGCAAGCGCAACATCATCTTGCATCTGCACGCCCATCCCGAAGGCATTGGCTCGGTGGCAGAAGGCATTGTCGCCATCTCCGATGACGACTGGATCATCGGTGCCAACCGGATTGGCCTGACCATGCTGCACCTTAACCCGGCGGATCTGAGTGGCACGCCACTTGAGCGCTGCATTGATGTGAGTCTTGCCGAATTACTCACTCGCCACAAGCATCGCCCCAGTCTTCCTACCCAAGTGCATTTGCACAACGGTGTCACGCTCTTTGTCCAAGTGCAAGTTCCTGAGAGCGCATTGACCTTCAAGCAGTCCTCTGCCAGCCGGTCAATCGTGCCAACGGATGCGCTGGCCAGTGTGGACACGGGCGACACCCACTGGCATATCGCTGCCGACAAGGCGCGCCATATTGCCGACAAACCGATCTCTCTGTTGATCCACGGTGAATCCGGTGTCGGCAAAACGTTTTTCGCCCGCGCCTTGCACAACAGCAGTTCTCGCCGAGACGGCCCCTTCGTTGTCGTCAACTGCGCTGCCGTCTCGGAAACGCTGATCGAAACCGAATTGTTCGGCTGCGCACCAAGCACTCTTTCCGATGCCCGACGTGAGGGCAGCATCGGCAAATTGCGCGAAGCTCATGGCGGCACACTCTACTTGAATGAAATCGGCAATATGCCGCTGCCCATGCAAACCCGTCTTCTGCATGTCCTTCAAGAGGGAAAAGTCCTGCCAGTGGGCGGCGGCAAGCCCATCGATATTGACTTCGCTCTGGTCTGCGGGTCGCAACGCAAGCTGCGCGAGGACACCGACAAAGGCCTGTTTCTCAGAGACCTGTATCACCGCATCAATGGCCTTACTGTGAATCTGCCCGCTTTGCGCGAACGCACTGATTTTCAAAAAATCACCGAGCTTCTGTTAGCTGAAATCATGCCCGGTCAGGATGTCTACCTTGCGCCCGATCTGCTGGCGCAACTGAGCCAGCATACCTGGCCAGGCAACGTGCACCAGTACACCAATGTGCTGCGCACTGCCAGCGCCATGCTTGATCCAGATGAAAAGCAGATCAACTGGAAACACCTGCCAGATGATTTGGTGGAAGAACTCACCAAGATTCCCCATCCAGTCCCGCTAGAAACAGCCCCAACAGCTGCAACGTCACAAAACCTTGACGAGCTTTCACGTTCCGCCATCAAGCAAGCCCTGGAAAGCTGCCACGGCAATATTTCAGAAGCGGCACGCCGCCTGGGCATCAGCCGACAAACGCTGTACCGCAAGCTCAACACCGTCTAACGCCAAAGAACTGGCCCAAAATATTTATAACAAATCGCCCTGTAGCGCCCGTCAATGAAGCGCAAGCAGCTATTGTATTTATAGCTCAATATCACCCCAAGTCAAAGCTGCCAGCACCCTGGCGCAATTTGCATCCATTAGGGTGACCACCGGGCGACCCTACTGGGTGATGGCAATTGGCTTATCAGGAAGGGGATGCCTGCCTGCAACGTGTGGCTGACATCCTGCGCTCTTGCGTCCGGCGTGCGGGTGAATTTGGTGGCTATCGGTGCGGATCAGGCCGACACCTGATAGCCCTGTTCGCGAAACAATTTGATGCACACATCAACCACTTCGGGGGCATAGTGTGTGCCACGGTTGCGCTCGATTTCGTCCAGCGCCATATCAATGCCCAGGCTCGGGCGGTAGGGCCGGTGTGATGACATGGCTTCCACCACATCGGCCACGGCCACAATTTTGGACTCCAGCAGAATCTGATCCTCCTTGAGCCCTTGTGGGTAACCTGAGCCATCAAGCCGTTCATGGTGCTGCAAGATGATGGTGGCAATTGGCCAGGGAAATGCCACGTCTTTCAAGATGTCATAACCGGCCTGCGCATGCGTTTGCATCAGTTGGAACTCGATGGAACTCAAGCGTCCAGGCTTGGACAGAATTTCCGCTGGAATGCGGATTTTTCCCAGATCATGAATGGCCGCAGCCAGCTGGATGCCGATGGCTTGCTCGTCGGGCAAACCCATTTCCCGCGCAATACGTGTCGCCAGTTCGCTCACGCGCCGTTGATGGCCCGCGGTGTAGGGGTCACGCGCCTCCACGGTGAACGCGATGGCCTGGATGAACTGCTCCAGGCAGCCGAATCTCTTCGTCGTCGAAGGCATTCACTTCAGAAGAATAGATACTCAGCCCGCCAAAGACCCGTGCGTCGCTGCAGAGTGGCAAGGTGATGTTGGCGCGATAGCCATGCGCCAAAGCGGCCTCTCTGTGGCTTTGGAATGACGGATCGCGGGCAATGTCAGTGCAGATCTGCGTTGCGCCACTGCGAATCGTCCGGGAGATGGGCAACTGCCCCTGGTCGTTGTCGGCCCAGCTGAGGCCTTGAGTCCAGTCGGGATGGTGCTCAAAGCCGGCCCAGGCTTTGCGGGTCAGACTCTTGGCGGCATCCTCTTCGGCGAAATACACCGCGGCGCGCCGATAACCACCGGTTTCCACAATGATGTTCACGGCGGCCTGGAGCAATTCGTCCTCACTGACGGCCCGCACCAGCGCCAGATTGGCGGCCGACAGCGTTTTGAGGGCCCGGTTGGAGTGGCGCAGCGCTTCTTCGGCCCGCTTGCGTTCACTGATGTCGCGGGTGATGCCTTGAATGAAGCTCTGTTGCTGGATGTTCAGGAATTTGGCTGAAAATTCGATGGGAATGGTCTCGCCATCGGGTTTTTCCAGCTTGAAGTCGCCACTGCGCCCCGTTCCGGCTTGCTGGACATCCATCAGGATTTGCTGGGCCAGCTCATGTTGCCTGGGATGCAATATCTCCCAGGCCAGAAGCTGCGTGAGCTGTGCCCGTGTCCTGCCAGTCTGTCTTTCAAACTCCGGGTTGCAGTCCTCAATGTGCCATGTCGCGCAATCAATCAGCACAATGCCATCCATGGCCTCGGTAAACAGGGCGCGGTACTTGCCTTCGGCCAGTTTGCGGTTGTGCACACCACGCTCTTCCGACAACACCCGTTTCACGGCCGGGGCCAGCCGCGCCAGCCGGTCTTTCAGCACGTAATCTCGCGCTCCCAGCTTGAGCAAATCCACCGCTGATTCGTCCCCCATCGCCCCGGTCAGCATGATGACCGGGATGTGCGGATGGGTGCGCCGGGTGTACTCCAGGGCCTCCCGGCCGCTGTAGGCCGGCAAGCGAAAGTCGGCCAGAACCATGTTGGGCTGGAAGGTATCCAGTGCCTGCTCAAACGCTGCGCGGGTGTCGACCCGCAGCGAAGTGAATTCCATGTCGGCATTGCGCAATTCGCATTCCGCCAACTCCGCATCGGAGGGGACATCTTCCAGAATCAGGATGCGCAATTCCTTGGTTTCGCTGGAAT
>VIKI01000220.1 GCA_008080595.1 Comamonadaceae bacterium
CGAACTGATGACCTACCGCTTACAAGGCGGTTGCTCTACCAACTGAGCTAAATCGGCGAAACCGAGATTCTACACAAGTTTTTGCGATCAAAACCCGGTGAACCAGTGAACATGCAAGTTATTTGATTCTGGTTAAAGATGGGCGCACCACAGGTTTTGTTGGTGAACCTGCATCAGGCAACATCGCGTCAGAGCCTTCGCTGGCAGGACTTTGCACAGGGGCAAGTCGAGCCAAGCTGGGTTTACTCGCGATGCCTTCCATCGGGTCATCCAAAGCCTGTTGAGCCCTCTCAACACGCGGGAACGCCATACCTTGGCCATTCTCCCGAGAAAAAATGGCAACCACATTGTTAATGGGCACAAAAATATCCCGTGCCACACCACCAAACCGGGCTTTGAATTCCATGAACTCATTGCCCAGTTTCAAACCATTAGTGGCATCAAAACCAATATTGAGCACAATTTCGCCGTCTTTCACAAACTCACTCGGAACTTGAACGGTGTTATCAACAACAACTGTCACATACGGTGTCAGTCCGTTGTCAATACACCATTCATGCAAAGCACGAATGAGATAAGGCCGGGTCGAAGTGGTCGATGTATCTTGCTTCATCAAAAGCGACTCCTGCACTTACTTGCGCATGACCTTTTCTGAGGGCGTCAATGCTTCGATGTAGGCGGGACGAGAAAAAATGCGCTCCGCATACTTGAGTAATGGGGCTGCATTTTTGCTGAGTTCAATACCGTAGTAATCCAGACGCCACAACAAGGGAGCAATCGCCACATCAAGCATCGAGAACCCATCACCCAGCATGAATTTATTCTTCAAGAAGACGGGGGCCAACTGGGTCAATCGATCACGAATATGCGCACGGGCTTTTTCCAATGCCTTTTCGTTGGCTTTGGCGGTACGAGATTCAAGCGTGGAAACGTGGGCAAACAACTCTTTTTCAAAATTCAGCAAAAACAGACGCACACGTGCCCGATCCACCGGGTCACCAGGCATCAGCTGAGGGTGAGGAAAGCGCTCATCAATGTATTCATTGATGATGTTGGATTCATACAAAATCAAATCACGTTCGACCAGAATCGGAACCTGACCATACGGGTTCATGACATTGATGTCTTCTGGTTTGTTGTACAAATCAACATCACGAATCTCAAAATCCATGCCTTTTTCAAACAGGACAAAACGGCAACGATGAGAATATGGGCAAGTTGTGCCCGAGTAAAGCACCATCATGGTGGAGGCTCCTAAAAAAAGTAAAAGAGCGGGAGGTTATGCACCTGCCCACTCTATCCAATCCGCATCTTGCATTCACATGCAAGACACGGCTTAAACCAGCATTATTATTTAACGTCTTTCCAGTAAGACTTATTGAGTTTCCAGGTCAGGAAGGTCAAACCAGCCAAGAAGACCAGAACCCACATGCCTAATTGTTTGCGCGTGGTCTGGGCTGGTTCGGCCATCCATTGCAAGTAATTCACCAGATCACCAATGGTCTGATCGTACTGAGCCGGTGTCATGCTGCTTTGCATTTCCCACAATACATGTGGCATGGCCACATTGGGAAACACATGGTTGTTCCATCCAGTCGGTTTGGTCTCATCAGGATAGAAGCCACGCATATAAGAGTACAGGTAGTCCGTACCTGTACCACCAGCACCGGCCCTTGAGCGAGCAATCACAGTCAAGTCAGGCGGATTCACACCAAACCAGGCTTTGGCCTGCTGAGGATCAATGGCTGATTTCATGGTGTCACCAATTTTGGCATTGGTGACCAACAGGTTGTCCTTGATTTGCTCTGCGGTCAGACCAATATCCTGCAGACGGTTATAGCGGTTGAAAGCCGCCGAATGGCAGTTCAGACAGTAGTTAACAAACACCTTGGCACCATTTTGCAGCGCAGCCTTGTCGTTGATTCTGTCGGGTGCCTTGTCCCATGCAGGGCCAGCAACATTCGCGTGTACAGCAGAACCCAACCCCAAGGCCAGAGCCAAGCCGAGAATAATTTTTTGAGTGAAACCCATGATTTTCATTCCTTGTTCTCCAGATCAATGTGCCTTGAAATTGACACGGCTTGGTACTTGTTTGAAGGTACCAATGCGGCTCCACCATGGCATCAAAATAAAGAAACCAAAATAGAACAGCGTGCCCAACTGGGAAATACGACCATAAATTACCGACACAGGTTGCGTACCCAAATAACCAATCACGAAAAAGTTCACCACAAAAATTGCGTAGAGAACCTTGTGCCATGTCGGACGGTAGCGAATGGACTTCACCGGGCTGTTATCCAGCCAAGGCAGAAAGAACAAGATCACGACACCGCCACCCATGGCGACCACGCCCCAGAACTTGGCATCAATCACCAGCATCATGGCCACAATCACCACAGCACCACCCGCAATCACAGCTTTGAACAAAGCCGGCATCTTGATTTTGGCCACCGCCAGCAAAGCGCCAAGCAGCACACAAGCCATCAGCACATACATCATTTCCGTGGTCACCGCACGCAACAACGTATAGAAAGGCGTGAAGTACCAGACTGGCGCAATGTGCAGCGGTGTCTGGAATGGATCGGCTGGAATGAAGTTGTTGTATTCCAGGAAATAGCCGCCCATTTCAGGCGCAAAGAAAATGATGGCAGAGAACACAAACAGGAAGACACTCACACCAAACACGTCATGCACCGAATAGTACGGATGGAACGGAATACCATCCAACGGAATACCCTTGGCATCTTTGCTGGCCTTGATTTCCACACCGTCAGGATTATTGGAGCCCACTTCGTGTAATGCGATGATGTGCGCCACCACCAAGCCCAGCAAAACCAGCGGCACGGCGATCACGTGAAAGCTGAAGAAGCGGTTCAGCGTGGCATCACCCACGACAAAGTCACCACGAATCAGCAAAGCCAGATCTGGGCCAATAAAAGGAATAGCCGAGAACAGGTTCACAATCACTTGCGCACCCCAGTAGCTCATCTGACCCCATGGCAACAAGTAACCCATGAACGCTTCGGCCATCAAGGCCAGGAAAATGGCACAACCAAAAATCCAGATCAGCTCGCGAGGTTTGCGATAACTGCCATACATGAGGCCACGGAACATGTGCAAATACACCACCACAAAAAAGGCAGAAGCGCCGGTAGAGTGCATGTAACGAATCAACCAACCCCAAGGCACATCACGCATGATGTACTCCACCGAGGCAAATGCCAAAGCGGCATCAGGTTTGTAGTGCATCACCAGAAAAATGCCGGTAACAATTTGAATCACCAGCACCAACAGGGACAGCGAACCGAAGATGTACCAGAAGTTGAAGTTTTTAGGTGCGTAATACTCACTCATGTGCTCTTTGAAGAGCTTGGAGAGAGGAAAACGGTTGTCAACCCAATTCAAAGCTTTTTCGCCAGCCGAAGCATTGGGGGAAATTTCGTGAAAGGTAGCCATGTTGTTGATCCTTAGGCTTTTTTGTCTTCACCAATGAGAATCTTGGTGTCGGAGAGGTACATGTGTGGCGGCACTTCAAGATTGTCTGGTGCTGGTTTGTTTTTAAACACACGCCCAGCCAAATCAAAAGTAGAACCATGGCAGGGGCAGAAAAAACCACCTTGCCAGTCATCCGGCAGTGAAGGCTGAGGACCTGCCTTGAACTTGTCAGAGGGTGAGCACCCCAAGTGCGTACAAATACCGACCACAACCAGATATTCAGGCTTGATCGCACGAAGCTCGTTGCGAGCATAGGCAGGTGCCTGTTCGGTGGGCTTGCGCTCTGATTTTGGATCAACCAGTTGGTCGTTGATTTTGGGTAATGCAGCCAATTGCTCAGGTGTACGCCGCACAATCCAGACCGGTTTTCCGCGCCATTCGACCGTCATTTTCTCGCCCGGTTTCAGGTTGGAAATATCGGCCTCAACCGCCGCACCAGCGGCCTTGGCACGCTCTGAGGGTTGAAAAGAACTGACAAAAGGAACTGCTGCTGCAATGCCACCCACAGCGCCTGCACAGCCTGATGCAATCAGCCATGTTCGTTTGCTGGAGTCAAGAGAGACGTTTTCGACAAGACTTTCACTCATGGGAATCCTCAGAAATAAAGATCACTATAGGTATCAACCCTAGATTGTAGCTGAGAGGTACTGCCCCCAGTAATATGCCCAATCAAGCAGTTGCGACAGCACACAATCTCTTGGCCATCCGAATCGCTTCCACCAAACTGGACGCATCAGCCCTTGCCGTACCCGCAATGTCAAACGCCGTCCCATGATCGGGGCTGGTGCGCACCAGCGGCAAACCCAGCGTCACATTGACACCTTTTTCAACCCCCAAATACTTGACCGGAATCAACCCCTGGTCGTGGTACATGGCCAGCACCACATCAAATTCACCCGGCTGGCCTGGCTTGGCACGCGAGCGCATGAACACCGTATCAGGGGCAATCGGATCACTGGCAAGTACCCCCTGCGCCCGTGCGGCAATCACTGCAGGCAAGATCACCTCCAGCTCTTCACGACCAAACAAGCCCCCCTCCCCTGCATGCGGGTTCAAGCCAGCCACACCAATCTTCGGTGCTCGGCCCAACACCGCTGACAACGAACGATGTGTGATCAACAAGCTTTGCAACACATTGTCAAAAGTCACTGCGGCCAGTGCGTTTCGCAAGGCCACATGGATACTCACCAGCACCACCCGCAACTCATCATTGGCCAGCATCATGCGCACCGGCAATTGCGCCACCGTGGTTTTCAGATGTTCTGCGGCAAGGGCTTGCAACAACTCGGTATGCCCC
>VIKI01000221.1 GCA_008080595.1 Comamonadaceae bacterium
ATCTACATCTTTCGAACCCAAGACCTGGATACTTTCAACACTGTTGCGGCTATCTACAAATGCCGCCCGTATTCGTTGTTGGGCATCATTGCCTGCCTGCGAGGCATCCAGGTTAGCTGCATAGGCGTATTTGATCCCAATGGCCTGACTGTTGCGCACGGCAGCATCCAGTTCAGCCTGGGCGGTCAAAAGACCTTGCAAGCGGGCATGCCGTGGCTCCAGCTCCGCAAGGCGATTTCTCGCCCAATCATGCTTTTGCCATACAAAACCAGCCAATAAAAGCAAGGGCAGCAACACCAAAAGAACAGTGAGCCACTGGAAAAATGCAGTACGGTTCATCAGCTTGCTCATGGCTTACCCCCCGCCTTGAACGGTTTCAAGCGTGAGCTCAATGTTGAAGTTTTCACGATCCGTGCCCCTGGCCTTTACAGCTGCCGTGGGAGCCCTGACATCTTTGACACCGGCTTGCGCACTCAACTTTTGCATTAATAAGGCTGCATTGGGTGCCAGGCCGATCAAAGTGATTTTGTTGCCCTGCATTTGAAGACCCGTCAAATACGCCTCATCAGGCATAAACTGGGTCAGACTTGAGAGCGATGCTTCAGGCTGTATGCTTTTTTCAATCTGAACCTTGATCTGCTCAATCTGAGATTCAAGCATGAGCAACTGTTCACGATTTTTAACAGCGGGTACTGCACTTGAATGCAATTTTTCATAGTCTTGAACAGCTTGGAGCGCACGCATGCGAAGCTGCCAAGTGGGGGTGATAGCAGCAGCAACACAAGTGACTGTCAGCAGGCTAAGCAACGCAAGATTGACCCGGAGTCCACGACTCGATAATTTTTTTCTGGATTTTTCGCCAAATCCGGGAATGAGCATCAGATCAGTTTGGGCAGGCGCATTCACCCAGACTTCAAAAGCTTTGCTGGGATCGGGCACAGTTCGCTGTGTTGCGAGGTGTTTTTCCACAATTTTGCGAGAGGTCATACAAACCGAAGTTTTGACCTTGCCATCACCTCTGCGTAATGGTGTTGAAACCCAAATCAAGTCATCCGGAGGGAATGGGCTCGCACCCATGACATCGAGGACAAGTGCCTCTTGAAGCTCGTTACTTCCCAGGTCAGGGAAACTCATGGTTCGCCACAAAACCAAATCATCTGGCAGAACCACGCCCGAGAACCTTGACTTGGTTCCAGCATCTGGCTGCACCATACCCATGCCATTTTTTTCAATACAACTGACCAAGCGTCCATCACCCATGATCAGGTTGACGGGCATCGCTGGCGTAAGCCAGCGAATCAGAGGCCATTGAGCCATTTTTTGAATGGCACTCCCCCACTCTTCAAAAAGCTGATGCCAAGTCACGCCGGGCATTCCCGAAAAATCAAAGGACTTACGCATACACAGACTACTCGGTCGCTTCAACCGGAACGAACCTGCCTGCATCCATGCCAAGCACTCGCCAAGGCAGGCCGCGAGACGACTCTGCCACATCAACACGCCACTCGCGCATAAAGCTTGAGCTATCGTCAACACGAACCACGGCTTGCAACGCCAAACGCATTACAGGCGCAGTCTCAATGTGGGTCGTAGTCAAACGTGTTAAGTCCATAAATTCAGGGTTTGAAAGTTGAGATGCATACAACTGGCGCGCCAGCTCCACATCTCCTTGGGTCAATACGCGTAGCGTATCGAGTGACGCAGCCAACGGATTCACGCGCCCACTGCCATTGAGGTCGACCGTCACAATCGATTTGATCTTAGCATAGGTACTGTAATTGAGCCTTGTA
Source organism: Comamonadaceae bacterium (assembly GCA_008080595.1). Taxonomy (GTDB): domain Bacteria; phylum Pseudomonadota; class Gammaproteobacteria; order Burkholderiales; family Burkholderiaceae_C; genus Rhodoferax. The sequence goes on from VIKI01000221.1 coordinate 1,791, forward strand.
AACAAAAGCAAGTCTTCCACCGCATGCAACTTGACAGCTTCGCCTTGTGCGCTTTTTTGCCCCCGTGCCTGAATAACTTGATTGGCCAGATTATCAGCAGACTGACGGGACTCCCCGCCTGCATAGAGAAAAACATCAGACAACAGTTCTGTTGTCGCGCTGTTCAAATCAACCCGTCCACTCAAGGGAATCGTCTTGAGGTTGACTTGTTTGTCAAAAATATCGATGACTCTGTTTTGTACTGCCCGAAAGCCATTGCCTTTATTAACAACCATGTCTCTGAGCGCAATGCGAATAGCGGCATCGGCCAAGGCCGTGTTGACCACTTCAAGCCGCGCATTTCCAACAATACGAAGCTCACCTCGAACCACATGAATCACGCCCGCCATCATGATGCCAAGTGCAGCCACCATCCACAGCACTGCAATCAAAGCCATACCGATTTGGCGGCGTTTTTGTGCCATCTTCTCTAAACCGTTAGCGACGCTCATGTGCCGCCCGTAGTGAATCCACCAGAGCCCGACTGCCCCTGCGTCACAGGGATCAGCTGAACCACGATGGGTGACCAGTTTCCTTGCTGATCTGCCAAATTCAAGCGAATGTACTGCGGCAACTCGTTGCCCATGGGCCAGCCCTTCACCCAATCACGTGGCCAGTCGGCTGTAATGGACTCCAGCCTTGTGGGTAACCCTTGTGCCTCAACAGAAAAATCTGTGAGGTGCTGAATCAGCACTCTCATTTCACCCTGCTGGCCCAAAATCGGTTGACCATCTGTTGTCCAGGGTGTAAATCGCAAGACCAGTGCACGACCCTCAGCGGTATCTTCTGCTGACAATCTGAAAAAATGACGCCCCCCCATACCCACCCTTGCGGGCATGATACCCACCCATTGAATGGCATCCTCTCCTGCATGAAACTGATTGTTTGAAGTTTTTTCGGTCGCCTGGTTTGAGCTGCGGCCTAGACTTACTCGGGACAAGGCTTGTTGCAAAAAATGAGCGGTCACGCGCATCTGGTCATTGCGGGAAAGTTTGGCATCAATCTTGGTCTCCGTCTGTGCCATAGAACGAAGCGCTGACCCCATGGAGACCATGACCAGAGCCAATAGCGACATGACAACCAACAACTCCAGCAGGGTAAAGCCTTTATTCTTCAACGAATCCGCTCCCCAGGAATGGGCTGGCGTTGAGGTAACAAGGTTTCAACCGTCAGAACCTTAGGCCGTTCGCCTTCAGACCATCGAACCCGCAGAACAACTTTAAAAAGGCGGACCGCACCAGTTGCGGCATTACCTGTACCGTAAGGTTCGCTGTCAACCTGCCAGGCAAACCCGTCTTGTTCACCTGTTTCCTGCCAACCCTGGCTGTCAACCGAGTCCCGCGATTTCGCTAACCCGTCGATGATCATGGTTGCTCGTTGCATGTCAGTCGCATCAGCCACCTGACGAGTGCTGGTTCCCATGGCTTTGTAAATAAAACCCAAAGAAATGGCCATGATGGCAAATGCCACCAAAAGTTCGAGCAATGAAAAACCTTGCTCAGCTTTCCTGCAGGCGGCTTTCATCTTGCCAGAGGCTCTTGAGTCACGCGCCCGGACAACCAGTCCACCAACAAGCGTGTGCCTCCGCCGCCGGAGCGAAGCACATCTACCGTTCCGCCTGTTGAACCCCCATCAGGCAAGAACAAAATGGCAGCCATGCCGTTCTGGCTCAACAGCTCTGCGCCAACGGTTGTGGTCACCTGTAAAGACTCCGGAATGACGCGTGAACTGCCACCCGGCAAGATCACTTTGCGGTTGGCAAGGTCAATTGACAACGAAAAGGGCGTGCCTTGAGTGATGGCACTTTGTCGACCAAACCGCATGTCTGCCACGAGTGTCCGCAAAAATGCACGGTAGTCAGAAGACTCCCTGGCTTTGGTGTAAGCCGTTGGCACCAAGCCCACCAACAGTGCCCCAATGGCCAGCACCACCAAGAGTTCAATCAAGGTGAATCCGTGTGACAGCCCCCGCTGGGTCAGGCCAATACGCACTGTGGACTTCGCGCTACTCTTCTCAAGGCTGGTTACGAATGTCTGCGTTTTCACCTGTACCACCAGCCGTGCCATCTGCACCGAGTGTCAAAATTTCAACACCGCCATTGGGCGCAGGGCTGTTATAGGCGTAGGGCTTGCCCCATGGGTCGTTGGGCACATTGCCTTTGATGTAGGGGCCGTTCCAGCCATTGGCACTGGCAGGCCGGTTGGCCAAAGCATCCAACCCTTCCTTGCTGCTGGGGTAGCGGCCGACATCCAGCTTGAATAGCTCAATGGATTTTTCCAGGTCAGCAATCTGCAATGCTGCCGTTTTGGACTTGGCACCACCGAGCTGATTCATGATGCGGGGCCCTACCAGCCCGGCCAGCAGCGTCAAAATAACCAGCACTACCAACAACTCAATCAGGGTAAAACCCTTTTGTCGCGGCGCATTGGATGGGTTCGAAATAGCAAATAAACGCATAGTGAAGACCTGAAAAAAATGACAGAAACGGCTACACAGCCAGATCATTGACAGAGAGGATGCCCAGCATGATGGACACAATAATGGACGCAATCAGCATGCCCAGCACCAAAATCAGCACCGGCTCAAGCAGGGTCAGCCCTCGTTTGATGCCGGTTTCAACGTCACCGTTGAAAATACGGGCCACCTCCAGCAGCATTGTCCCCATCCGCCCGGTTTCCTCGCCTACTTTGATGAGGTTGACCGCCAAAGGTTCAAAAATGCCGCTGGCTTGCAGCGCGTCCACCATTTTGCCACCGCCTTTCACCTTGGGAATCACCCCTTCCAAAGACTGACGCAGCTTGAGATTACCCACCGTCTGGGTCGCAATTTGTAATGCTGCGATCAGGGGCACACCATTACCAAGCAGGGTACCCAAGGAACGGGTGAACAATGTCAGGTTGTATTTAAGGATGAGCTTACCGGCCACAGGCAGACCCAGTGCACGTGC
>VIKI01000222.1 GCA_008080595.1 Comamonadaceae bacterium
AAGGCGGTGAGGTTGTCCAGGTTCAGGTCATGGCCGGCGTTGACCTGCAAGCCTGCATCCAGCGCGGCCTGGGCGGCGGCGGCAAAGCGGGCCAGTTGATCGGTTTGTTGCGGCGTGCCCCAGGCGGCGGCATAGGGCTCGGTGTACAGCTCGACCCGATCCGCCCCCAGCGCTTTGGCTGCGGCCATGGGCTCGGTGTCGGCATCCATGAACAGGCTGACGCGCAGGCCCCAGGCGTGGGCCTGGTCGATCAGGGGTTTCAGGCGTTGCGCATCAGCTGGAAAGCTCCAGCCGTGGTCGCTGGTGAATTGGCCTTCGGAATCGGGCACAAAAGTCACCTGGTGCACCGGCAGCTTGGCCGCCACCAGTTGGCCGACCACGTCCATCAGGTTGTGAAACGGGTTGCCTTCGATGTTGAATTCACGATCCGGCCAGTCTTGCAGCAGCGTGGCCAGCTCGGGCACGTCGCTGGCCCGAATATGGCGCTCGTCCGGGCGCGGGTGCACCGTGATGCCATGGGCCCCGGCTTGCAGGCACAGCGTGGCCGCGCGGGTGACACTGGGAATGCCCAGATGGCGGGTGTTGCGCACCAGGGCGACTTTGTTGAGGTTGACGGAAAGTGCGGTGGAGGTGAAGGTCATGGGGTTTTGAATCCTTTTCAATTACAGACTTTGCAAATCGACCATCATTTGCCGGGTTCGCAAGGTCGTCACCCCACAATGGTAATTGAGCAGGGTGCGCAGTTGCGGCTTCAGGGCGCTGGCCACCTCAGCACAGGCCCGCAGCACCATGACAAACGGCACGCGCTCGCCCAGCACTTGCTGCAAGGCCGTCCACTGTGCGCCGCTCAGGCTGCTGCGGTCTGACGCATTGGCCTGGCGCAGGCCACCTTCGGGCACCAGGGTGTAGCGTTCATCCGGGTGCAGGGTCAGCAAGGTCATGGTTTGGGCATCGAGCAGCGGCAGCAGGCCGATTTCGCGCAGCAACAGCAGCTCAAACGCCCGCAGCGCAGACTCCAGCACCTCGCCATGTTCACTGGCAATGATCTGCACCACGTTGGCATACACATCAAACAGCAGCGGGTGCGGGTCTTCGCGGGCCAGCAAATGCAGCAGCAGCTCGTTCAGGTACAGGCCCGACATCAGCGCGTCACCGGTGGGCATGACGTGGCCGCCCTGCCATTCGGCGGCTTTCAGGGTTTTGATTTCGGCATCACCACCAAAAGCCAAATGCAGCGGTTGCAGTGGCAGCAGGATCGGGCGAAAGCTTGAACTGGGCCGCTTGACCCCCTTGGCCACCAGCGCCATGCGGCCATGGTGGCGGGTAAAGATTTCCAGGATCAGGCTGGTCTCGCTCCAGTCGTAGCGGTGCAGCACGTAGGCGGGCTCATCCGAGATGCGTTGAGTCGCCATGGGGCTATTTTTTCATGAAAAATTGACCTCTAGCGCTTATGTATCAAGCGCTAGAAGCTATAAATAAAGTAGCAGTCTTGATGCCAACGAAGGTCAGCAGCAAAGAGCCCAGCAGGTGGATTGCGGCTGTGCCCAAACCTAGCAGGTAACGCTGCTGCCCGAGCATGCCGACCACTTCGGCCGAGAAGCTGGAAAACGTGGTGAGTCCGCCCAGAAAACCGGTGATGATGGCCAGTCGCCAGGCCGGGTCGATGTGTGGCAGGGCCTGAAACACGGCGACGGCCACCCCCACCAGGTAGCCGCCCAGCAGGTTGGCGGCCAGCGTGCCCATGGGAATCATCGCGCCAGCGTTGAGCCACAGGCCCAATTGCCAGCGCAACAGGGCACCGAGGCTGGAGCCGACACAGATGGCGATCACGGACAGCATGGCGCGGGATCAGGGCTTGCTACCAGGGGCTGCGGGTTGGTACGCAGCGCCGTTAACGGTCACCCCTTCCTTGGAAAAGTCGGCTGATTTTTTCTGGCCAATGCCTTTGACACGGGTGATGAAGTCATTCCAGTCCTTGAAATTGCCTTTTTTTCGTTCGGCCAGAATTTTGCCGGAGGTGTCCGGGCCAATGCCTTTGATGCTGTCAAGTTCGGCCTCGGAAGCCTTGTTGAGATCCAGCGCCGCCACGCTGGCCACGGCGCACAGCAGGCTGATCAGGATGAGGAATTTTTTGAACATGGCAAGCTCCTGGTGGGGGTCAAAATCAGCCTTGTTGCGCCAAATCATTCACATAACTGGTCACACCGGTTTGCACATCGGCAAAGGCATGCTGGCAGCCCACCGCACGCAGGGCGCTCAGGTCGGCCTGGGTGTAGCACTGGTATTTGCCGCGCAAGGCATCGGGAAACGGCACGTATTCCAGCAAGCCTTCGCTGACCAGCTCCTCCAGTGTCAGGGGGGACTGGCCATTGAGTTGGCGCAAGGCATTGACGGTAGAGCTGGCCACATCGTTGAAGGGTTGGGCGCGACCGGTACCCAGGTTAAAAATGCCGGAAATGCCGGGGTGGTCATAGAACCACAGGTTGACAGCGACTACGTCGTCAATGAAGACAAAGTCGCGCATTTGCGAGCCCGCACCGTAGCCACCGTAGTCGCCAAACAGCTTGACCTTGCCTTCAGCCTGGAACTGGTTGAACTGGTGAAACGCCACGCTGGCCATGCGGCCCTTGTGCTGCTCACGCGGGCCGTACACGTTGAAGTATCTGAAGCCCACCACCTGCATGGTTTTGCCAGCAAAGGCGCGGTGAAATTCATTGCCGCATTCGCGCCGCATACGCTGGTCAAACAGCAGCTTGGAGTAGCCATAGACGTTGAGCGGGCGCTCAAACGCAGGCTCTTCGCGAAAGGTGTCCGAGCCGCCGTAAGTGGCCGCGCTGGAGGCGTACAACAAACGTGCGCCGCGCTTCTGGCAGGCCTGGTACAACTTGACCGAGGTGGCAAAGTTGTTTTGCATCATGTACTTGCCATTCATTTCCATGGTGTCGCTGCAGGCACCTTCGTGAAAAATGGCCTCGACTTGCCCGTAGGAACCATTGGCATAGTCGTCGTAGAAGTCATCGGCATCGACATAGTCGCTGATCTGCAAATCGGCCAGGTTGCGAAATTTGTCGCCCTGGGTCAGATCATCCACGGCAATGATGTCATGCAGGCCGCGAGCGTTCAGGCCTTTGATGAGGTTGGAGCCAATAAAACCGGCCGCGCCGGTGACCACGATTCGTGTCATGCGAATAACTCCTCATAAGAAACAGTTGCGGTACCAAATTTACCCACCACCAGGCCACCGGCGCGATTCGCCAGGGGCAAGGCCTCCCGCAGGCTGTAGCCTGCGGCGACCAGCGCGGCCATGGTGGCAATCACGGTGTCACCGGCGCCCGTCACATCAAACACTTCGCGGGCCTGGGCACTCACATGCAAAGAGCCTTGGGCATCAAACAGGGTCATGCCCTCCTCGCTGCGGGTCAGCAACACGGCTTGTAACTTGAGCTGCTGGCGCAAATTTTGTGCCTTGGCATGTAACTCGGGTTCACTCACCCAGGAGCCGATAACTTGCTGCAATTCAGCGCGGTTGGGGGTGATCACATCGGCCCCCTGGTAGCGTGAATAGTCGGAGCCTTTGGGGTCGATCAAGATCGGTTTGCCAGCCGCCTGGGCACGGGCAATCATGTCGCTCACATGGGCCAGGCCGCCTTTGCCGTAGTCGGAAAACAGCACCGCCTGGTGGCTGGGCAACAGCTCGATGAAGGTGGCGGTTTGTGTGGCCAGAATTTCACTTTGCGGGGTGTTCTCGAAGTCCATCCGCAGCAATTGCTGCTGGCGGCCAATCACACGGAGTTTGACGGTGGTTTTGAGCTGGGCATCGCGGCCAAAGTGGGTTTGGATGCCGGTGTTGGCCACCAGGGCTTCGAGCTTGTGGCTGGCTTCATCATCCCCCACCACAGTCAGCAGTGAGGCTTGTGCCCCCAGCGTCACCACGTTGTAGGCCACGTTGGCCGCACCGCCGTTGCGTTCTTCTTCGCGGGTGACACGCACCACGGGGACTGGGGCTTCCGGGCTGATGCGGTCGACCGCGCCGTACCAGTAGCGGTCCAGCATCACATCGCCCACCACCAGCACGCGGGCCAGACTGAGACGTTCTTTTGACATGTTCATAATTCTTCAACCCGTCGCGGGGGGTAACTGTCCCAGGCCTGGCAGCCAGGGCATTGCCAGAAATGCTGCATGGCCTCAAAGCCGCAGGCGGCGCAGCGGTAACGCAGCAGCGGCTGGGTGGCGTGATCCAGGGCACGTTGCACCTGGGGATGAAACTGCTCATGCTCCAGCTTTTCACCCGCAATCCATTTGCTGGCAGCCACCAGGGAGGGCATTTTCTCAAGATGCCGTGCGTACCAATCTCGGGCGCTCACTTCGCTATCCGGTTGGGCCTGGGAGAGGCTGACCAGCGCCTCCAGCACATCCAGGCTGGGGTTGTCGGCATAGAGGGTTTGCAATTGCTCAAGCGTCTCGGTGGCGCGGCCACAGCGCAACGCCAGTTCAGCCCAGGTTGGAGCCAACAGCCCCATCGCCGAGGGGGTTTGACCCAACGCATCAGACAGGGTCTGCCAGGCTAAATCGACCTGCCCCATCTTGTCCAGCAATTTGGCCAAGTCGAGCCGGGCGCGGGCGGATTCGGGTGATTTTTCTATGGCTTGGCGCAGCAGGGTTTCGGCCTCTGGCCATTGGTTTTGCGCGATCAAAAGGGCGGCCTGTTCACACAGGTAATGGGCCAGCCGGGGGCTGAAGCTGCCCTG
>VIKI01000223.1 GCA_008080595.1 Comamonadaceae bacterium
TGATAAAAGGTGGCAAAAGAGACCCATTCAGCTGAAACAAAACGGGTCAATGGTCCTGCAGCAGAAATTTCGTCATCACTCATCAAACCGGATGTGACTTGAAAAACTAGAAAAGTTAACAGCGCAAACACGGACAGGGCACCAAGTGGGTTATGTCCCACGGAGTGCTGTTTGTCGGCGCGTCCTTTCAGATAGGCAATGAGTGTTGAGGGAGGGTACAAAAATCTGGCAAACCGCGACCAATAGCCACCTAAAATTCCCCAGACCAATCGAAACAAAAGAAGTGACAAGACACAATAGCCCAAGCGGAAATGCCAAACCATCGCATTTCCACCCAGGTTGCCTGTAATGATCAAGCTGACAAAGCAGACAACCAACAACCAATGAAAGATGCGGGTCGGCGCATCCCAAACTCTGACAATCACATCCATAGACACCTTTAGAAGTTTAAAAAGCAGAATTCATCGATAACTTATACACTTCGGCTCCCGATGTGCGTTCTAGTTTAACGATGAAAGGTTTTTCATGAAAAAGTTCTCTATTTTGCTTCTCGCTGGTGCGGCGTTGACATTGGCTTTGCCTGCTTCTGCCCAGTTTGCCAAGGCTGAAGATGCAATCAAATACCGTAAAAACGCCTTGTTTGTCATGCAGCAAAATTTTGGTCGCGTAGCCGGCATGGCGGCAGGAAAAATCCCGTTTGATGCCAAAGTAGCCGCAGACAGTGCAGCAGTTGCAGATTTTGTTAGCAAACTTCCTTGGGCAGGTTTTGGCCCAGGTACTGACAAGGGCGAAACCAAAGCCAAGGCAGAAATCTGGACAGATAAGGCCAAGTTTGACGACTACGCTAATAAGATGCAGGCCGAAATGACCAAATTGTCCGCTGCAGCCAAAACAGGCAATTTAGACAACATCAAATTAGCAGTCACAGCAACCGGTGGCACCTGCAAGTCTTGCCATGATGACTTTCGTGCCAAATAATCGAATGTAGTTTGGTGGCCAGCAAGTTGAAAGCCTAGCTGGCCTTACGAATTGAAATTCTCCACGCAATAAGATGCGCAGCTTGCCCACTCTAAAGGATATTCGAGTATGAATCATCGAATCAAAAAGGCAGAGGGACTCTTAGAGTTGTCATCCTCGTCAATGTAGATGGTCATAATCAGAACCTAAGCACAGACAGCGGTAGATTGTCTGACGACGCAAGCATTGACCTCAAAACATACATGAACAACGGCATTTTCATCATGGCTCATGCGCCTTTGGCCAGCGCCCTGCGCCAATGTGTCTTGCATGTTTTTCCCGAGGCCGCAACAACTGTCGCTGTGCTCGACGTTCAGCCAAATACACCCACCGAGGAGACATTGGCGGCCGCTCGGTTGGCTTTGACCATGCTCGACACCACACATACACTGGTATTAACTGACATGTTTGGTGCGACCCCATGTAATGTGGCACAAAAACTCATAGACGGTGTGCATTCCAGAATGGTGGCGGGTGTCAATTTGCCCATGCTGTTGCGAGCAGTCACTTACCGAAATGAACCCCTGGATGCTTTGATTGCACGTGTGTTAGCCGGTGGCACTCAAGGAATCATGCAAGTGGCCGTGACGGCTCCGCAAAATCAGCAACGAAAACCAAATGATCAAAACCACAACGACCATCAGCAATAAACTTGGTTTGCACGCCCGCGCCTCCGCCAAATTGACCAAACTGGCAGGAAGTTTTCCGTGCGAAGTATGGATGTATCGCGGTGACCGCCGAGTCAACGCCAAAAGTATCATGGGTGTGATGATGTTGGCGGCAGGAATAGGTACACAGGTTGAAGTTGAAACCCAGGGTGATCGGGAGCAAGAAGCCATGGATGCATTGTTGGCACTGATTGCCGACAAGTTTGGAGAGGGTGAATGACCTTCAGCATCCATGGCTTGGCAGTGGCCCGAGGCATTGCCATTGGGCGTGCTGTTTTGGTGGCATCAACCCGACTGGATGTAGCGCACTACTTTATTGAAGCTTCACAAGTTGCTGCTGAAATCAACCGGGTACGCGATGCCCGAGATGCCGTGGTGGCAGAGATTCACCGTTTGCAGACCAGCATTGCCCAGATGGGGCCGAAAGACACGCCTCAGGAACTCACTGCCCTGCTGGATGTGCACTTGATGCTGTTGCAAGACGAAGAACTCAGCAACGGTGTACGCCACTGGATCAAAGATCGCCTGTACAACGCCGAATGGGCGTTGACCACACAGCTTGAAGTGGTGGCCCGCCAGTTTGACGAAATGGAAGATGAGTATCTTCGCGAACGTAAAGCTGATCTCGAGCAAATCACCGAAAAAGTACTGCGTGCCATGCGTGGAGTGTCGTCACCCTTGGTGCAGCCGCTTGGTCGTCATGACAGGAAAAAGTCTCAGCAGGACTTGCTTTTGGATGATACGGTCGATGTGCCACTGATCCTGATCGCGCACGATCTTTCGCCATCGGACATGTTGCAATTCAAGCAAAGTGTGTTTGCCGGGTTCATCACCGATGTAGGGGGCAAAACCTCACATACCGCCATTGTTGCGCGCAGCCTGGATATTCCCGCCGTGGTGGGCGCACGCCTGAGCAGCCACCTGATTCGGCAAGATGACTGGGTGGTGATTGACGGAGATGCGGGGGTGGTGGTGGTCGATCCATCCCCCATCATCCTGGCGGAATATGGCTTCAAGCAGCGCCAGGGCGAACTCCAGCGCGGTCGGTTGATGCGATTGCTGCATACGCCAGCGGTCACCATGGATGGGCAAAAAGTTGAGTTATTGGCCAATATTGAAATGCCTGAAGATGCTGAAAGCGCACTCAAGGCGGGTGCCGTTGGGGTTGGCCTGTTTCGCAGCGAATTCCTGTTCATGGGTCGTCATGGCAAACTGCCCAATGAAGAAGAACAGTTTCAGGCCTACAAACGTGCGGTTGAAGGCATGCAAGGCTTGCCGGTCACGATTCGCACCGTGGATGTCGGTGCCGACAAACCATTGGATGAGACCTTGCGCGACGATGCCCACCTGAACCCGGCCCTGGGTCTGCGTGCCATTCGCTGGAGCCTGGCTGACCCGGCCATGTTTCTGACCCAGCTGCGGGCCATCCTGCGTGCGGCCGCGTTTGGTCAGGTGCATCTGCTGATTCCGATGCTGGTGCATGCCAGTGAAATCCGTCAGACCATGGCCTTGATCGACCATGCGCGGGTGCAGCTTGACAACCGTGGCGTGGCCTATGGGCCCATCAAAGTTGGGGCCATGATCGAGATACCGGCCGCAGCCCTGACACTCAAGGTGTTTTTGAAATACTTTGATTTCTTGTCCATCGGCACCAATGACCTGATCCAGTACACGCTGGCCATTGACCGGGCTGACGAATCGGTCGCCCATCTCTACGACCCCATGCATCCAGCGGTGTTACGCTTGGTGGCCAACACCATTGAGCAAGGACGCGCCCAAGGCAAACCGGTCAGTGTATGCGGTGAAATGGCGGGCGATACCAGCATGACCCGCTTGTTGCTGGGCATGGGCTTGCGCAGTTTTTCCATGCATCCAGCCCAGATTTTGGCGATCAAGCAAGAGGTATTGCGTGCCGATACCGAAAAACTCGGCCCCTGGGCAGAACAAGTGATGCAGGATGATGAGCCCAGCAAACGCATCATCAAAAAAGCCTGAAATCACTGAGTCAATATCCCAAGGTGAGGCATCACCCAAAGTGAAAGGATCGACATGAAAATCGAACAATGGGGAATCGGCCTGCTGTTGCTGGCGGGCTGTGTCGTGAGTGTGCAGGCGCAAAGCGTAGGTGTCTTGAAATCGGTGCAGGGAAGCGTTGGCTTGAACCAGGCTGCGGCGGCGCGATCCGCCTACGTTGGCGCGGCTCTGCAAAGTGCAGAGCGCATTGTCACCGGCAGTGACTCCAGCACCACAATGACCCTGAAAGATGGTACGGTCGTGGCTGTGGGACCCAATACCACCCTGATGTTGACCGATGTCAAGTTTGACACCACCACGCAAGACGGCAGTCTGATCCTGAACCTGGTGCAGGGCAGCATTCGGGTGGTTACCGGCTGGCTGGGCAAACTTCACCCCGAGCAGGTCAAGGTCATCACCCCCACTTCGGTGGTGGGGGTGCGTGGCACCGATTTCATTGTGGAGGTGCCATGATGCCACGGTTCAAATACGGCAGCGCCTTGCTGTTGACGGGCTTACTGATGGCCTGTGCGCCAGCTACACGGGTAATCTTGTTGCCCGAAGGTGCGGGAAAGCACACTGCGGTGGAAGTGAAAGGCGCACTCGGCACGGTGAGTTTGACCGCACCTTACCAAACCGCCCATGTTGACAAGGCCGGGGGCGTTGAATTGACTGTGACCGACCCCCTGGTGGTGATGGAGCGGCACGGGGCGTTGATGGTGAACATGCCTGCCGCCGCCGAGCACTTCCTGCTCTACTTTGAAGCTGGCGGTGCTGCGTTGACAGAAGCCTCCAAAGCGCAGTTGCCCGCCATTCTGGCGCGAGCCCTGGCCCGCAAAGGGGGTGAGATCATCGTCATTGGCCACACCGACCGGGTCGGTACGGTGCCCGCCAACGATGCCTTGTCCCTGGAGCGTGCGCGGGCCATTCGGCAAATGTTGGTTGACCAAGGCTTTAAGCCCGATCTGATTGATGCGGTGGGG
>VIKI01000224.1 GCA_008080595.1 Comamonadaceae bacterium
CGCGCGGTGGAAATGGCCGAGACCGAATACATGGTGCGTGGCAAGGGCTATCTGCGTGGCCGGGCGGACATTGAAATGCTGGTGGTGAAAGCCGACAAAGGTACGCCGGTGCTGATCCGCGACATTGCCCGGGTGGAACTGACACCCGACGAGCGCCGGGGTATCACTGAGTTGAATGGCGAGGGCGAGGTGGTCTCAGGCATTGTGATGGCCCGTTACGGCCAGAATGCGCTGGAGGTGATTGCCAACATCAAAGACAAGATCGCCGAAATTGGCCCCGGCTTGCCCGCAGGCGTGAGTGTGCAAGCCGTCTACGACCGCTCGGAGCTGATCAAGCGGGCCATTGACACCCTGAAGCGCACGCTGCTGGAAGAATCGCTGATCGTGGCCGCCGTCTGTGTGATCTTTCTGATGCATGTGCGCAGCGCCCTGGTGGCGATTTTGATGCTGCCGGTGGGCATTTTGATGGCCTTCATCGCCATGCGCCTGTTGGGCATGAGCTCCAACCTGATGAGCCTGGGCGGCATCGCCATTGCCATTGGGGCGATGATTGATGCCGCGATAGTGATGATCGAAAACGCCCACAAACACCTGGAACGCTTGGAGCATGCTGAAGCAGTAGCTGAATTGGGGTCAGATACCCATTCGGGCTCAAGTCTTCAAACCAGCCCACAACGCATCACCGAATGGGGCTCTGACCCCAATTCTGCGGGCCACACCAAGAGCGCTGCCCCCATTTCTGCGGGCCACACCCAAGGCAACCTGCAAGCCCGCTACACCGCCATCCTGAATGCCTGCAAAGAAGTCGGCCCCGCCCTGTTCTTCTCCCTGCTGATCATCACCGTCTCCTTCCTGCCGGTGTTCAGCCTCGAAGGCCAAGAGGGCCGCCTGTTCTCGCCGCTGGCCTACACCAAGACCTTTGCCATGGCCAGTGCGGCACTGCTGTCGGTCACGCTGGTGCCGGTGCTGATGCTGCTGTTCATTCGTGGCCATGTCATGCCAGAGGCCAAAAACCCGGTGAACCGAGTGCTCATTTGGGCTTACAGGCCCATCATATCCAGCGTAATGCGCTATAAAAAAGTGACCATTTTGCTGGCGCTAGGGGTGCTGGGCGTGTCGTATTACCCGGCTTCCCGGCTCGGCTCGGAGTTCATGCCCACGCTGAACGAAGGCACGCTGTTTTACATGCCCGCCTCGTTACCCGGCATGTCCATCACCAAGGCCGCCGAGCTGCTGCAAACCCAAAACAAGATCATCAAAAGTTTCCCCGAGGTGACCTCGGTCTACGGCAAGGCGGGCCGTGCCAACACCGCCACCGACCCAGCCCCGACCGAGATGTTTGAGACGGTGATCAACCTCAAGCCCGAGTCCGAATGGCGTGCCGGTTTAACCATCGACAAACTGATTGCCGAGATGGACAAGGCGCTGCAATTCCCCGGCGTAGCCAACTCCTGGACGATGCCGATCAAGGCCCGCATTGACATGCTGTCCACCGGCATCCGCACCCCCATTGGCATCAAGGTGTTTGGCAAAGACCTGGATGAGATGGAAAAACTGGCCAAGCAGATTGAGGCCGTGGTGAAAGCCGTGCCCGGTACCACCAGCGCCTTTGCCGAACGCATCACCGGCGGCTTCTATCTGAACATTGAGCCGGATCGGGAGCAACTGGCCCGCTACGGCCTGGCGGTGGGTGACTTGCTGGACGTGGTTGGCAGTGCCCTGGGCGGCGAAATGGTCACCACCACGGTGGAGGGGCGCGAGCGTTTTGGAGTCACCGTGCGTTACCCGCGCGAATTACGTGGCGACCCGCAGCAGATCGCGCGTGAGGTGCTGATCCCGACCATGGACGGTGCCCAAATTCCGCTGGGGCAACTGGCCAAAGTGGTGGTGGCCAAAGGCGCACCCGGCATTCGTACCGAAAACGCGCTGTTGTCGGCCTACATCTATGTCGATATCCGCGACCGCGACATTGGCGGCTATGTGCGCGATGCCAAGAAAGCCGTGGCTGAGCGCATCAGCTTCCCGCCGGGGTATTACGTCACTTGGAGCGGCCAGTTTGAGTACATGGAACGCGCCATCGAGAAGATGAAAGTCGTCATCCCGGTCACGCTGCTGAGCATTTTTCTGCTGCTGTACCTGAACTTCCAGCGCATCACCGAGACGCTGATCGTCATGCTCTCAGTGCCGTTTGCGCTGGTAGGCGGGGTCTGGCTGATGTGGTTCTTGAATTACAACCTGTCAGTGGCCGTGGCGGTGGGCTTTATCGCCCTGGCCGGAGTGGCTGCAGAAACCGGCGTGATCATGCTGATCTACCTGGACCATGCCTGGGAAGCCATCAAGCTGAAATGCCGCTCGGCCGGCCGCGAGCCCTGCGTGGCCGACCTGTATGAGGCGGTGATGGAAGGCGCGGTAGAGCGCGTGCGCCCCAAGATGATGACGGTGGTCGCCATCATGGCTGGCCTGCTGCCGATCCTATGGGGCACGGGTACGGGCTCTGAGGTGATGAGCCGCATCGCTGCGCCGATGGTGGGCGGCATGATTTCCAGCACCGTGCTGACTCTGGCAGTGATTCCGGCGATTTATGCGCTGGTGAAGCAGTGGCGGTTGGCAAGGGGGCTGGAGGGGTGATTGCGGTGTTGCTTATGGGTATGGCTGAGTTGAGTTTCATAGCGTTTTGTACTGCGCAGAGATAATGAAGCACAACTCATGAGGAAATGCTATGGCATTTGGGGACGAAAAAGTCGTCGTCAAAGACATCGACCACGGGGATATTCTGTACACCGACAACGCAGGAGCGGAGCACACGTACTACCCGTGTCACAGCATCTGGATTGAGGTCCAGACGCTGGAAGTCCTGACTGTCCTGGGTGATCGCAAAGAAGAAGGCCAGGAGCCACCGCTTGTCACCCGTGTACGTGGCACTGTCTCACTGGAGGATCGAAGTATCTCTGTCGTCGGTGACCCGAAGTCGAAGGTGCATCGGCGGCTTCATCGTGCTGGCTCTGCTTTTCGTCGCTGATAAGTAGGCCATGGATATCGTATCGCCCCAGCTATACCGCGATCACATGATCGAGGTGAAACGACGCTTCAGGGCGATCGACAGGATTCTCGGTGCCAAGAAGCCCCGGACGTTGACGGCGGAGTTCGATGATGAGTTCATGTGGCTGCAGCTGCGGCAAATTGTCGAGTTGGTGGCGTACTCTGCAATCGCGGCCGATGAGGAACGGTACGCCGCGCTCCGCCAGGAGCAGGGCAAGAACGCCGACTACCGGGTCGACAGTAAGCCTGCGAAGGTCTTGAAACACCTTAGTCAAATCAGTCCACACTTTCTGCCGAAGTCGCTGGGAGTCATGGTGACGCAGGCGGACGGCACAAAGCATTTCGAGAGAGGTCCCGAGGTCGCCGTTTTGGAGAGGTTTCTTGACATTCACGACACCGCCGGCCAGCACCTACACGCCATCAACCCATTCAATGAGGAAGATGTGAAGGATTTAAAGGAACGCCTTGCAGCAGCAAGGAGGCGAATTGAGACGGAAACGAGATACCTGAAAGGTGTGCTGTGGGATCACGCAAAGGTCGGTCTGCAGTTTCAACCTGGTGCGTCACCGCGTGAGCTTGAGAACGCAGAGCAAGTCTGGATCGTCAAGTTTGGTGTGCCCGATACAGACGGGATTCAGATGCTGCTGGCCAAAGGGATTTGATTCGGCTTGAGGCTGAACCCGTTGGCGTAACCAGTTGGTTTTTAACGACCGCCCTGGGAAAGACTCGGATACTTCAGAGCAGAGGTAATTTGGTTGGGGTGATATTCCAATCTTTCAACGCACCTCAAGCCGCCAGCGGCAACGGCGTTTGAAATCGCCCAAGCGCAGCACCTGTGACGGTGATGTCCTCATCCAATGCCTTCCAGCGCAGCGCGGAACCCAGCAAGAGCAAAGTCACTTCTGCCAATTGCTCATCTGTCGCTGCAGCCAAGCGGTGAAACCGGACCGCCGGAACGCCGATCTGCTGCCCATCGTGATGGACAAGGTGCTGCAGTTCCCCTGTGAGGCCAACTCCTGGACGATGTTACTTTGCCTTATGCGCTTGAATTTTCTATCCGTCTGTTTCCCGGCGTGCACCAGGTGCGAAGTCTTTCAGCGTTGGAACTGCTGCCTATGGCCTCGGACTGTTGCCTGGCCTACCTTGAGCTTTACCGGGTGACTGCGGACGATGCCAAATTTGAGCGCAAAGGGTTTTCCCATTGGAACCATTCCCCGACCGCATTTGTGGATGACACGCAGGCGAGGGGTGAGTCGTTACGCAGGTTCGCCCACTTCACGGCGAACGATGCGCCCAAGAACGCTAGCCATGGCTTCGCGGGCAAGTTCAGTGTCATAGTGGGTTTGCAGATTGACCCAACTCTGCGCATCCGTACCAAAAAACACGCTAAGGCGTAAAGCCGTGTCAACGGTGATCCCCCGAATACCTTTCACAATCTCATTGATGCGCCTGGGCGGTACATCAATTGCCTTGGCAAGTGCATATTGACTGATGCCCATGGGCTTTAGCCAATCTTCCAGCAAGATAACGCCTGGGTGAATCAATGGGACTTCGCGGGCCATGGTGACACTCCTTTAGTGGTAATCGACAATTTCAACGTGGGTGGCATGACCATCGACCCACACAAA
>VIKI01000225.1 GCA_008080595.1 Comamonadaceae bacterium
GATGTGTTTCATGGCCTCGGTGCGTGACTCGCGGTCGATGTGGATCATGTCCAGCCGCGCCATCGACCAGCCAAAAAACGGGATTTTCAGCAGCTCGCGCTTGAACACAAAGGCCAGCGGATGCGGCATCAAGGTGGGCAGCAGCAAGGTTTCCAGGGTTGACTGGTGGTTGCTCAGCAGCACCGCTGCACTGGTCTTGCCCACCGGCAGGTGCTCAAAGCCAAGCACCTTGACCTGCACCCCCAAAATCACACGGGTGCCCCACATCACCACCCGAAACCAGTTCACCGCCGTCCACCAAGCCCTGCTGCGCGGTGGCATCAGGGACACCAGCAGCACCGCCAGCGTCCAGGGAATCACGGTGAGGACCATCCAGGCCAGATGCAGAATCGAACGGAGCAAGATCATTATTATTTTTGGGCTCAAGCCCTTATAAAGATTGCGCAAGCAGCTACTATAAATAGAGCAAATCAACTTGCAGGAGCTTCCCGCTCCAGCAAGAAATCGACGAATGCGGACAAGCTCTGATGCACCTGGGTGTTGGCCGGAAAACTCTCTGGCAAGCTGCGCCCGATGTAAACAGCCGCCTTGCCCGTCAACACCAGATGGGGTTCACAGCCGATCGCCGCACCGGCCACCACGTCGCGGGCAGAGTCACCCACGGCTGGCACACCTTTGAGTCCAAAGCCATAGCGGTCAGCAATTTGTTCAAACAGGCCGGTGTCAGGCTTGCGGCAGCGGCAGTTTTCATTGGGCGCGTGGGGGCAATAAAACACGGCATCAATGCGCCCCCCCACCGCCGCCAGCATGCTGTGCATCTTGGCATGAATCTCGTTCAGGTCAGACACCTCAAACAGGCCGCGCCCCAAGCCCGACTGGTTGCTGGCCACAACCACATGCCAGCCCGCATGGTTGAGCCGCGCAATGGCTTCCAGTGCGCCGGGTAAGGGTTGCCATTCATCGGCCGATTTGATGAATTCGGCACTGTCTTCGTTGATGGTGCCGTCGCGGTCCAGAATGACGAGTTTGATCGGGCTCATGGAGGTGATTCCAGAAGGGCTTCAGGCCGCCAGACGCGACAAGTCTGCCACCTGGTTCATCGCCAGGTGCAGGGTTTTGAGCAGGCCCAGGCGGTTCAGGCGAACACTCTCCTCAGGGGCGTTGACCATCACGCCTTCAAAAAATGCATCCACCGGCTCGCGCAAAGCGGCCAGGGTTTGCAGGGAGGCCGCGTAGTCGCCCGCCGCAAACTGCGCATTGGCCTTGGGCAACAGCTGGTTCATGGTGGCGTACAGCGCCGATTCAGCCGCTTCTTTCAGCTCCAGTTCACTCACATGCGGGTCGACCGTGGTGTTGGCTTTTTTCAGAATGTTGCTGATACGCTTGTTGGCCGCTGCCAGCGCCGGGGCTTCTGGCAACGCGGCAAAGCTGCGCACCGCCGCCAGGCGCTTGGGCACGTCACCCAGGCGCTGTGGGCGCAAGGCCAGAACGGCATCCACCTCCAGAGCGCTGTAGCCTTGCTCACGCAGCCCACCGGCCAGGCGGTCAAACACAAAGTCCAGCAAAGCCGGGCTGGCATCCGTCACCTTGTCGCCAAACGCTGGCAACGCGGCGCTGATCAAGGCGTTCAAATCCAGCGGCAAATCTTTTTCCACCAGCATACGGATCACACCCAGGGCGTGACGGCGCAGGGCAAACGGATCCTTGTCACCGGTGGGCAGGTTGCCAATGCCAAACATGCCGACCAGGGTTTCCAGCTTGTCGGCCAGCGCCACCACCACACCGGTGGTGTTGCGCGGCAAGTCGTCCCCGGCAAAGCGCGGTTTGTAATGGTCTTCAATGGCGTGGGCCACATCCTGGCTCAGGCCATCGTTGAGGGCGTAATAGCCGCCCATGATGCCTTGCAGCTCGGGGAATTCACCCACCATGTCGGTCAGCAAGTCGGTCTTGGCCAGTTGTGCCGCCTGGTCGGCGTGCGCCATCAACTTGGCATCACCCAGTTGCGAGGCCATGGCGCTGGCAATGGCACGCACCCGTTGCGTGCGTTCACCTTGCGTGCCCAGCTTGTTGTGGTAGACCACCTTGTCCAAGCCTTCAACACGCGAGGCCAGCGTCTTTTTGCGATCCTGGTCAAAGAAGAACTTGGCATCACTCAGGCGTGGGCGCACCACGCGCTCATTGCCGCCAATGACAAAACTTGGGTCTTCGGGCTGAATGTTGCTGACCACCAGGAACTTGTTGGTCAATTTGCCGGCCACATCCAGCATCGGGAAGTACTTCTGGTTGGCCTTCATGGTCAGAATCAGGCACTCTTGCGGCACTTCCAGAAATTCAGATTCAAAGGTGCAGACCAGCACATTCGGGCGCTCGACCAGCGCGGTGACTTCATCGAGCAGGGCCTCGTCCATCAGCACCTGGTAACCCGGCCCCAAACGCTCGGCGGCCTGGGCGAGTTGTTGCACGATGGCAAAGCGCCGGTCGTCAAAACTGGCCATCACCGCACCGTCGCGGGCCAGGGTTTCAGCATACTCGTCGGCGTTGTTCAGCAGCACCGGCGATGTCAAAGCCTCAAAGCGATGCCCTTGCGTGGTATTGCCAGCCGTCAACCCCAGCAGCTTCACCGGCACCACGCTGCTGCCATGTAATGCCACCAGGCCATGCGCCGGGCGGACAAAATGGACACTGCTCCAGCCGGGCAACTCGCAATCAGTTTCCAGCTGGTAACTCATCATTTTGGGAATCGGCAGCTTGGCCAAAGTGGCTTCCAGGGCTTGCTGCAAGCCCAGATCGAGCGTAGCCCCGTTGACCAGGCTCTCAAAAAACAAGGCATCGGCCTTGCCATCGGGCGCTTTGCGCAAGGCAGCCACGGCAAACACCGGGTCGGACACATCGGCCCCCAGCGCTTGCAGTTTTTTCAGCAGGGCCGGAGTGGCCAGGCCATTGGCATCCAGGCCCACACTCACCGGCATCAGCTTTTGCTGCACGGTTTTGTCAGCGGCCTTGGCGGCCACATGGGTGATGTGCGCGGCCAGGCGGCGCGGCGAGGCAAACGGCGTGACCACCGAGTCACTGGATGCCAAGCCCAGGCTGCGCAACTGGACACACAGCTGGCTGGCGAATACTTCACCGAGTTTTTTCAGGGCCTTGGGTGGCAGCTCTTCAACAAACAGTTCGACAAGAAGATTTTGGTGGGTCATGGTTAGGCTGCTTTCTTGCTGATCTGTTCAACCCATTCGCGCGGGGCCATCGGGAAGCCCAGCCGCTCTCTGGATTCAAAATAACTTTGTGCCACGCCCCGCGCCAGGTTGCGGATGCGGCCAATGTAGGCGGCGCGTTCGGTCACGGAAATCGCGCCACGGGCATCCAGCAGGTTGAAGCTGTGGGCGCATTTCAGCACCTGTTCATAAGCGGGCAGCGCCAGTTGAGCTTCCATCAGGTGTTTGGCCTGTTTTTCGTGGGCAGTGAAGGCGGTGAACAAGAAGTCGACATCGCTGTGCTCGAAGTTGTAGGTGGATTGCTCGACCTCGTTTTGCTTGTAGACATCGCCGTAAGTGAGCTTGGAGCCATCCGCCCCTTCGGTCCAGATCAGGTTGTAGACGTTGTCCACACCTTGCAGGTACATGGCCAAGCGCTCCAGCCCGTAGGTGATCTCGCCGGTGATGGGTTTGCAGTCAATGCCGCCAACCTGCTGGAAGTAGGTGAACTGGGTCACTTCCATGCCGTTCAGCCAGACCTCCCAGCCGAGACCCCAGGCCCCGAGCGTGGGGTTTTCCCAGTCGTCTTCGACAAAACGGATGTCGTTTTTCTTCAAATCAAAGCCCAGCGCTTCGAGTGAGCCCAGGTACAGCTCCAGAATGTTGCTGGGTGCGGGCTTCAAGACCACCTGGTACTGGTAGTAGTGCTGCAGGCGGTTCGGGTTCTCGCCGTAGCGGCCATCTTTCGGGCGGCGGCTCGGCTGCACATAGGCGGCTTTCCAGGGCTCTGGCCCCAGTGCTCTTAAAAAAGTAGCCGTGTGCGACGTACCCGCGCCCACTTCCATGTCATAAGGCTGCAAAAGTGCGCAGCCTTGGGCATCCCAATACGACTGCAGTTTCAAAATGATTTGTTGGAAGGTCAACATAGGTTTTTGGACGACGTGCAACGCCGTCAAGGGGTAAACAGGGTCACGCGAGGGCTTGCGTGAAAGGGGCTGATTTTACGGGCTTGAGGTTTGTTCAGATTGAAATTTGGCCCATCAGGACTTTCGCCCCAGCCAAATCCCCAGCACCACCAACAAGCACAACACCAGCAACGGCCCCTGCCCCCAGCGCGAGGCCCACCAGGCATAAGGCGTGATGCCCTCGCGCCCCTGCACATCGGCGGTCAAGGCCTGCGCCACATGGTTGGGCAAGGCGGCGGTGACTCGCCCAAGGTGATCCACCACCGCCGTGCGGCCGGTGTTGGTGGCGAGCAAAAACGGCCGATCCAATTCCAGCGCCCGCACACGGGCAATCTGCAGGTGCTGATCCATCGCCAGATGTTCACCAAACCAGCCCAGGTTGCTGATGTTGACGAGTATGGTGGGGGCTTTGGCAGCGTCGGCAAACTGGGCAGCGAGTTCTTCGCCAAACAGACCCCGGTTGAAATCGCCCAAAGGGATGTTCATCAGGTTGGTGAACCAGCGAAACATCGGGGGGATGAACTCGCCAAACGGCACCAGGTGGTGTTTGTCATAACGCCACAGGTCGGTTTGCCCCGGCTTGAAGCCGACCACCGAATTGGTGTAGCCCTCGGTATAACTGCCCAGCGGCATGCCAACCAAAGCGGCTTGTTTCCCTTGAGCAAAGCGCAGTTGCAAGGCTTGCCAATAGGCATCCGGCAATTGCGTGGGCAACAGCGGCAGGGCAGTTTCTGGGGTGATGATGAGCGCACTGCGGTTAGCCTCCAGCTGCTGACCGTACCAGCGCAAGGCTTTGGGCACGCCGCTGCTTTGGTCAAATTTTTCATCTTGGGCAATATTGCCTTGCAGCAGCGTCACATTCAGGCTGCCGGTAGATACCCCTTGCGGCGCTGGCAACACGTTCATCAAACCGAGCAACACCACACCCGCCAATGCGGGCGACACGGCGGCCTGCCAGCGGCGAGCCCCCAGCACCAAGGCGGTGAGCGCAGCCAGCAAGGCCGCCATTGCACTCAAGCCATACACCCCCACCCAGGGCAAGGCCGCAGCCATGGGGCCATTGACCTGCGCATAACCCACCGCGCCCCAGCCAAAACCCGTGAACACCAAGCCGCGTGCCAGCTCTGCCAGCGTCCACAATACTACAAAATAAATAGCTGTTTGCGCTTTATTTATAAGCACTAGAGCACGAAAACACCATGAAATTGCGGCGGTAAACACGCTCAATGCCCCTGCCAGAGCCAGCACCGCCAGAATGGCCAGTGGGGCACTCAGGCCACCGTAGCTGTGCATCGAGGTAAATAGTCAGCCAAACGTGCCGGCCAGCCAGGCGGTGGCAAAGCTCCAGCCTAGCCAGGCGGCACGGCGTAGGGAGTCACTGCCTTGCAGCAACAGCAGCAGAACGCTCAAGGCCAGGGTCTGCCCCCACCACCAGGCTTGTCCCTGCTCCAGGCCGACCCGTTGAAAGGTTTCTGGCAAGGCCCAGGGCCAGGCCAGGCTGGCGGCTTGCAAACAGCCGGCCAACACCGCCATCAGCAGGGTGGGCCAGATGCGCGAGCGCGGCGGCTTGCCGACAAACAGGCTTTGCACTCGGTTAGCGGGTTAAACCGTGCCGTCAGGCAAGGGCGCGACTTTGAACCATTTGACGGCACCACCTTTGGTGTGCATCACCACAAACTTCAAACCCGCCAGATCATGGTGTTCACCACGCCTGGGCACATGGCCCATTTCGTGAGCAATCAGGCCGCCAATGGTGTCAAAGTCTTCATCAGAATCAGTACTCTGGAGCGTCACACCAAAGGCGTTTTCAACACGCTCCACGGTGGTGTCGCCACTGACGCGGTAGCTGCGGTCTGGCAGGCCAAAGATGTCACCATCGTCGGCGGCAATGTCGAACTCATCTTCGATCTCTCCGACAATTTCTTCCAGCACGTCTTCAATGGTGACCAAACCGGCGACCCGGCCAAATTCATCAATCACGATGGCCAGGTGGTTGTGGTTGCTCTGAAAATCGCGCAGCAAGTCGTTCAGGCCTTTGCTCTCAGGCACAAACACGGCTGGGCGCAACAGGGCGCGAATGCTGAGTTCGGGGGCGCGTTGCAGTTTGAGCATGTCTTTGGCCATCAGGATGCCAATGATGTTTTCACGCTCGCCCTCAAAAACCGGAAAGCGCGAGTGCGCAGTGTGAATCACACCGTGCATCATGGTCTCAAATGGGTCGTCAATGTTGACCAGCTCCATGCGGGTGCTGGGCACCATCACATCCCCCGCGCTCATCTCGGCCATACGGATCACGCCTTCGAGCATCTTGCGTGAATCCGCACCAATGAGCTGGTTGTGCTCGGCCTCAACCAGCGTGTCGAGCAACTCGTCAGTGGAGTCTGGGCCGGGATGGATGAACTCGGCAATTTTTTGCAAAAAAGTACGGTGATCTTCCCGGTCGGGACGCGTGGGGTTGGGGTCTGACACAGCCAATCAAGCAGGACATGCGGTTGTTGAACACATCCTCAAGGATAGCGGATTGTTGGCCCTACTTCCAAAAACAGGCCAAAGCATGTGGTTTGCGCTGTGATTTAACGCGGATGATCACTGTTTTTGGGAATTCGCCAACTGCTTTGCATGCTGTGCAACATGTCGCGAAACTGTTTGGCCTGGATCTTGATCTGGTAGTTGGCCTGCGCCATTTGCTCTTCCAGCATTTCAGTCACTTGGGTATTCAAAGTGGCGGGTGGCAAGACCAGGTGAGCCTCGGACTCAAAACCATCGCGCACCACCGTGGCTCCCGCATTGCGGGCAATTTTGAGCATGGCCGTGTTTTCACTCAGTACATGCAGGAACATCAGACGCACCCCGTGATTGCGGGCATGCATCAAGGCGCGTTCAAACAGGCGTTGACCAAATCCGCGACCACGTGCATGGGGCAACACTGACACACCAAATTCAGCACACTCAGATCGGCGCTCATCACCGGCATAGGCCAGATGCGCCATGGCAATCAGCTTCAAATGCCGGTTGTAGATGCCAAAGATTTCATCACGATCAAAATTCAGACCGGCCACATAACGGTCAATTTGCTCATCATTGGCGGCAAAACCAAAACGGTAATAGCGGTCATTCGCCTCCAGCGCTTTCAGGTGACCCGCAATACGCTCGCGGTGATTTTCACCCAGTGAGCGGATCGGCACGATCACTTCAGGCGGCTTGTTCACAGGCTGCAAGTTGGCCCAATACGATGAACCACCATCAGGCGGGGTCGGATCTGTGGTCATGGCTTGAGCTGAGGTATAAGTTTCAAACATGAGTGAACTATAAGGGTTTTCCCTAGGTTCATGCATCTAATCAACCCGGAAAGCCCCCTATAGTTGTTGGGGTTCCGTAGTTTTGCACATTTGCATCGGTAAACTTCCCACATCATGAAAGCTTCACAAGAAATCCGCGAAGCCATGGCCCAGGTGGCCCGCCTACGCCAAACTGCCAGCGCCGATGCCAGCCTGAACCAAGCCCTCAAAGCCGTCAAACACTTGCAGGCGCAACGTTTTGAGGGCACCTACCAGGACTTATTGAGTCACCCGGTGTTTGCCCCCAGCGCCCGCTTCTTTCTGGAAGAACTCTACAGCGCCAAAGACTACAGCCAGCGCGATGCCCAGTTTGTGCGGATTGCCGATGCGCTTGAACGCACTTTTCCGGCATCGGTACTGGCCACGGTTTTGGCCTTAACCACGTTACATCAACAAACCGAAGAGCTTGACATGGCCTTGGCGCTGGCTTGGCGCAAAGCGGAGGGCGTGCCCAACGCAGCCCGCTATGTGGCCGCCTGGCGGGAGGTGGGTCAACGCACAGCCCGCAACTGGCAATTGGCCACCGTGCTGGATGTGGGCCAAACCCTGGGGCAGTTGACGCGCAAGTCGGGCCTGCGCTTGCTGCTCAAAATGATGCGCCGCCCAGCTGATCTGGCAGGCCTTGGGGCTTTGCATGGTTTTCTGGAGGCCGGTTTTGACCATTTTTCCGGCA
>VIKI01000001.1 GCA_008080595.1 Comamonadaceae bacterium
AATCGGGAAACGGCGTGGGGAAGGGTCATGCGGGCAGCGGTGAGATGGATCAAGCCCGATTGTCCATGCACCGGCCGGCGGGCCAATTTTGCAAGAAAAATCGGCCTCTAGCGCTTATATGTAAAGCGCAAACAGCTATATATTTAATAGCAATTTGTGAGGGCCTGAGGTTTTTTCTGCGCGATGGCTTGGGCCAGCACCGTTTCCAGCTGCTCCAGCCCAACATCCAGCCAGCGCAATGGCAGCCCGACCTTGAGCCCAATGTCTATGGCGGCTTGCTCGAAATCGCCCGAGCACGGGGTTCGCAGGCAAAGCAGGTAGTGGTTGCTGAGCTGGAAAATTTCCCGGATCACCTCCGGTTTGTTGCCGAACGTCTTGCTGATGGCCGTATCCCAGCGCAGCGCCCAGTCTTCCAGCAGGAAAAATGCGCCGCTGGACAACTCCTGCATGAAGCGCTCAGGCCCCAGCAGCATTTCAATGCAGTTTTGCCCTTGGGTGCGCAAGCTGTGTGCGGCCACCAGCATCTGCTCCATGCGCGGATGGCAACTGCCGTAGAACACCACGATGTCGCGCCCGGTGTGGCGCACCAGCCCGGCTTGCAGGGCCGACTCCAGCGCGGCGAAATCCACATGGAGGGAGGAATCAAGAAAGTCGGTGTCCAGTGCCCAGGCATTTTTTTTGATCAGATAACGCAACTCCTGCTGCAAGATACCGCAGCCCAGCAGCAGGCGGGGTTCGGTCACCCCAGGATCACGCCCGCCCGTATTCATGTACGGCATCGATCATGGCTCTGATATTGGCCTCTGGAATGCCGTAGGGCATCACCACCGTGCCAAAAAAGAACTTCTTGCCCTCATGTAATCCGGCCTGCACAATGCGGCGCACTTCGGCGCGAATCTCTGCCGGGCTCCAGTCGATCAGCCGGATGTCGTTGATGACCCCGGCACACACCGCCCGACCGTTGATCAAGCGCATGGACTGGCCAATATCGTCGAGCGGGCCGGGATAAAAAACCTTGAACCCAATTTCCCGAATGACCAGGTCAATCACCGGGTTCAGCCGCGCACTGCCCACGTAGTACACCACGCCGTCAAGTCCGCCCGGCTCCAGGTCGCGCCGCATCCAGGGCAGCGAGAGTTGCTGAAAAAGCCGCATCGGAATGATGTCGGTCGAGCCATAGGGGTCGGAGTACACCAGGATATCGGCCCCAGCCTGGCGGTAGGCGGCGATTTCCTTGCGAAAAAAATCCGAGCACTTCAAGAGCAACAGGTCGCGCACCTCGCTTGGGCCCAGCATCAACAGCTCCATCCACTTTTCCATGCCCATCAGGACGGCGGGCAAGGACATGGAGCCGGTCAGGTAAGCACAGATGGGTGTGCTGCCACCGACTTCCCGGCGCATGATGTTCAGGCACTTGGCGGTCTCAGTAAAAGCCGGGTGGCTGCTGATGTCGTCCGGGACTTGCAGCCGCTCGATATCGGCATAGCTTTTGATGACATAGTCTTCCACGTTTGGCGGGCCATCGTCGGCAAAACGAATCTTGTTGCAGCCCAGCAGCTCGGCCTCCTTGCCCACATAAAACAGGC
The DNA here is from genome assembly GCA_008080595.1 of Comamonadaceae bacterium. Lineage (GTDB taxonomy): Bacteria > Pseudomonadota > Gammaproteobacteria > Burkholderiales > Burkholderiaceae_C > Rhodoferax. The sequence goes on from VIKI01000001.1 coordinate 1,587, forward strand.
TCCACACGTTGTCATGGCCAAACTTGTGCAACATTTTTAATTGCGCCTCAGCCACGTGCTCGCCGTTGGAGACGTAGTCCTGGATCGACAGGCCCAGTTCACGTGCGCCCTGATCCAGCAGGTTGCAAAACACCGGAATGTGGTCAATGATCTGACCGTTGGCTGCCGCTGTCAGCCGGTCCATGCTGGTCGTCATTGCTTCACCTCCCGGATGCAATCCATGATCACTTTGGTTGCGCTCACGCCGTTCTCGGCCCAGCCATCGGCCTGGACGAGCTTGACCAAATCCGGGTCAAAGCGAAACGGCGCACCACCCACCACCAGCTTGATCTTGTCTTCCAGCCCACGCGCTTTGAGAATCTGACGCACTTTGCTGGCCCCGCCCTCGCCACGTGCGGTATGCACCATCATGGCCGAGACACCAATCACTTGCGCCTGATGTGCCACTGCCTCGTCAACGAATTTTTCTGCCGACACATTGACCCCCAGATCGGTCACGTCAATCATTTGCGCCTTGAGACAGCCGATGACAATGCGTTTGCCCAGTGTGTGCAAATCACCCGAAGCCGAGCCAATCACCACCCGCCCGAAAATTGCCGGCGGGGCCTGGAACAGGGTGAGCATTTTTTCGGTCACTTCGGCGGCAATTTGCGACGTCATGAAGTGCTGGGCCAGGTTGGTGTCAAAGCCCTCGCTGAGCGCCTTGACCATCAAGTCCAGGCCGGGAATCACCACCTGGAACACGATGTCTTCGGGGCGAGCCCCCTGTTGCAGCGCCTGCGTGACAACCTGCAGGGCGCGGGCACGGTCTGTGTCGAGCACGGCAGCGTTGTATTCTCTGATGACATCTTCGAGCACGATAGACACCCCTGAGAGGTTATGGTTTAACTCATTCTAGGTCTGCATCGGCTGCAAATAAAGGTTTTCGACAAACAGCCTTTCATAGGCGGACTCCTGTGCCATGTTGTGCAGTTGTGCGCTGGCCAACAGGGCTTGCAGGGTGTGGGAGGCATCCTTCGATAGCAGCAGCATCTCGCAGCCCGCCAGGGCCGTATTGCCTTGTAATTCCACGGTCGGCACTGGCACGCTGGGCAACAAACCGATCGACTGGGCATTGACCACATCAAGCAAGCGCCCGAAGGCCCCGCAGGCACAGACGCGGTGGAGTTCGGTAAGCGGCATGCCGGCCTGAGCACAGAGCCAGAGCACACCTGCGCCGATGGCCGCTTTGGCGCGTTGAAACACATCAATGTCTCGCGGATGCAAGGCGATGTGCTCCATCAGCTGCACACTCGTGCCCCTGGTCGTGAAGCGCCCAAGCTTGTCCAGTTGGTCGCTGCGGCGCAGCCAGGCAATGCCATCGACCAAGCCGCTGCCACACAGCCCAAGCGCCGCCCCGCCGCCCAGCACCTCACATTCACAGGTCTGGTCAGGCTGGCCCCGCACGCGATAAATGGCCCCGGCTTCGCCGGGCATGCCGCAAGCAATGCCGCTGCCCTCAAAGGCTGGGCCCCCTGCGGCGGACGTGACCCGCAAGACCTGGCCGTCCCACAGGGCGATTTCCGAGTTGGTGCCAAAGTCGATCAGCAAGGCCCCAGGCGTTTGTTCGGTCAGCCGGGTGGCGATGACACCGGCCAGCACATCAGAGCCGACAAAGCCCCCCAAAGGCGGCACGAAATGGATGGCGGCGGTCTCGGCCACGCCCCATGCGGTACGCAAAAAGCTGACATCCTGCGGCTGGCAGTCCAGCCGCTGCGTCCAGTATTCGGGCTGCAGCAGCAAGGCGTGATTTTTGCCCGCAAGCAGGCTCAGCATGGCCGTATTGCCGACCAGAAAAACCTCGTCCACCTCGGCCAGCGCGATGCCGGATGCCGCTGCCATTTCTGCCAGCGCCTGCCCGATGGCCTGTTGTGCCAAGGCCCCGATGTGTTCAGCCGCCTGGGCTGAGCGTGCGGCTTTGGTCAGGCGGGTCAATACGTCCGCCCCCTGGGCCATTTGCGGGTTCAGCCCTGAGCGGCCCGCCAGGCGCTTGGGTGTTTGAAGATCCCATAGCGACAGGCGCAGTTGGGTCGTGCCAAGGTCAATCGCCACGCCATACCGTGCCCCGCTCACGCGCCCCGACACGGGGGGCTGCACCGGACAATATTCGTCGTCTCGCAATACACGCCAGAGATCGATGGCCATGGTACAGCTGTCCAGGTGGGTGTCGCTGTACCGGCTCAGGCCGGCAAGCTGTACCCCTGTTCGCGAAACATGCTCAGGCAAGCGTTGACCACCTCGGGGTCGTACAGGGTGCCCTTGTGCCGCGTGATTTCTTCCAGCGCCACCTCTACACCCAGGCCCGCGCGATAGGGGCGATGCGACACCATGGCTTCCACCACGTCGGCCACGGCCAGTATCCGGGCTTCCAGCAGAATGGCCTCGCCTTTCAGACCGTGGGGATAACCCGAGCCATCCTGACGTTCGTGATGCTGTAGCACTGTTTGCGCAATCGGCCAGGGGAAGTCAATCGGTTTGAGGATGTCGTAGCCGGTGTTGGAGTGCTCTTGGATCAGGCCGAATTCAAGGGCCGTCAAACGTCCTGGTTTGCAGAGGATTTCTGCCGGAATCCGGATTTTGCCGAGGTCATGCACCAGCCCGGCCAGATACAAGCCCTCGGTCTGGTCTTCGGGCAACTTCAATTCCCGCGCGATGGCCGCCGCCAGACTGGCCACCCGGCGCTGGTGCCCGGCGGTATAGGGGTCACGCATCTCGACCGTTGACGCAATCGCCGCAATGAAATCGAGCAAGCTGGTCTTGAGCTTTTGGGTACGCTCGGCCACCCGCTCTTCCAGATGGTTGCGCAAACGATCCACCTCCAGGTGGGTGCGCACGCGCGCCAGCAACTCCTCACGCTGGTAAGGCTTGGTGACAAAGTCCACCGCCCCTAACTCGAAGCCTTGCACCTTCTCCACCGTGTCTGAAATGGCGCTGACAAAAATCACCGGAACATCGCGGGTTTGCGGCTGGGCCTTGAGCCTGCGGCACAGCTCGAACCCGTCCATTCCCGGCATGCGAATGTCCAGCAAGACCAACTCAGGCCGGTTGTGGGTTGCCGAGTGCAGCGCCAGTTCGCCGTTGATGGCAGAGCGCACCTCATAGCCCTCTTCCTTGAGAATGTCCGACAGCAGCTTGAGTGAGGCTGGCGTGTCGTCAACGGCGAGAATGTTTCCTTTGCTTTTCATCATGTGTTTATTCGTTGGCTTGGCTGGTATCCAATGCTTTGAGGACTGCCGGGTAGTCAAAGTTCTGAATCAATTGGGTGAGTGTTTTTTCCAGTGGCTTGTCGTAGGCGGCAATGGCGCGAATCACCTGTTCAATCTGCTCGTTTTCCAGGCTCTCCAATGCCGCTTTGAGTTGTTGGCGCAGTGCCTGCGGCAACACGGCCAGCATCTCCGCTGTCAGTGCCACGGTTTCCTGTGTGGCCGGCACACCTTCATAGATGTACTGTACGCCCAACTGCTGGGCCAGGCTCTCGTAAATCTCATTGAAGCGGTAAGGCTTGCGGACAAAATCGTCCATCCCGGCCGCCAGCATTTCGCTGCGCTGCTCCTTGAAGGCGGAAGCGGTGACGGCCACAATCTTGACCTCTGTGCCGCCGGGCAAGCGTCGTATCTGGCGCATCGCCTCCATGCCATCCATGACCGGCATGTGCCGATCCATCCAGATCAGGTGCGGATGCCAGCTCTGGAACATCTCCACCCCTTGCTGGCCGTTGTCAGCCACCCTGACCGGCAGCCCGATCAGCTCCATCAACTTGACCAGCAGCAACTGGTTTTCGAGTTGGTCTTCAATGATCAAAATGCGGTAATCCGGCTGCCCTGGAACCCGCCCCACCACCGCACCGGTGCCCGCGACCTCAGGCTTGGCGATGTCGGCTTGCGCCACCTCGTGCAGCGGCAGTTCAACCCGAAACAGCGAGCCTTTGCCGGGAACACTTTCCAGGCTGAGCTGGCCACCCATCAGCTGCGCAAATTGGCGGGTAATGGTCAAGCCCAAGCCGGTGCCCTTGCCGTCACCTTGCTGACCCAGTTGCACAAAAGGTTCAAAAATACGCTGCTGATCTTCGGTTGAAATACCGATGCCGGAATCCTCCACTTCGATCAGCAAATGCGTGATGCGGTTGTTCTGGGTACCCAGCCGCACGGTGACACCGCCCTCCTGAGTGAACTTGATGGCATTGCCCAGGAGGTTGATCAGGATTTGACGCAAGCGGGCCTCGTCCCCAGTGATGTAGCGCGGAAAGCATGACGACTGGTCAATCATCAGGCGCAAGCCCTTTTCCAGCGCCCGCACATTCATCATGTCGGTGACATCGCGCACCATGGCACCCAAATCGAACGGTGCGTTTTCCAGCACCACCCGCCCAGCCTCGATCTTGGCCATTTCAAGCACGTCATTGATCAACACCAGCAAATGCTCGCCGCTGCGGTTGATGATGCCCACGTTTTGCAGCAGCCCTGGTGGCAAGTGCGGGTCATTGCGCATCATGTTGGAGAAACCCAGAATGGCATTCAGGGGGGTGCGCAATTCGTGGCTCATGTTGGCCAGGAACACGCTTTTGGCATGGTTGGCGGTTTCTGCCGCATTACGCGCCAGCACCAGTTCGGTGGTGCGCTGCTGCACCTCTTCCTCCAGGTGATCCTTGTAGCGGCGCAACTCTTCTTCGTTGTGTTTGAGCTCGGTGATATCGGTTCTCAGGTACAGGTAACAGGAAATGTTTCCATGTTCGTCATAAATCGGCGACGCGCTCACCTGCTCCCAGCGCAAGGCACCGTCCTTGTGCCGATTCGGCAAGATCCCGGCCCACAACTTTCCGGCCTGCAGGCGGGCCTGGATGTCGGCAAAGACCACATCCGTCATTTCGGTGGAAATCAAATCGCGCAACGGTTTGCGATACGCCTCGGGGAATGAGAATCCGGTCATGCGGGTGTAGGCCTGGTTGCTGTAGCTCAACTGGCCTTGCGTATCGACAATCAGAATGCCGGTCGGGTTTTGTTCTACCGCCTGGGACAAACGGTTGATTTCGGCCTCGAAGAGATGCCGGTCGGTCATGTCACGGTTGGTGACACGCCGCCCCATGTAACCACCCTGGTGGTCATAGACGGCTTGGCAGCAATGGGAAATCCAGCGAATTTCACCATCGCGCCGGACAATCCGAAAATCGACCGAAGCCAGCCCGGTGTTCTGGGCATCATGGACGTGCTCTTTCATCAGTTGCAAGTCGTCGGGGTGCACCACCCGCAGCAGCAAGCCGGGGTCGGCCACAAACTCGGCCACGCTGTAGCCGGTGGTTCGCTCACATGCGGCCGACATGTACAACACCTCGTACCGGCTGCTCTCCCAGTACTCCCAATCGTAGGTGTAGTCCGCCACGGTGTGAAACTTCTCCTCCTCGCGGGCCAGCTGGTGTGTGGCATCAAGTTGGCGCGTCCAAATTCGGGCAATCACACGGGCCGCGGCGGAAGAACCCAGAACCAGAAGCAACACCAGCCCTGACATCTGCAGGGCTTCCCGCTGCCAGGCGGCCAAATAGGAACTTTTGGCAATGCCGACCGTGATGAAGAGCGGGTAAGTGTTGATTTTCTGGAATGAAACGACACGGGCCGTATTGTCAAAACTGGTGGGGGTAAAGAACGTTCCGCTGCTTCGTCCCGTCGTAAGGGCCTGGCGGAATTCCGGCGAAATCGTCTTGTTGTTGATCACGTCGGCCAGGTCGGTGTCTGGAGGGGCTGGGTGACGCACCAGCAGGCCCATGTCGGCGTAGCGCAGGTTGATCACCCCTTGCGCCCCCACATCAATGCTGGCGAACATTTTGCTGAAATTGTCCAGCGCGATATTGGCAAACACCACGCCAGCAAAACGGCCATCGGGGTGGTTCAGCCGCCGGGCAAAATTCATCACCCAGACTTTGTTGATTTTCGAGATCACCGGTTTGTTGATGAACAAGCCGGTGTCGGGGTTGTCCCGCAATTGGGAAAAATAGCCCCGGTCAGCCAGGTTGACCCGGTCATTTTGGGGCACCCCCAGTCCATACTTGGCCCAGCCCTGTTCATCGGTGACACGCAAAGCCATCACCTGGGGCAGCCAGGACTGCAGGCGGGTCAGATCCGCTGTGATCACCTGGGCATCGGGATGGCCGCTGGCCAGAGCTTTCTCAACGTTTTCACTGGCCACCCGTAACCCCAGATCAACCTTGTCGATGACGGCTCCGATATCGCTGGACAGGACAATCGCCAGGTTTTGAGTCGCAACCTCGGCATGCGCCAGCACCTGGTGGTAACTGCGGTACAGCGAGAAAGCCACCATCACAATGGCGATGACATTGATCAGAACGACACTCGTCACCAAGTGTTTGATGGGGTTGGCTACGCTGACGGTAAGTGCAGAGGGATGGGCAGTCTTTTGCATAGGATGCCTGACAACATAGACCTATGTTTTCTTGATCGGCAGGAACGGTCACAGTAGAGCGCATTTTGCGCCCCAGCGTCAAGCCCGCCGCGTCTTTTCGCGCCACGGTGCCCCGGCTCTCGTGCGCAGACCCTTGCGCCGCCGGGCGGCGCAGCGCCGCACCAAAGGAAATGAAGACGGCGCCAACCAAGCCTCCAGTTCAAAGTCAAACATCACCGACGAGTATCACCGGTCAACTATCACCAGAGTGCCGTAACTACCCGCTGCCACCGCGTGCGCCTGACCCGCTGGCACGATGACCAGTTCACCTGCTCCCACACTGATCACCGCACCCGCTACCTCCAGCTGCATGACCCCGCTGATGACCAGCAGTGCTTCGTCGAAATCGTGGACTTCACTGGGGTAGGCCGTGCCATCCATGCGCAGGACTTTGATGTTGGCTCCGGCGGCTTGACCGATGATGGAAGACTGCCAGGCCGTGGGCAGGTGCTCGGCCAGAAGAGGAAGATTGGTTTTGTTCATGCGCTGATGGTACCGCCCGCCACCCTGCTGACACCACGCTGTCAGCAGCCCCATCGCATCATCCAGGCTTCTTTAACTCACAGGAAAAAATCCTTATGAAAAACGCCATCAACTGGTTTGAAATCAGCACCACCGATCTGGACAAAGCCCAGGCCTTTTACGAAGCCGTGTTGGGCAAACCCCTGCGCCGCGAGGCCATGGGGCCGTCCAGCTTGGCGGTGTTCCCGTATGACCCCGCCAGTGATGGCGTGGGTGGTGCACTGCTGTGTGCTTCCTGCGCCCTCACGCCAGGCAGCGGTGGCACGCTGGTGTACCTGGATGCGTCGCCCACGCTGGACGCGGTGCTGGCGCGGGTCACCGAGGCGGGTGGAAAGGTTGCCCTGTCACGCCAGGCCTTGCCACCGGGCATGGGTTTCTACGCCCACATCACCGACCTGGATGGCAATCGCGTCGGTTTGCACGCGCAGGCCTAACTTCTTGATGCTATATTTGTTATAGCTGTTTGCGCTTGTATCATGTGCGCTACAGCACAAAAACACTCTCAAACTCATGCGCCGCGCCGACCGCCTGTTTCAAATCGTCCAACTCATTCGAGGGCGGCGGTTGACCACGGCCGCGTTTCTGGCGCAGCGGCTGGAGGTGTCGCAGCGCTCGGTGTACCGCGATGTGGCCGATTTGCAGCGCCAGGGTGTGCCGATTGAGGGCGAGGCCGGGGTCGGCTACCGGCTGGGTGCGGGGTTTGACTTGCCACCACTGATGTTCACTCACGACGAGGCACGGGCGCTGGTGGCCTCGGTGCGGATGGCGCAGGTCTGGCAAGACCCGGCGCTGGCACGGGCCTCGCAGGTGGCGCTGGGCAAAATCTTGTCGGTGTTGCCTGTGGCAGCCAGGGTGGCGGCGCAAAGCATGGCGGTGTACGCGCCGCCCATCGGGCTGGAGCCCGCCGTGCAGGCCACGCTGCAAACCCTGCGTGAGGCGGCGCAGGCGCACCGCAAGCTGCGGGTGAATTACAGCGATGCCCAGGGTCAGCCGAGTGAACGCACCGTGCGCCCGCTGGGCTGTTTTTACTGGGGCAAGGTCTGGACGCTGGTAGCCTGGTGTGAGGCGCGTCAGGCGTTCCGAAGTTTTCGGATCGACCGCATGATGGGCGTGCAGGCGGTGGAAGGCGCGGGTGGCACGTTTCGTGACGAGCCCGGCAAAACGCTGGCCGACTTTCTGCGCATGGCCGCACCGCCTGAGGTGCAGGCGAAGTGGGCACAAGAGGGGTGATGCCGTTTTTAAAGCAGGGGGGCAGGCCGCTGTGGCTTTTTCACCCCGCTTTTCACCCGTTCCCATGGGTTGAGCTGGCGCAAGTCGTCGTCACGCCAGGACGTTTTCCACTCGGTGTTTTGGGTTTCTTTCATGAGGTGCGGTCTTGCCCGGTGAGAGGCACGGAAATAAAGTTCTCTTGTGAAAGCGCATGAATCACCCCGCGCATGAGGTAGCTGTTGTCAAAGCCCAGGGTGTATTGGCGTGCGTTGGGTGAAATGGGGTGCAGCATCTTGCGCTCCACCAGCTTCTTGATTTGGTAGGTGCGCTGCGCTGCGCTCAGGCCCGGCATGGCCGCGCTCAGGTCGGCTGCTTTGGCAATGCCAGACTTCACACTGGCCAGCAACACCGCCTCTTCTTGCGCCGTAATCAAAGCCCGACTGCGCGCATAGGTCAGCGCAGGCAGCAGAATTTTGCTTTTCAGGTAGTCGTATTGGGTGAGTTGGTCTACCTTGTTCAACTCCACCAACACGCCCTGCAAGACATAAAGGCACCACTGCTCCAAGGCGGTCGGGGTGCCTGCATCGGCACTGGCCAGCATGGCGTAATACTGGTCGCGGTCGCTGCAAAACACCGCTGTGGGGTTCAATACCCGGCCACCGGCCTTGACGTTAAAACCATACTTGATCATCAGCGCATAGGTCAGCAAGCGCACCACGCGCCCGTTGCCGTTACCAAAGGGGTGAATCCAGCCAAAGCGGTGGTGTGCCAGTGCCACCTTGATCAGGTCGTACTTCGGCGCGTCCGCCCGGTTGATGAAAGCCACCAGCTCTTGCATATAGCCACCCACCTGCACACCCTCTGGCGGCAAATGCGCCGACTGGGCAATTTGCACTTGCCCCACCCGGTAAGCTCCGGGCGTTGCATCCCCTTCGCGCACCAGGTTTCGCACAGCCAGGGCGTGCAGCTCGCGAAGGAAATGCTCAGACACCTCAGCACCCGGCTGCATGGCCGACTCGATGTAGGCCATGGCCTCTTCAATGTTGGCAATTTCAGCAAGGTGGTCGCCCGCTGTGGGGATGCCTTCCAGCGAGATCTCCACATAGTCGGCCAGCGTGGTGTGGTTGCCCTCTATGCGGGCGGAACCCAGGCTCTCCAGCATGTGAAAAACGCGCTTGAGCTGAAAGAACACCGGCGCAGGTGTGGTGCCCGTCAGTTTGAGGCGACGCAGGTGCTCCAGCTCGGTCAGCACATCGACCAGCGGGGAGTCAAAAGCGGGGTTGAGCAGTGCGAGGTCAAAGTGATTAAATGCAGCCATGGGTCACACCATCTTTACTAAATGTTAGGCAGTATGTTGACTTTATAGCAAAAACATCATTTAAAACAATAACTTATTTTAGTTGCCTGCAAATATTATTTGCAATAGACGGATGACATCTTCTCGAAAGGCGCAGTCACAAGTCGAATCCTGCCAGTCAGCAGTGCCTGCAACATGGACAAGGCTGTGGCCAGCGGAGCGGGTGAGAGGGGGAAATTAAAAGCTATGAAATCCATAGCTGTCTACGCTTGATGTGTAAGCTCTAGAGGCCAATTCATATCATCAAAATGACACCCACAAGCCGATTCTGCCGGGCTGAGCCGCTGGCACACGGCCGCTGGTGAGGATGTCCTGTTTTGATCGCCATCTGTCCGCCATGGCTCTGGTGCGTGGGGTGTGCCACCCCTAAGATCAAGGCCCTTTCATTCTGATTTGAGCCCTCACCCATGTTCTGCGCAGCCCCCATGTTTTCACCCTTGCCCTCGTTGGATGCTGTTGGGGAGCTGGCCGCATGAAGCCCGCGTCCATGCGCCCGCGTGACCTGGCCCTGGCGCTGCTGGTCATCGTGGTCTGGGGTGTCAACTTTGCCGTCATCAAGGTTGGGCTGGTGGGCGTGCCGCCGCTGCTGTTGGCGGCGCTGCGTTTTATGCTGGCAGCGTTTCCGGCGCTGTTGTTTGTGCGTGCGCCCAAAGTGCCGTTGCGCTTGTACCTGGCGTTTGGGTTAACGATGTCGGTCGGGCAGTTTGCGTTTTTGTTCACGGCCATTCATGTCGGCATGCCGTCCGGCCTGGCCTCTTTGGTGCTGCAATCACAGTCGTTTTTTACCCTGGTGCTGACGGCCTTGTGGCTCAAGGAAAAGTGGCATACCAATCAACTTGCAGGCCTGCTGTTGGCCGCCGGGGGACTGGCGTTGATTGGCAGTGCCCATGGCGCCAGCATGCCGCTCATCGGCTTCTTGCTCACCGTGGCAGCCGCAACGATGTGGGCCTGCGGCAACATCGTCAGCCGGGCAGTGGGGCGTTACGGGCCGATGAACCAGCTGGCTTTTGTGGTGTGGGCCAGCCTGGTACCGCCGCTGCCACTGCTGGCGCTCTCCGGCCTGCTGGAAGGCCCCGCCGTGATGGCCGCCGCGTTGCAGGCGTTCAGCTGGCAGAGCTTTGTCGCCGTGGCCTACATCGCCTGGGCCTCCACCTTGTTTGGCTACGCGGTGTGGAACTTTTTGCTGGCGCACTACCCGGTCAACCGCATCGCACCCTTCACCCTGCTGGTGCCTCTGGTGGGTTTGAGCACCGGCTGGCTGGTGTTTGGCGAGTCACTCCAGCCGATTCATTTTGCCGGGGGTGCGTTGCTGATGGTGGGCTTGCTGGTTAATCTGTTTGGCGCACCCTGGCTGGCCCGTTGGCAGTTCAAGACCTGATGCTGCCATGATTTGACAAGAGTGACAGGTCTAAGGGATGCGGAAATGCCAAGCTGGACTTGCTCTGGGGTGACTCGGCTCAGGCCTGCGCCTGGGTGCGCAAAAAGCGCACCGCTATTGCGGCGTGCAGTGGCCCCCTTGCTGAAAGGGGTCGAGCAGGTTCTGGCAAAGCCAGCGCGCCACGGTATACCGCCACCCGGCCCCCTGCGCCTCATAGCGATCGAGCCGCTTGGTGAAGAGCAGTTCGCGTGGCAAGTCGAGAAAAATCAGGGTTGCGGGGATCAGGTTGAAGATGACATCCATCAACACGGCGACCAGCGCCGCCGGCACCAATAAGACGCGGGGAACAATGCTCAGATTGGCCCACGCCGCCTTGGCCGTCATGGTGACAACGAACAACAGGTAGAAGACGTAGGTGTAGATCGTCCAGTCGACAAGGCCGGAATCAATGAGGGTCGGGAAATGCATGGCGTGCTCCGCAGAAGAAAGCGTTCAGCATGCCGGGGCTGGGGCACTTAGTCAAGCTCAAGTCTGCGCCTGACATTGCCCTGTGCAAATCCAAACCTCTGCCTTCTTCTGGCAAGCCTTGTGGGTGGCGTTGCGCATCGCTGCACCCGTAGGGCGGCGCTCAGCCCATGGGGGTGCACAACTCCACCAAAAAGCCGTTGATATCCGCCACATAGGCAATGGTCTGGCCCCAGGGCATGGTTTCCACCGGGTGTTTGCGCGAGTTCCGGCGCTGGCTGGGCACCACGCCAGCCGCACTGCTGGCGCAGCCAGATATGCAGGATGCGCTGGCGGCTACCGGGTATGGCGAGTGATTTGCTCGATTTTGCTTTTGATGTTGCCAAAAATCATGATATTTTTGGCTGTAGTCCTTGTAGATAGTGCGCATACAGCTATGAACTTTGTAGCTCATTGTGGCGCTGTGTGCTTGTGCGCCGTGGGAATGTAGCTCTATCAAACGACCCGCACCGGCAGCTTGTGAAACGCGCCATAGCGCTGCACCGCATCGGCAAAGCGTTGCGCATCCACCGGGCTCAGGTGTGTGAAGGGAGTGGTGGTGATGGCTATGCCGGTTTTTTTGACAACGCGCTTCCAGGTGCCCACCACCCGCCCGTCGATCACGAGGGTGGCGGCAAACACGCCGTTGCCGCCGGGGCACACCTGCTCGGCATGGGTCGCGTCCAGCACCGCACTGCGGTCTTTGTAGCCCAACAGGTATTCGTCGAAACCGGGCAGGGCAAAGGTGCTGGGTGCCCCTTTCGGCGTGTGGCTGTCTGCGGGCAACCAATAGGTGCGTGAGCCCACGGTTTCAGACACCAGCCGGGGCTGGATCGCTGCCAGGCCGCTGCGTGCCTCTGCGGCACTCAGGCCTGACCACCAGATGAAGTCTTGCAGCGTGGCCGGGCTGCGGCTGAAGAAGTAGCGTGCAGCCAACTCGGCCAGCGCTTCGTCGCGGCTCTTGGCGGGAGTGGGGGCAATCCATTCGTCGACCAGGGCAAAGTTCTGTTCCTTGTCATTGGTGGCGGCCAGGCAAATCAGGCCGTGCAGGGCGCAGCTCCACAGGATGTGGTAACCGCGCTGCCCCGAAGTGGAGATGTTGGCCTGCGCCAAGGCGGCGTACATGCCCTCGCGTGAGAGCTGTTTGCCGCCTTGCAAGGCTTGGCTGAACACCTCGCGGCAACGGGCCAGGGTGGTGTCGTCCAGCTCCAGCGCTCGGCGGCGGCTGGCACTGCCCGCCAGATTCCTGGGCGAAGTCAGCATCAGCATCCAGCGCAAGTCAGATGCGGCCACCACATGCAGTGTGCCGCGCATCGGCCAAGTGCGCACGATCTTGCCGGTATCGAACGCCTGCCCCACATCGGCCTCAGTGGCTTGTGGCAAACGCAAGGCGATGGACCACTTCGCACCAGGGTAGTCCTGCCCTTGCAGGCCACCCAGCCAGGCCACCACCTGTTCGGGTCGCGTCAAGCGGGGCTGGGCAATGTGCTGGTGGTGCAGACGCAGGGCGGGGATGTTCATGGGTGGCTGTTTTTGATGCGGGAGGCCATTGTCATGCGGGCAGCACTTTTTGTGGATCTGCAAAACGCTGCCAGCTGATGCAGCGCACACCTTCGCGGGTGTAGCTCTCGGGTGCGCCGTGGATCAGCCAGGGGGCGGGGGCGGGCTCGTTGACAAAGCGGGCGGCGCGTTGGCCGGCTCGCACCAGGTCGGGGGTGATGGTCTGGCTGGATTTGATCTCGACACATTGCAGACCGGCCTCGGTCTCGAACACCAGATCGGCTTCCAGCCCGTTGTTGTCGCGCCAGAAATACAGGTCGGCGCTCAAGCCCTGGTTCAGGCGGAACTTGCGGAATTCGTTGATCACCCAGGTCTCGAACAGCTCCCCGCGCATCGGGTGCAGGGCCAGTAAAGCCGGGTCACGAATGCCGATCAGCCAGGCCGCCAGCCCGGTGTCGGTGAAGTACAGCTTGGGTGTTTTGACCAGGCGTTTGCCAAAGTTGCGGTGGTACGGTGGCAGTAAAAACAGCAGCTCGCTGGACTCCAGAACCGAGAGCCATTGCCGCGCCGTGCTGTGGCTGATGCCGGTATCGGTGGCCAGCGACACCAGGTTGAGCAGGGTGCCGGTGCGGGCCGCGCACAGGCGCACAAAGCGTTGGAAGGTCGACAGGTTTTGCACCTGCAAGAGCTGGCGCACGTCGCGCTCGACATAGGTGGACACGTAAGCACCGAGCCAGTCATTGGCCTCCATGGCGGTGCGCTCGGTTTGCCAAAGTGCCGGGTAGGCCCCGCGCCAGAGGTGGGTGTGCAGATCGCCGGTGCTTGCCAGTGTGATCTCTGACAAGGCCAAGGGCAGCAGCCGCGCCAGCCCCACCCGCCCGGCCAGCGACTGCGTCACCCCTGCCATCAAGCCGAACTGCTGCGAGCCGGTCAGAACAAAACGCCCCGGCGCACGATCTGTGTCCACCAGGCCTTGCAAATGGGAAAACAGCTCGGGCCAGCGCTGCGCCTCATCAAAGATGGCACCCTGCGCAAAGCGTTGCAAAAACCCGCGTGGGTCGGCCTGCGCAAAGCTGAGTTCAATCGGGTCTTCCAGCGACACATAGGGTTTGCCAGGAAACTCCTGCCGCGCCAGCGTGGTCTTGCCCGACTGCCTGGGGCCAGTGATGGCCAGCACCGGAAACTGCCGAGCCAGACGCTGGAGCGCAGATGACATGTCACGGGGGAATGAGTTCATACAATCTGAAGAAGTTATCTTCAAATTGTATAAGAATAGCCGGTGATCAGGGTCGCTCAGGTGGTAGCTGGATAAGCCGAATACTGGTCTGCCACCGCCCACCAGCGCCCCTGTTCGCGCACCAAGAAAAACAGGTCGCGCCCGCCCATCTCGATGCGCTGGCCACCCAGGGTGAAGGCCATGTCAAAGTAGTAGCTCACCACGGCAGATTCGCCATAGACCTGGATCAGCGGATCGGTCTCGGTCCAGTGGTGGATGGTGGCGGCCTGGGCAAAACCTTTCCAGCCCGCCAGGCACTCGGCTTGGCCCAAGCGGCGCAGCCGGTCGGTGGCGGTGATGGCGACCATGTGGGGGTGGAAGAAGTTCACCAGATCGTCGGGATTGCCTTTTGTCCAGGCATCGTTCATGGCGCGTACCGTGCGCCAGATGTCTTGCTGAGTTGGGGTGTCAAAGTGGCTGTCCATGGGCTTCCTTGCAGGGTTAAAAAGACCTCCATGTTGCGCGTTGGCGGGGCTGGCGTGAAGTGGCAGAATTGCCAAAAACCAAGGGCAAACATGCCAAACCACGCCATTGCACTGCTGATCGAACCCGGCTCCACCCTGTCCAGCGTCATGACCTCACTGGACATGATGAGCATTGCCCGGCGCTACCCGCAGGCGCAGGGCTGCCGGGTGGATGTGCTGTCCACCTCCGGCGGCCCGGTGGCGCTGGCCCACGCGGTGCAGGTGCAAACGCAAGCCTTGCCGGACACGTTGGCCGACTATGCCGCCGTCATCCTGCCCGGCTTTTTGGCCGAAGACCTGCCCGCGCTGACGCAGCAGTTGCACAGCGTCTGGCAACCGGTGCTGGAGCGGCTGCCCACGGTGCGCTCGGATGCGCTGCTGGCAGCCAGTTGTTACGGCACCTTTGTGCTGGCCGAAAGCGGCCTGCTTGATGGCTGCCAAGCCACCACCACCTGGTGGCTGCAAGCGGCGTTTGCTGCAGCCTACCCGCGGGTCAAGCTTGATGCCGACCGCGCCCTGGTGGACGGCGGGCGGGTGCTCACCGCCGGGGCCATGACGGCGCACACCGATTTGTCGCTGCATGTGCTGCGCCGCCTGTTTGGTGCGGAGCTGGCACGTAGCGTGGGCGGCATCATGCTGGTGGACGGGGCCAGAACCTCGCAGCGGCCCTTCATGGCCTTGTCGCGCCACTTTGCCGACCCGCTGGCCCAGCAAGCCGCCGACTGGTTGGCACAGCACTACCGCCAGCCTTGCACCTGTGACGCACTGGCGGCAGCTCTGCATGTGAGTTACCGCACGCTGCACCGGCGTTTTCAGGCGGCTGTCGGCATGGCCCCGCTGGCCTATTTGCAAGCCCTGCGGGTGGAGCAGGCCAAGACACTGCTGGAAGACAGCCGCATGAGCCTGGAGCAAATTGTGGAAAGCGTCGGCTACAGCGACGTGAGCGCCTTTCGCCAGCTGTTCACCCGCAGCGCAGGCCTGAGCCCGGCGCAATACCGGGAGCGGTTTCGGCATCCGCCTGTGCCGCCCCCGTCAACTTGATCGAATCACGACAATGCTTGCGCGTCAGAGAACAGCACGCCAACACCGAGATCACCACAATAAAACCTTCTTCACTCCACAAGCTTGACTTCATGAAAATCGCATCCCTTTTCCACACCTTGATTGCCGGTCTGGCCCTGTCTGCCAGTCTGGTTGCCCAGGCCGCCGACTTCAAGGTGGAGACCGACAGCCAGCTTGATGGCCGTTTCCCCAATGCCCAATTTGCCAACGGCTTTGGCTGCCAGGGTGGCAATGTGTCGCCGCACATCCGCTGGCAAGGCGCACCGGCGGGCACCCAGAGTTTTGTTGTCACTGTCTATGACCCCGATGCCCCCACCGGCTCGGGCTGGTGGCACTGGGTGCTGGCCGATTTGCCCGCCAGCGTGCATGAGCTGGCCTTGGGCGCAGGCAGCGAGCCCGGCAAACTGCCCACAGGCACGGTGCAGTTCAAGCACGATGGCGGCCAGACCGGTTACCAGGGGGCCTGCCCGCCAGTCGGGCAAACCCATCGCTACGTGATCACTGTGCACGCCTTGAAAGTGGCCAAGCTCGACCTGCCAGCGAGCGCCTCACCCGCGCTGGTGGGCTTCATGAGCTATGTCAACGGCCTGGGCAAAGCCAGCACCACGGTGCTGGCGGGGCGTTGATGTCGGCCACCGAGCCGCGCATCATTCAGCGCCCCGGCGTGGGCGCAAGCGCCGGCATCTTGCAGCGCCAGGAGCTGGAGTTCAAACGGCTGGTGGTGGACCAGCCGGTGCTGATTCTGGTGTTGCAAGGCATCAAGACCCTGCGCTGGGCGCACGGCGAGGTCCACATGCGCGCCGGTGAAGCCCTGGCCCTGGCGGCGGGGCAGTCGGTGGACATCATCAACCGGATGGCTCCCAACGGGGCCTATCGGGCGCGCTGGCTGGCCTGGGATCCGGCGCTGATTGCCACCCATGCGCAGCAGAACCCGGCCCAGCCGGTGATCCGCCATGCGCTGCCCATCGTGAATGCCGGTGGCGAGTTTGCCGATGCCTTCCAGCGCGCTCTGCAAGCGGTGGAAGACCCAGGCATTCCGCTGGAGATTGCCCGCCACCGCGTCGCCGAAATGTTGCAGTGGCTGGCTCTGCACGGCGGGCGTTTTGAGCCGTCTGAGCCGCTGACCCTCGGTGCCAAAGTACGCCGATTGATCAGCCAGGATCTGGCACGGGAATGGGCCGCTGCTACCGTGGCCGCCGCCCTGGCCATGAGCGAGGCTACCTTGCGCCGCAAGCTGGCCGATGAGGGGGCTTGCCTGAGCGACATCCTGAGTGACACGCGCCTGTCTTGCGCCCTGGGCTTGCTGCTTTCCACCGCGCAACCGGTGACGCAGATCGCACTGAGCTGCGGTTACCAGACCCCGTCGCACTTTGCCGCGCGGTTTCGCCAGCGCTTTGACTTTTCGCCTTCGGCGATTCGCCGCAAGGGAGCGGCAGGGAATTCACAATAGCTATACTTTTAAGAGCTATTTGCGCTTGATGCATAAGCGTCGCAGGCTGGTTTTTCATATA
Organism: Comamonadaceae bacterium; assembly: GCA_008080595.1. Taxonomy (GTDB): domain Bacteria; phylum Pseudomonadota; class Gammaproteobacteria; order Burkholderiales; family Burkholderiaceae_C; genus Rhodoferax. The sequence goes on from VIKI01000001.1 coordinate 18,859, forward strand.
AACAGGTGCCACGGACACCAACGCTTGACCCTGAGTGGCTCCGCTTCAGTTGCGGCGCTGTTCCAGCCAGCGCAGAAAATCATCCGCCGTCATCGGGTGCGCAATACAGAAGCCCTGTCCGTACAGGCAGCCGATTTCCAGCAAGGCCGGGATCAGTTCGGGCTGTTCAATCCCTTCTGCCACGGTTTTTCGGCCAAATGACTTGGCCAGAGCAATGATGCCTTGCACAATGGCACGATCCCCCTCGTTCGCCAACATGCCACGAACAAACGACTGGTCGATCTTGAGGGTTTCGGCAGAAAGTCTGCGCAGGTAAGCCAGGGATGAATAGCCGGTGCCAAAATCATCCAGTGCAAATTTGACCCCCAACTCACGGCAGGCATCAATGGTTTCGGCGGACTGGGCAATATCTTCCAGGGCCACTGTTTCCAGCACTTCAATTTGCAAGGTATTACATGGCAAATCGGGATAACGTGCCAAGCGCTGGGCCAGCTCCGAAATAAATGTTGACGACTGAAGATGGCGTGCCGAGATGTTGATGCTGATCTCCAGCGCGTGACCGAGCTGATGCCACGCATCCATCTGTGCCAGCGCGTTGTCCATCACCCATTCGCCCAGGGCCAACTCCACGTTGGTGCCTTCAATCTCGCGCAGGAACTCATCGGGTTGCAGCAAACAGCGCTCTGGCTGATGCCAGCGAATCAGGGCTTCAACACCATAAACCCGGCCTGACGCGAGTTCAATTTTGGGCTGATAGAACAATTCAAATTCATGGCTCGCCAAACCTTGCAGGACGCGCTGTCTGGCCACGTGCAGGTAACGCAGATTCTGGTCATGTGCCGAGTCATACAAGTGATAGCGGTTTTTCCCGGTTTGTTTGGCGATGTACATCGCCTGATCCGCGTGGCGTAACAAGGTGTCACCGTCTTCCCTGTCTTCGGGGAAGAAGGTCACCCCCAGGCTGGCTGACACCTGAATCTCATGTCCGACGAGGGTGACCGGCTGCGCCACCGTGTCGAGCACCCGGTCCAATAACTGGATGCATTCCTGCTCAAGTGAGAGGTCGTTGAACAGCACCACAAACTCGTCACCACCGAGGCGTGCCAGGGTATCCCCAGAACGCAACACCTCCTGCAAGCGGCGGGTGATGCTCATCAGCAGCTGATCGCCCGTCTCGTGACCAAACTGGTCGTTGACCTGCTTGAAACCATCCAGATCAATGTAGCAAACCGCCAGCATTTTGGCGCTGCGTTCTGTGTGCACAATGGCTTGTTGCAGGCGGTCACTGAGCAAGCGCCGGTTGGGTATGCCGGTGAGGGCATCAAAGTTGGCAACATGGCGCAACTCTGCCTCATGCTCCTTGATGTAGCTGATGTCTGAGAAGATGCCCAGATAACGCTGCACCTTGCCATCGATATCGGCTATGGCGGTGATCGAAAGCAGTTCGGCATAAATGTCACCAGACTTGCGCCGGTTCCAGATCTCACCGCGCCAGGACTTGTTGATGCGCAACGATTCCCACAAGTCATCGTAAAAGTCCTGGTCTTGTCGTCCTGAACTCAACAATTTCGGATTCCGCCCCAACACATCCTCGCGCTTGTAACCTGTGATGCGGGTGAAAGCCGGGTTGATATCAGTGATCAGGTTGCTGGCATCGGTGATGACAATGGCCTCGTGGCTGTTGTCAAACACACTGGCGTTGATCCGCAAGGCTTCTTCGGCCAAACGTCGATCCGTCACGTCGTACTGGATACCACTCCACAAAACGTCACCATCGTCTAGGCGGGTGGGTTGTGACTCAATGTGCTGCCAGCGCAGTCTGCCGTCTTTTGTCAGCATTCGGCCTTCCCATGCAAAAAGGCCACAGGTGTTGCGTGCCTCTTCATTGAGGTGGACAAACCGCTCCAGATCATCGGGATGGACGCGGGCAAAAGCGGCCTTCGGGCTGCGCATCGCCTCTTCTTCACTCAGGTCCATCAATTGACACCAGCGCGGGCTGACGAAATCAAACGCCATGTGACCGTCACGGTTCATTCTGAATTTGTACACCCCGACGGAGATTTTCCGCACCAGATCACTGTAATCGGCCAGGCTTTTCTGCAGTGCCTGTTCAGCACGCTTGCTCACCGTGATGTCGCGCCAGACCCAGACCAGCAAGCGTTTGTCGGTCACATCCAGCTTGCGGGCCGTTACCTCCGTGTCAAGAATGTCACCGTTCTTGCAGCGCAGCCGATGCTCGAAAGTGGCACCACCCGAGGCTTGCACCTGTTGCACGCAAGCCATCAGGGTGGCCTCATCCATATCCACCAGGGTATCGGGCAAACGCATCCGAAGATACTCTTCATGGGTGTAACCCAGCATGCGGCAGGCGGCCGGATTAACCTCGACAAACTGCAAACTGTCCAGGTTGACCAACTCGATCCCATTGGAGGCTTGCTCGAAAATGGCATGGAACAACTCCTCGCGCTCCAGCAGTGCATCCTGGTAACTCCGCAAGGTGGTCACATCACGCCCCACAATCACCATGCCGGCACGTTGGCCGTCTGCGGCAAACAGGGGTTTTTTGATGACATCAAAAAACTGCCGCTGCCCATTGGGGAGTTCGATAATTTCCTCTACACGTGACTGCCCACCCACACTCCACACCAGTTCATCACTTTGGTAACAACGCAGTAGCGCAGCCTGCACATCCAGTGCCGCGAGTTCAGACAAATCCTGGTCGGTTTTGCCCGTGCAATCAACTTGCTCAAGGCCAAAAGCGCTTCTGGCTGACAGATTCGATTCAAGCCAACGCCCCTGTCCGTCCTTGAACTGGATCGGGTCGGGGATGGCCTCAATCAGCAAGCGCAGCTTCTCCTCACTCTGGCGAAGCTTGTCGGCTTGCTCGGTCAGTTGCCGCTCCATGTGCTTGCGTGCGGTGATGTCACGTGCAATACCCAGTACACCAATCAACTTTCCCTGGTTGTCATACATGGGTGTTTTGAGCGTTTCCAGCAATTCGCGATGACCGTCGTCCGCAAAAGTGACCCATTCCTCATTGATGCTCGGGCCGTTGAGCTGCATGGCGAGGTGGTCATGTTCACGGAAAAAATCGGCCTGTTCCCGGCTGATAAAGTCATAGTCTGTTTTACCGACAATGTCTTTTTCCGCGGCTCCGAAAAAACGCTCAAACCGGGGGTTGCAGGCCAGGTACACACCATGGGCATCTTTCAGCCAGGTCAAGTCAGGAATGGCACTCACCAAGGTACGCAAAATCACGCCGTCGGCAATCAGCTTGCTGTCGATCAGGTTAAGCGCCAGGGTCTGGGTCAGGTCATGTTCGCTGAGCATTCCTGCCACCCGTCCGGTTTGATCCACGGCAACCAGATGGCGCACCTTGGCCGACAGCATCTGCCGGGCCGCTTCATTCACAGTGGCATCGAGTGCAATGGTCATGACAGGGGTGGTCATGATCTGGCTGACCGGGACTTCGCCGGGACTGGTGTGGGTGTCGTACAGGCGCACAACATCACGCTCGGTAATGATGCCTTGCGGGAACCCGTCACTGACCACCACCACACAGGAGTCGCTGCGCCGTTGCATCAAGTCCAGGGCCTCCCGCAAAAGCGCATGCGGGGGCAGATTGAACACCGACTGACTCATCGCCGATGCCACCATACGCCGCCCAGCCAGGGCATTGAGGTCAATATGCAAACGGAAATCGGTTTCGCTGACCACCCCCAGCAGCCGCTGGTCCGCATCCACAATCACCAAATGCCGAATACCATCACGCAGACAAAGCTGGTAAGCGTCCAGACTGGTGATGGTCTGGGGTACGGTGATCACCGGGGATGACATGACATCACCCAGCACCGTGTTCGCCGGGCTGCCAGACTGCATGGCTTGCAAGACATTGCGTTCCGTCACAATGCCCACGGGATGTGCATCACCATCCGTGACCACAATGCAGGAAATTCGTTTCTCAGCCAGGATACGAGCGGCCTGCCCTGCGCTGTGGCTGGCGCTCAGGCAAACCACATGACGTGTGGCAATATCCATCAAAAGGGATTTTTGCCCAATGGTCTCTACAGAAGCAACGTGATTCAGCATGGCCCGGCAATTGTGTAAAAGTCAGAAGTTTATGTATATATCACAGCAACGGCTCCCTGGACTGCCGAAATTGACAGCCGCAGCATCATCCTCTTCGCTGCCCAATGGCTGGCGGCAATGCCAGTGCCGCAAGTGATTGCCGCCCGGCCTGTTTGACGGCGCGGGTCAGGCGCTGTGCCGACAGCGGCTCACGCTCCCAGTGATGCCAATACAGCGCAATGTCAACCGCACTGCCCGGCAAGATTTCCACCAGCGGCGCTGGCCCCGTGCGTGTTGCCAGGTGCAAATCCGACACCAGGCCCCAGCCCAGGCCGTGTGTCAGGGCACTTTCAAACCCATCCACGGACGGCACAAAATGGCGCGGGTACTGCGGGGTTTGCAAGGCAAAGTGCTGCTGCAAAAATGCGTCTTGCAGCCCGTCCTTGCGGTTGAAAATCACTGCGGGCGTGTCCAGCAAGCGGTGCACCGACAGCACGCCTTTGGGCGTGTGGCAACGCTTGGCCAACTTTGGTGCGGCCACGCAGCGGTAACGCATCACCCCCAATGGCTCGGCCAGGCAGGCCCGCATGGGCTGCTGGCGGGTGCTGACGCAGCCAACCACGTCACCATTCTTCAAAGCCTCATGGGTGTGATCCTGGTCGTCAATCACCACATCCAGCAGCAACCGGTGTTGCACCAGCATGGCGGCAACGCCCGGCAGAAACCAGCTCGACAGTGAGTCGGCATTCACTGCCACGCTCAGGCTGTGCCAGGGCGCGGGCTTGCCGGGCTCCTTCCCGCCCTGCATGCCATTGACCAGATCCGCTTCCATCAGGCGCAGCTGCTTGACATGCGCCAGCAAGGCCTGGCCGACCGGGGTGGCTCGCACGGTTTTGCCACGCACCAGCAAACGCTGGCCCAGTGCGGCCTCCAGCGCTTTGATGCGCAAGGAGACGGCGGCCAGCGTCACATTCAGGGCCTGCGCAGCCGGGCCAAAACCGCCCTGCTCCAGCACGGCGGCCAGAGCTTCCAGTTGTCGGGCATCAAGCATGTGGGCCACCTTTGCTTTAAAAAAATTTACTCGAATCAAGTTTAATTGAATAGTCTTTAAGCAAAAGTCCTTTTGCGGCACAGTTCGGTATCCCTTATCTGCACAACCCTGGAAACCCAAGCCATGCCAAGCCTTGTACCGTCCCTGTCACCCGCCTTCAGCGCCGGCATGGCGCTGAGCCTGTCGCTCATCATGGCCCTGGGGCCACAAAACGTTCATGTGATGCGCATGGGCTTGCGGGGCGAGCATGTGCTGCTGACGGTGGCGTTGTGTATTGCCTCTGATGTGCTGCTGATTGGCCTGGGCGTGCTCGGTCTGGCGCAACTGGGTGGCCTGTCGTCCATGGTCAAGACGCTGCTGATCAGTGCCGGAATTGTCTTTTTGCTGGTCTACGGCGCACAGGCTTTTGCCCGCTTTCGCACCGGCAGAGCGACCAATGTCGGCCAGGTCTTGATGGCCGAGCAGCAGCCCATGACACGCCAGCAGGCCACGCTGGCGGCGCTGGCCTTTGCCTGGCTCAACCCGCATGCCTGGCTCGACACAGCGGTGCTGATTGGCAGCGCCTCGCTGGCCTGGGGCACACCGGGCAACACGCTGTTTGGCATGGGCGCAGCCACCGGCTCGGCGCTCTGGTTTGCGGGCTTAAGCCTGTGTGTCTTCAGCCTGGGCCAGCGCCTGAACTCCACGACCCTGTGGCGCTGGCTGGATGGTTTGGTGGCGCTGATGATGTGGGGTACGGCGCTGATGTTGGGGTATGGATTGCTGAAGCCGTGAGGATGACAAGGGCTGTCTGTCAAGATGCCGTTCGTAGTTGAACTCGCCTTTTGATAGCTGTTTGCGCTTAATTTACGGGGGGGTTGATGGGTAAATGACATGTGTTTGTTGGGAATCTGGCATCAGGCACGACGGACTCCTGCTGCCCCACTGCACAGCGACGCAAACACACTGTCACCGTCTGGCGGGCAATACGACCCGATGCAGGCCGACTGACATAAGCCAACAGCCGACACAATCATCCATTTCAAACATTGATCATTAGGAAAAGCATGAACAAACAGAAAACCACGATCCTCATCCGCCCCGCCGCGCGCGGCGGAAAATACCTCGGACACGATGCCGCGAATGCAAAAAACCACAGTGCGCTGGTTGCCCTGCTGCTACCTGCAACAGGAAAAGTCATCACTCATGCATTTGCAAAAGCACCAACCACGCAGAGCGCAGGCCCGCTGCAACTGATGGGGTGCACGAAGCGGAACGATCCATTTGCGACCGATAGCGACACGGTTCATGCGCGATTAAGCGTTGAAATAGACGAGCCGACTGTGTTCAGGGTTGTGGTGTACGGCCCGCTGAGTCACTCCAATCAGGCGCGGATGGCGCAGGCCGACATCACTGTCCTGCCGGGTGTTGATATCGGATTGTCACAGCAGTATCCAGAAGGACTGGTCGTAGAGGTGCCGGGACTGTGCATCAGCAACGTGACCAGCGAGCTTCAGGGGAAGCAACTCACCTGCACAGCACGCGTCGCCATGATGTGTGGCTGCCAGATACATCAAGGAGCCGCCGACCCGTACTGGCCATGGCCGGACACCGATTTTTCCGTGCAACTGGTCACCCTCATGCGCAGCAAGGCCGTGTTTTATTACCCACTGGCCTTCGACACGACACCCGGCTCGGTCAGTTCATTCACCGGACAATGGCCCAGCCAGGCTGTGCCGGGCGACACGGTGGAACAAGCCTGGGTGTATGCCTCCGAACCCAAATTGGGCAATCAGGGTGAATACAGGATTTTCAGCCCACAAGCCGTACCCTCGCTACTACCACCAGAACTGCAAAAATTGCTTGCAGCGGCAGACCACGAAACCCTGTAGTTCACTGTTGATCCGGCATTCCTGAGAATTTGTTTCCGAGCTGGCGGTGTCTGGCAATCGTCCTCGACGAGCTGCTGGTGTTCAGCCAGTTTGTCGACCACCTGGGGCTGATCCGTGCCTACCGCATCAGCCCAACCCGCCCGGTGACCATCTACCGGCTGGTGGCCCAAGACACCATCGAAGAAAAAATCGTCGATCTGCACAAAACCAAACGCGCTTTGGCTGACAGCTTGGTGGAGGGTAGCGATATGGCGGCCAAGATGTCGGCCGATGACATGCTGGCGCTGTTACCGGAGGAGTGGCGCGGGCTGGGAGAGTGGCGGGGAGATTTTTGAATACTACTGTATTTATAGCTGCTTGCGCTTAATTTACGGGGGCCAGATGGGTAAATTACCTCAGATTTTAGGAGCTTGAGGGCTGACATAACCCGTCTGGATTCATCCAGCAACGCGGCGAGGTATTGAAACCCTAGACCAGTGTGGTTCCACCGTTCGCGGTGTGTGGCGGCTCGATGAGTATGAAGTGAGCCTCCTCATTGGCAACCGGGCGATGCTCAACACCTCTCGGAACAACGAACATCTCCCCTGGGCCGAGGTGAACACTGCCATCGCGCATTTCGATCGTGAGGCTTCCCTTGAGTACCAAGAAAAAATCATCCGTGTCTTCGTGCTTGTGCCAGGCGTAAGAACCACGGGCTTTGGCTACCATGACTTCGTTGCCATTGAAGTGAGCAACCGTTGTGGGTAACCATGGTTCTGAAATGTTCGACAACACGGCTGCAAGTTTGACCGAGTTCATTGTGTGGCACTCCTTGGGGCTGAGTTGGGATGTGAGGTCAAGAAACCGATGCCGTTTCTTGCTCGGAATGTCGCGCTTGGTTGCGTGTTGGCCTGATTGATGGCTCAGATCATAGCGAGTGACAAACGCAAATTTGTCGGCAAACCGCCCAGTGCATACGCCAGCCATGGGAGCTGCATCGCCATACCCACCGGCTCGCAGCAGTGAATGCGCTGTTTGCACATTTTGATTGCGGATCGGCTACCCCACCATCCACTGCCAGCCAAAAAACACCGCCAGCCCGAGCATGATGGTCAGCAGCTGCTGGCGCGTGGCCAGGCAGATGGCGACTGATACCAACGCGGCTACCAGTTGCGGGTTGCGCCAGCTCAGCTCCAGGCCCTGACCGTGCGGGGCCAGCACCATCGGCACGATGATGGCGGTGAGCACCGTCACCGGCACAAAAGCCAGGGCCTGCCGCGCGGTCGGTGAAAACCTGACCCGGTCGCCCAGGATGAACACCAGCGCCTTGATGGCAAAGGTGATCACTGCCATGCCGAGGATGGTCAGCGTGGCGCTCATGCGGCAGTCTCCTTGACCTTGTCGTGTGCCCGTAGCCGGGTCAGCCCCATGCCTACACCAACCCCCACCACCACAGCGGCCATCAGGCCCAGTTTGAAAGGCAAATCTTTCAACACATAGGCCACAGCACCCGCCGCCAGCGCTGCGCCCAGGTGGGGCACACGCGCCAGTTGTGGCACCACGATGGCGATGAAGGTCACCACCATGGCAAAGTCCAGCCCCAGCGTTTGCAGCTGCGGAAACACCGCGCCAAAGGCCAGCCCGATCAGCGTCCAGCCCTGCCAGTTGGCATACATCGCCAGGCCCGAGCCCAAAAAATACCAGTGTCCGAGCGCGGCCTGCGGGTGCTGGCGGTAATAACTGTCCACCACGGCAAAGGTCTCATCGGTCAGCAAAAAGCCCAGCAGCCAGCGCCAGCGGCCCGGCAAGTGGTGCACATGTGGCAGCAGCGCGGCGGCGTACAGCATGTGACGCAGGTTGACGATCAGCGTGGCCAGCCAGATCACCAGCGTGCTGGCCAGTCCGGCCATCAAGCCCACCGCAATGAACTGGCTGGAACCGGCAAACACCCCCAGCGACATCAGTTGCCCCTGCCAGGGCGCGAGCTGGGCGGTGCCGACCCACCAGCATGGGCACGGTGTCGCGGGCTCCCGCCACGAAGTGGGCGAAGGCAGAGGGGTGAGGCATCGAGGAACTTCCTGTGAGTGAACAAGGCTGCATGGTAGTCAAGTCGCCCTTGGGGCGCTTGTATGTTCTTGCGCTGCTCCTGGCTTTTTTGCCGGAATCTTGAGTGCTCTATAAACAATAGCTCCTTGCGCATGTATTACATGGACTACAGGCCAGTTTTCTGCATAAAACATGAAATGCGGCTGGTTGCCACTGCACCCAGTCTGTACCGCCACTACAAGGGCGGCTGGTACGAGGTGATTGACACCGTGCGTTGGTCACCAGTGCGCAGCTTGACCCAATGTGTCAGCGCCGCTTCGCTTGGCACGCTGTCACCGGGCAGCCAGATGCCGGTGGTGTTATCAGTACCGAATCGCGTTAGCCGACCCTGAAATCTGGATCACCGTATTGTTGTAGCCCTGGGCATTGGCCGTTTGGTTGATGCCAATTTCCGCTGCCTGCGGCGTGGCCTCGCCAAGCCAGGTTTTCACAAATTCACCCATCACAGGATCCGCCTCCATGGCTTTGACCAGTTGACGCCGAAGGGCCGCTTGTGTGTCTGCATCAGTGGGTTGCTTGCTCAAGTCTTCCAGCGCTTCTTTGGCCCCAGCATGACTCAGCTTGTCCTTCAATTTGCCCAATATTCCGGTGGCAGCCGCTTTGCCGACCTCCTCAACGCCTTTGTCCACGGCTTTGCCAAGCAAGGGGGTCAAAAGGGCCACAGCAGATGCGGCCAGTGGTGCAAATTCAATCATGGGTTTTCTCCTCGGTAGGTGGTTGAAACAGGGGAATCAAGGGGGCAAGCAAGGCCATATCCGGTTTGATCCGAGCCGCATGGCAAAGGCGCAGGTAATCTTTCAGCATTGCCAACATCAACCGGTTATGCGCCTGCGGCCTGACCATGAACGCCGGGCTCAAGGTCTGAATGGCCTGGTGCGCAAAAGGAACAGCCAAAGTTGCCCCCTTCGCCTCTTCTGAACGCAGGGCCAGCACAATCAGCGACGTGGCCAGATTCGGCGTGAACGCATCGGGGCGTTGGCGCGCCAGTTCGCGGTACAAATCCA
>VIKI01000226.1:0-485 GCA_008080595.1 Comamonadaceae bacterium
TTGCAGGGTGAGGCCATGCTGCGCGTGGCCATGATGTACCTGCGTTTGGGTCAACTCGACGAATCCATCACGTTGTGTATGCAGGCCATGGACATTGCCAAGCGCAGCAATGATTCAATGGCATTGCTCTATGCCCATTATGGGCTGGGTATCGCCTTCTCGCAAAGTGAGCGATACACCGAGGCGCGTGAGCACTTCAAAGTCATGCGTGATCTGGCACGCGCGAAGCAAGTCAAACAACTGGAGGCCGATGCGGCAGATGGCTTGGCTTCCTCGACGGGCAACCTGGGTGATTGGCACGCGGGCGAGTTGTTGTTGCGTGAAGCAGTTGCGCTGTACCGGTCTGTCGGCGTGCCCTTCAACATTGGTCATGGGCTTTATTCTCTGGCGAACAGTCTGCGCCAACAAGGTCAGTTGAGGGAGAGTCTGCAGGTGTTAGATGAGGCCACGGAAATTTACGAACGTTCGCCGAACAAGATTGGCCT
>VIKI01000226.1:504-8083 GCA_008080595.1 Comamonadaceae bacterium
GGATGCTGAGCGGGCTTATGCACTGGCGCAGCAAATCGATGTCCTGCTGTACCGCAGCGAAAGCGCACGCCGCATGGCGACGATCAGCGCTGCGTTGGGTGAGCACAAGCAGGCCTATGAATTTTCTGCTCAAGCCCTTGATTTGTCCGGAAAAATAGCCCGCGAGAAAGTCAACATCCGGGTCGGAGAATTGGCAAAAATATATCAAAATGATAGCAGGCAGCGCAAGATTGATGAGTTAAATCTGCTCGAAAAGCAGCGTGAACTGGAGCAGCGTTGGTTGGGGGCTGTGCTGGGGGGAAGTATTTTTGTGTTGGGGATTTCGGTGTTTTTTTTGCTGCGTTTGCGGCGCTCCCATCACCTGTTGGAAACCACCAACACACAACTGCGTGAGTCACAAAATGAAATCTGCGCGCTCAATGTTGAACTGGAGCAACGGGTGCAATCCCGCACGGATGAGCTGCGCCAACAAACACGCTACCTGCGCACGTTGATTGATGCCTTGCCAGTTTGGCTTTGGCTCAAGGACACCGAGGGCCGTTACCTCACGGTCAATGTCAGCACTGCGGCTTTGCACGGCTATGTTCCACAGCAAATGATCGGTCAGACAGATGAGTCGCTGCAACTGGATCAATCCGGAGAATCCTTTCGGGCCAGTGACATTGAGGTCATGCAAATGCGCCAGCGCAAGACCTGGGAACAGGCTATTGCCAACGAAGAGGGTGAAATTTCCTGGCATGAGATCGATAAGGTGCCCGTGATTGACATCGATGGCACGCTGCTCGGTACGGTGGGCATCGGGCGCGACATCACCGAGCGCAAGCGCATGGAAGATGAACTGGCGCAGCGCGAGCGGGATTTTCGAAGTCTGGTGGAAAACATACCCATCGCTTTGATTCGTTATGACAGTGAACATCGACGCCGCTACCTGAACCCGGTTGCAGAAAAATTGCTGCACTGCAATTCCGCAGAAATGCTCGGCCAACGCCCCGGCGGAGGGCGAGTGACTGCAACGCCTGCCATGCTCGAAACCTATGAGCGCATGATGGATGAGGTTCTGCTCACGGGGCAGACACGAAACCTGGATGTGGTGTCAGATGCGTTGCCTGCCAATCAGCAAAGGCACTATGAAGTCCGGTTTGTGCCAGAACAGGGCACAGATGGCAAAACCATTGGCGTGCTGGCCATCTGGCGCGACATCACAGAGCGCAAGAAATACGAGCTGAGCTTGCTGGCACGCGCTGAATTGGAAGAGCGCCAGTCTCAGTTCTTCAATGTGGCCCCGGGGTTTTTCTACACCACTGTGCGTCACCCGGATGGCAAGTATGAGATTCCTTTTGCCAGTTCCGGCATTCGCGAACTGCTCGGCCTTGAACCAGACGCGGTCATGCAGAACAGCTCGGTCTTGTTTGGGGTGGCCCATCCAGACGACTTCGACATGGCGGCCCGTAAAAGCGAGGAATCAGAACGCGACCTGAGCCCTTACCACATTGAATACCGCATCATGCATCCCGACAAGGGCCTGCGCTGGATGGAGGTGCGTCTGCTGACGCAACGCCTGGCGAGTGGTGGTACGCGCTGGGACGGGTTCATGCACGACATCACCGGGCGTAAGCACCTGGAAACTTCGCTTGCAACCCGCGAACAGGAGTTCCGTAGTCTGGCAGAAAGCTCTCCAGACTTCATTGTTCGCTATGACCGCGAAGGTCGGCATCTCTACTTCAACAATCACTTGCTGCATCAGCTGGGGCTTGCCAGTGCGGATGAGGCGCTGGGCAAGCGGCCCAGTGAGGTGTGGCCGGATGGTCGCTTTGATGAGCTTGAGCTAGTGGTGGTGCGGGCCATAGAGAGCGGAATCCAAGGGGATATTGAAATCGTTGAACAGGCTGAGAGAAGTGGTTTCCGATATCACCAGCTTTTTGTGGTGCCGGAGCGTGATGCAGCAGGACAGATCGTCGGTGCCATCGCGTTCGGTCGAGAAATCACCGCCATCCGTGAGGCCGAGCGCAAGCTGGCACATTTCATCAACAACCTGCCGGGCATGGCATACACCTTCTGCATGTCAGCCGATGGACGGGGAAGTTTCCCCTATGTGAGTCCCGCCATCGAGGAACTCTACGGCCTCAGGTCCGAGGACGTGAAGAGCGACATGACACCGATCCATGCCTTGGCACATCCCGATGACCAGCTGAGTATCGAGGCAGCCATCGCCGAATCATTACGCACGATGAGGCGATTCCAGATTGAGTTCCGAATCTGTCGCCCGGACAAACCAGAGCGCTGGATTGATGTACGTTCAGTGCCTGAACGCCAGACTGACGGTAGTTTGCTCTGGTACGGTCTGATGTTCGACATCACTGAGCGAAAACGCATGGAAGTCGCGCTGAAAGACAGTGAGGCGCGATACCGCCACAACTACATTCTTCTGCAGTCCATGCTGGAAAGCTCTCCTAGTGTGAGCGTTTATTCGCTGGATCGGGAATACCGCCTCATGGCGTTCAACCGCAAATTTAGGGAAGCCGCCAAGCGCCTGTGGGGTGCTGACATTGCCATGGGCATGAGCATTTTTGATGTCATTGACACCCAGGCGCATCGGGACTTCTTCCGGCAAGGGGCAGATCAGGTTCTGGCGGGACGCAGTTACTCTCTTGATTCGCAAGAGGCCGTGGTCAAGGATGGTGTCACGTTGTATGAGTACCATGAAAACTATGGTTCGCCGATTCGCACCGACGACGGTGAAATCATCGGTCTCACGGTCTTTGCCATTACGGTCACCGAGCGCAAAGAGGCGGAGCACAGACTCAAGGAAGCGTTGGCATTCAGCGAAGGGGTCATCAACGCCATTCCCGATCTTTTGTTTGAGGTGGATCGAGATGGCCGGTATCTGAACCTGTGGACACACACACCGGAATTGCTGACGGCTCAGAAAGAGGTGTTGCTCGGCAGCACCGTTCACGCGGCACTCCCGCCGGAAAGCGCCGAGATGGTGATGGCGTGTTTGCGCGAGGCGGAAGAAAAAGGGGTTTCCTTCGGCAAGGTGATCCATATTGACCTGCCCCAGGGCATCAGCTGGTTCGAGCTGTCTGTGTCAAGGAAACCTGGCGACGGCACTTTCCTGGTGTTGTCGCGCGATATTACCGAGCGCAAGCACATTGAGCAGGCACTTACCTTGCGCGAGCAGGAATTCCGCAGTCTGGCGGAAAACCTGCCGGTGGCGGTGATTCGGTACGATGCTGAGTATCGCCGCCGCTACCTTAACCGGGCTGCGGAAAGAATGCTGCATGGCAATTCTGCCGAATTATTGGGTCAGCTTCCTGGCGGTAGCAACGTTCCTGTAACGCCTGCAATGATCGAACACTATCTGCGCGAGATGAAAGCGGTGTTGGTGACGGGGGCAGCCCGTGATCTGGTTTTGGTGTTTGATGCTTTGCCTGTCGACAGCCAAGAGTACTACGAAGTCCGCTTTGTTCCAGAGCATGGTGCAAACGGACAGGCAACCGGCATCCTGGCGATTTGGTACGACATCACCGAGCGCAAGCGTATGGAAGACCAACTGGCCGCGCGTGAGCAGGAGTTTCGTGCGCTGGCCGAAAATTCACCTGACACGATTGCCCGCTATGCTCCGGGAGGTATTCGTACCTACATCAACCCGGTGTTCAGTAGACTAACGGGTAAACCCGTGCACGACATGCTGGGCAAGACAGCTGCGGACTATCAGGCTACGCCTGGGGCGGGCACTTACCAGCGTGCCTTGTTGCAGAGTCTGAAAAGTGGGGAGGAGGGCGAGTGCGAATACACCTGGCCCACCCACGATGGCAGCTTGATCACCAGCCATATCCGCATCGTTCCGGAGTTTGGTGCAGGCGGTAAAGTTGTCAGCGTTCTGGCAGTAGGGCGTGACATCACCGAGCGCAAGCGTCTGGAAAACGAATTGAAACAGCGTGAGCGTGAGTTCCGCGTATTGGCCGAGAATTTGCCTGACCCGGTGTTTCGTTATGACCGTAATTGCCGACGTATTTACGTTAACCCGGCGGCCATGCGTGTCACCAGAATGTCAAGCGAACAATTGATTGGCCATATGCCGCCTGATGCTGCTGCATTGGAGTCTGCCAGTGCCGCCAGAGCGATGCAGACCATTAGGGAGGTTCTTGCGACGGGTGAACGTCGAAGCCTCTTTGTTGAGTACATTGGTGAGGACGGCTCAATAAGTGAATATCAAGGGCTGCTGGTGCCCGAGTTTGATGCTGACGGGCTGGTGGCATCAGTGCTGGCCATTGCGCACGAAGTCACCAACCTGCGTGCGGCAGAGCGGCGTGCAGCGAGCTTTTTTTCGAACATGCCCGGTTTTGCCTATACCTTTGTCACATCACCTGAAGGGCGCATGCATTTTCCCTTTGCCAGTCGTGGCATCGAGGTCATCTTTGGGCTCAAGCCTGAGGATGTGCGGGATGATGCAGCGCCAATGCGTGCGCTGGTGCAGTCTGACGACTGGCACCGTGTTGAGGTAGCCATCATGGAAGCATCGCAAACGCTGCAACCGTTTGATGTCGAAGCCCGCATACAGCAGCCCGGTCATCCGATGCGCTGCGGTCATCCGATGCGCTGGATTGGCTGCCACTCCATGCCTGAGCGCCAAACTGATGGGACGATCCTGTGGCACGGCATCATGCTTGACATCACCGAGCGCAAACGCATGGAGTCCCGACTTCGTGAGCAAAAGGATTTTCAGGATACCTTGCTCAATGGGCTGAACGAAGTCGGACTGCAGATGATGCTGATCGAAAACGACCGGATTGTTTACGTCTCCAACCGGAAGCTGGCAAGTGAGTTGGGTTATACCGAAGAAGATATCGAGGCGCATCCGTTCGTGATGGATCTCATTCATCCAGATGACCGTGAAAGAATTGCAGGTTATCAGCGCAGTCGCATGGCGGGCCAGGTATGGCCGAGTTATTACGAACTCAGTCTGGTGTCACGAGACGGTAAGCGGCGCGAATACGAGACTTCTATCGCGCTTCTTCCGGGGGGTGATCCGATGAGAATCATCACCATCGGCAAAGACATCACCGAGCGCAAGCGCATGCAAGAGATGTTGCGTGATTCGCACCGCTTCCTCTACAACATCATCGACACCATTGCTGACCCGATTTTTGTCAAGGATCGCCAGCATCTCTGGTTACATGTTAACGATGCCTTCTGTCGATTTATCGGATACAGCCGTGAAGAGCTCGTTGGTAAAAGCGACTTCGACTATTTCCCTGCGCATGAGGCGCACGTGTTTTGGGCTGGTGATGATGTGGTGTTTGCCAGTGGGCAGGAGTTCAGCAACGAAGAACGGTTCACTAACAGCGCAGGTGAAACACGCTACATCTTGACCCGCAAGACGCTGTTTACCGACGCAAGCCAGCAGCAGCCGCTGCTGGTGGGCATCATCTCCGACTTCACTGAGCGCAAGCGCATGGAGGATGAGCTGCACCTGCGCGAGCAGAAGTTCCGCACGTTGGCTGAAAATGCCCCGGACAACATCGTTCGCTATGACTTGGCCGGGCGAATCGTCTATGTCAATCCGGTGCTGAAGAGGACTCTGGGTGTTCAGGGGGATTCCATCCTGGGGACACGTGCAAGAGATAACCCTTCCGGGGGGCACTTTGATGCCTATGTAGACACACTGGATCAAGTGCTTGCCAGCGGCGAGGATGGCGAAATCGAGATGACTTTGCCTGATACTCCTGACGGGGCAAAGGTTCACCACATTCGTTTGGTGGCCGAACGCAACGACGCGGGTGACATGATCGGGGTGCTGGCCATTGGCCGAGACATTACCGAACTCAAGCGCTACGAAGCGGCTCGTGATGCCGCATTGGCCGAAGCGGTGCGCTTGGCCAAAACACGTAGCGAATTCCTGGCGCACATGAGTCATGAGTTGCGCACACCGCTCAACGGGATTCTGGGCTACACACAGATTTTGCAACGGGACAAGGATTTGGATGAACGTCATGCAGACGCGCTCAAAGTTGAGGCGGGCCGCCTGACCCTGGATGTGGACGAAATTTCGCTGGCCGTCTTCTTGCGTGGTGTCGCCGACATCGTCAATGTCAGAGCTATGGAAAAGGGGATTGAGTTCAGTTGTGTTTTTGCACACGATCTGCCAACTGACATCCGCGCTGATGAAAAGCGGCTGCGGCAGGTGTTGCTCAACTTGCTTGCCAATGCTGTCAAATTCACCCGCCAAGGGCGAGTTGTTTTGCATGTCAGCCGGGTTGACGCTTTGCGTCTGGCTTTCATGGTGGAAGACACGGGGGTGGGTATTGCGGCCCATGAACTCGAATCCATCTTCCAGCCTTTTGAGCAGTCGGGTGAGGCTTTGCGGCGGTTCGGTGGCTCGGGTCTGGGTTTGTCGATCAGTCGGCAATTGATGCGTTTGATGGGCGGTGACATTTGGGTTGAAAGTCGCCTCGGGGAAGGGAGTCGATTCGGTTTTGAACTTGCATTGACTGCTGGGCAGTCGGAGTCTGAATTTTTGTTTGAGGTCTGTGTTGCGGATATTCACCGCGAGCCATCTGGTCAAACTGTATTGACAGAAGCGTCGGATCAGCCGATGCTTGTCCCAAATGTGGAAAAATTGAAAGCGTTGCAACATTTGGCACAACTGGGAAACATGCGCGACATCCTTCAATACGTCGAAAACCTTGCCGAAATTGATCCGGCTTATCTGCCGTTTATTGTGCAATTGCGTCAGATGGCGCAAGCTTACCAATCCAAAGCACTCCTTGCTTTCATCAACGAGTATTTACATGATGCCGACACCCTCTAGCGCCACCATTTTGATTGTTGACGACATGCCCAGTAATCTGGGCATGGCAGTGAATTTGCTGGAAGGCCGTGGCTATCGGGTCGCCATTGCCCAAGATGGCGAAGAAGGGCTGCAACGTGCTCAGCTGCTACAGCCCGATCTGATCTTGCTGGATGTGATGATGCCAGGGGCCGACGGGTTCGAAATTTGCAGCCGTCTGAAGTCTCTGAAAGAAACCCGGGAAATTCCGGTGATTTTCATGACTGCGCTGGCATCCAGCGAATACAAGGTCAAGGGTTTTGCAGCGGGTGGTGTGGATTATGTAACCAAGCCTTTGCAGATTGACGAAGTTTTGGCCCGTGTTGACACGCATCTCAAGTTGCATGCAGCGCACCAGCGGTTGGAAGAGCAGCATGCGCAATTGCAAGCCTATCAAGAGGATTTAGAGCGCCGGGTTGCTGAACGCACGGTGGAATTGAGTGTGGCCAATCTGCAGTTGCAGGTGGAAATCGAAGAGCGCAGGCAGGCTGAGCTGGCGCTAGAGGAGTCGCGTGCCCAGTTGCGCAGCTTGGTCGCGCGTGACCAGGAAAACAGCGAAGAGGAGCGCAAGCTGGTGGCACATGAGCTGCATGAGGATTTGGCACAGATACTCTCTGGACTGCGACTCAGACTGAGCGCTCTGGATTATCAGTATGGGACTGATGTGCCGTCGCTACGCAAGCCGTTAGAGGATGTCAGTGGTTTGGCCGAGAAATCCATTGCGATTGTGCGCAATATCTCTGCGAT
>VIKI01000227.1 GCA_008080595.1 Comamonadaceae bacterium
GCCCGAAGAACATGCGCTGGAAAAAGTCGCCCGCCCGGATCGCAGCGCCGCCCTGAAAGCTGCCCACGTGGCCGCCCAAGCCGATGCCGACTATGACCGCTGGTTTCACGCCAAGGTGCAAGCCTCTATCGATGGCATCAAGAATGGAACGAATCGACTGCTTTCTGAAGAGGAATGGAAAGTTCGACGTGCAGAATTGATCGCTCGCATCAAGGCGCGCCAAGCCGACACATTACAAGTTAAAGCAGAACGGCATTTGGCATGAGTGGTCGACTCTCAGTTGTGCGCACAGAGGGTTATTCGCGCGACCTGGAGGCCGTGCACGATTACATTGAACGAGACAACCCGGACGCTGCCATGGCTCTGCTGTTGCACATCGATGATCAAATCAACCACCTGGCCGACCCCAACTTTCCCCGCCGCAAGGGCCGCAAACCCGGCACACTGGAGCTGGTGGTGCACCCCAACTACGTCGTCGTGCTGCAGCAAACCAACGCCACGGTGACGGTGTTGAATCTGCTGCATGTAGCCCGGCAGTACCCGTGAATTTTTAGACAAAATCAGGCTGTAGCCCTTGTCAAGCAAGTGCAAGCAGCTCTCAAATCAATAACATCATGCTTTTTCTACTCTCCCCCGCCAAATCGCTCGACTTTGACACCCCGCCCGGTGACCTGCCGCACAGCCAGCCGCTGTTTGTGCCGCAAGCCGCTGAGTTGATCCACATCCTGAAGCAAAAATCACCCCAAGAGATTGCCAGCCTGATGAGCCTGAGCGATGCGCTGGCGGGCCTGAACGTGGCCCGTTACGCCGCCTGGTCGCCCAAGTTCACGGCCAAAAACGCCAAGCAGGCGGTACTGGCCTTTAATGGCGATGTGTACGACGGGCTGGATGCCCAAACCCTGTCTGCGGATCAGCTGGCCTGGGCGCAAGAGCACCTGTGCATCCTGAGTGGCCTGTACGGCGTGCTGCGCCCGCTGGACTACATGCAGCCCTACCGGCTGGAGATGGGCACCAAGCTGGCCAATGCACACGGCAAAGACCTGTACCAGTTCTGGGGCAGCCAGATTGCCGACTACCTCAACACCCGGCTGCCGCGCGACAAAACCCCGGTGGTGATCAACCTGGCCAGCCAGGAGTATTACAAGGCGGTGAACCCAAAAGCATTGAAAGCCCGCGTGGTGGAATGTGTGTTTGAAGACTTCAAGGGCGGCCAGTACAAAATCATCAGCTTTTACGCCAAACGTGCCCGTGGCCTGATGGCGCGTTTTGCGGCCACCCATGGGCTGAACCTGCCGGAGCAACTCAAGGGGTTCAACCTGGACGGCTATGCGTTTGCGCCCGCCCCATCGAGTGCCGACCGACTGGTGTTTCGGCGCCAGCTGGCCGACTGAAGGATTGATAAAAAATCAGCCTCTAGCGCTTGACAAATAAGCGCAAACAGCTACAAATTCAAGAGCAAACATGAACCATCCAGAACAATCTTCATTGGGCAAAGCCACCACCTACCCGGATCAATACGATGCTTCTCTGCTGTTTCCGATTTCCCGCGCCGTACCCCGTGCGGCCTTGGGGCTGGCAAGCAGCCTGCCCTTTCTGGGGGCCGATTTGTGGACAGCGTTTGAGCTGAGCTGGCTCGGCCCACGCGGCAAGCCGCAGGTGGCGCTGGCGCACATCACGATTCCGTGCGAGTCCACGAACATCATCGAAAGCAAGTCGTTCAAGCTGTACCTGAACAGCTTCAACAACACCCGTTTTGCCGATGCCGCCGAGGTGCAGGCACGCCTGCGTGCCGACCTGACCGAGGCCGCCTGGCGCGGCGGCGTGGTGCACAGCAGCGTGGGGGTGAAATTGATCCCGGCTGAGTGGTTTGACCGGGAACCGATCTATGAGCTGGACGGTCTCAGTCTGGATCGCATGGATCTGGACTGCGACCGCTACACCCCCGCCCCTGAATTGTTGACTTCTGCCACCGACGAGGAACCGGTGTCCGAGGTGCTCACCAGCCATCTGCTGCGCAGCAATTGCCCGGTGACCGGCCAGCCCGACTGGGGCAGCGTGCAGATCAGCTATTTTGGTCCGCAGATTGACCAGGCGGGTCTGCTGCGCTACATCGTCAGCTTTCGCAATCACCAGGGTTTTCATGAGGACTGCGTGGAGCGTATGTTCATGGACATCCAGGCCCACTGCCAACCGCACAAGCTCAGCGTGTATGCCCGCTACACCCGCCGCGGTGGCCTGGACATCAACCCGTTTCGCAGCAGCTGGCCACAGGCCTTGCCACCGAACCAGCGCAACGCGCGTCAGTGAATCACTTGAATGCTATTTAATTAGTAGCTGTTTGCGCTTGATTGACAAGCGCCACAGCCTGTTTTTTATATAAGCCCAGCAATCTCTTCGGGCGGCACGGGGCGGCCAAAGTAGTAGCCCTGGAAAGCGTCGCAGTCCATGCTGGCCAGCAGGTCACGCTGGGCGGCGGTTTCCACGCCTTCGGCGATGACCCGCATGCCCAGGCTGTGGCCCAGGGCCACCACGGTGCGGGCAATCACGGCATCGTTGGGGTCGGTCAACAGGTCGCGCACAAACGACTGGTCAATTTTGAGCTGCGCCAGCGGCAGCAGTTTCAGGTAAGACAGCGACGAGTAGCCGGTGCCAAAGTCATCGAGTGAAAAGCTCACGCCCAGGGCCTTGATGGCGTTCATTTTGGCAATCACCGCCTCGACGTTCTTCAGCAGCATGCTCTCGGTCAGCTCCAGCTTCAGGCGTTGCGGATCGGCCCCGGTTTTTTGCAGCGCCAGCACCACGTTGTCAACAAAGTTGACGTGTGCAAACTGGCGTGCGCTGACGTTCACCGCCACCGTCAAGGCGGCCGTGGCAGGCTGCTGCGCCCAGTCCACGAGCTGGGCGCAGGCGGCCTCCAGCACGTATTGACCGAGCGGCAGGATCATGCCGTTTTCTTCCGCCAGGGAGATGAACTCCAGCGGCGAGACCATGCCGCGTTTGGCACTGCGCCAGCGCACCAGCGCCTCGGCACCGATGGGCTGACCCTGGTTGTCGACCTGGATTTGGTAGTACAGCGTGAACTCGCGCTGCTCGAAACCGTCGCGCATGTCTTGCTCAAACTCGGCCCGCGCCACCGCTTGGGCCTGCATGGCCGGGTCAAAAAAGCACACGGTGTTGCGCCCGGCGGCTTTGGCCTGGTACATGGCGGCATCGGCGTGTTTGACGACGCTGTCGCGCCCCTCGCCGCCCTGCATGAAAACCATGGCACCGATGCTGGAGCTGCTGCTGTAGCTCTTGCCTGCCAGGGTGTAGGGTTCGGCCAGGTGGGCCAGAATTTTTTGCGCCACGGTTTCGGTGTATTGGGCCGCCTGGGAGGCGTTGTCGGCATAGGTGTCGAGTAACACCATGAATTCGTCACCCCCGACACGGCCGACGCTGTCGCTCTTGCGCACACAACCCAGCACACGTTGCGCGGCTTGTTGCAGCAGGGCATCACCCATGTTGTGGCCGAGCAGGTCGTTGAGCTGCTTGAAGTTGTCCAGATCGAGCAGCAAGACGGCACCAAAGAGCTGTTTGCGCGCCGAGCTCACCAAGGCTTGTTGCAGGCGGTCCAGCATCAGGCGGCGATTGGGCAGACCTGTGAGGGCATCAAAAAAAGCCAGATGGTGAATGGTTTCCTGGTCTTCGTGGCGCTTGCTCAGGTCATGCGCGACGACGTACACGGCAGGTGCACCGTCGTAGACGATGGCGGTGCTTTGCACCTCGACCTCCACGGTACTGCCGTCCAGGCGCAGCAGCCGCTCTTCAATCATGGGGGCAGCAATACCAGACTCCATTGCTTGCTGGGCGCGTGCCAAGCCACGTGCACGGTCATCCGGGTGCAGCAAGTCGATGATGTGTTTGCCCAGCAAATCCGCCTCGGAGTTGGCCCGCAACAGCTTGATGCAGGCGGTGTTGACATAGACGATCACGCCAAAACGATGCACCGCCACGGCCTCGGGCGACCATTCCACCAGCGTGCGGTAACGCGCCTCGCTCTCGCGCAGGGCGGTCTCCTGCCGGGTCAGGTCTTGCTGGATGTGGTGGTGTTCAATCGCCAGCCCGAGCAGATAGGCGCTGCGCTGAATGGCTTGCAATTCCTCTGGCTGGGGGCTGCGTGGCTGCACGTGGTAGTTGGCAAAAGTGCCTAACAGCTCACCCTTGGTCGACAAAATGGGTACTGACCAGCAGGCACGCAAGTTGTGCGACAAGGCCAGACCACTGAAGTCTTGCCACAAGGGGTCACTGGCGATATCACTGACGATGACCGCCTGGCGGGTGAATGCGGCGGTGCCACACGAGCCAACATTCGGGCCAATGGCTACACCATCAATCGCGTCGCAATAAGCTTTGGGCAGACTGGGCGCAGCGCCGTGGCGCAGGCGGATGCCGTCGGGGTCAATCAGCAGCACGGAACACATCACACCGGAAAAAATGAACTCAAAACTGTGCGCATAGGCTTCCAGCACGTCATGCAGCCGGGTGCTGGTGGCCAGCAGCTCCAGCA
Source organism: Comamonadaceae bacterium (assembly GCA_008080595.1). GTDB lineage: Bacteria > Pseudomonadota > Gammaproteobacteria > Burkholderiales > Burkholderiaceae_C > Rhodoferax. The sequence goes on from VIKI01000227.1 coordinate 4,547, forward strand.
ATTGCAATTCGCTCGCGGTTTGCGCCTCAAGGGC
>VIKI01000002.1 GCA_008080595.1 Comamonadaceae bacterium
GACACGGGCCAGTTGCTGCGCCGCGGCCATGCCCGCGGGGCCGGAGCCCACCACGGCCACTTTTTTGCCGGTCTTGCGTTTGGCGGGTTGGGCCAACACCCAGCCTTCCGCCCAGGCGCGGTCGATGATGGCGTGTTCGATGGACTTGATGCCCACCGCGTCGTCGTTCACATTCAGCACACAGGCCGCTTCGCAGGGTGCGGGGCAGATGCGGCCCGTGAACTCGGGAAAGTTGTTGGTGCTGTGCAGCACATCGATCGCGTTTTTCCAGTCGCCCCGGTACACCAGGTCGTTGAAATCCGGAATGATGTTGTTGACCGGGCAGCCGTTGTTGCAAAACGGTGTGCCGCAGTCCATACAACGGGCCGCCTGGGTGGTGGCTGCAGTGTCATCCAGACCGATGACGAACTCTTTGTAGTTTTTCAGACGCTCTTGAACCGGCTTGTAGCCTTCTTCGATGCGCTCATACTCCATGAAACCAGTCACTTTTCCCATGATGTTTTTCCTTGTTCGTTGCCTGTGCTGCGTGCTTACTTAGCCGCCACGGGTTTTTTAGCTGCTTCTTTTTTTGTAGCTACTTGCGCTCTATCTGCCTGGGCTAGAGCCCCTTTTTTTGCATGAAGTTCGCCCAGAGCACGTTTGTACTCATTGGGGAAGACTTTGACAAACTTGGTGCGTGAAACATCCCAGTTGTCCAGCAGCTCACGGGCGCGGCGGCTGCCGGTCCAGCGGTTGTGGTCTTCCAGCAGTTTTTTCAGCTGGGCCTCGTCGCTCAGGCCACGATGCCACAGGCTTTCCTTGACCGCTTCTTTCTGCTCGGCGGTGCTCAGCACTTTCTCCAGTGACACCATGGCGGTGTTGCAACGTTTGGCAAACTTGCCATCTTCGTCATACACATAGGCCACGCCGCCACTCATACCGGCTGCAAAATTGCGCCCGGTAGCACCCAGCACCGCCACCGTGCCGCCGGTCATGTATTCACAGCCATGGTCACCAGTGCCTTCAACGACTGCCGTCGCACCCGACAGGCGCACCGCAAAACGCTCACCGGCCACACCGCTGAAGAAGGCCTCACCACTGGTGGCACCGAACATCACGGTGTTGCCGACAATGGTGTTTTTGATGGCATCACCCCGGAAGTCGATGCTGGGGCGCACCACCACACGGCCACCGCTCAGGCCCTTGCCGGTGTAGTCATTGGCATCACCGATCAGGTACAAGGTGACCCCACGACACAAGAATGCACCAAACGACTGACCGCCGGTGCCTTCGAGCTGGATGCGAATGGTGTCGTCCGGCAAACCTTCAGGGTGGACCTGCGTGACCGCACCCGAGAGCATGGCCCCGACCGAGCGATTCACATTACGCGCCACCTCGATGAACTGCACGCGCTCACCCTTGTCAATGGCCGGACGGCTCTTGGCGATCAACACGTTGTCAAGCGCCTTCTCCAGCCCGTGCTCTTGCAATTCGGTTTGGAAACGCGGTACGTCTGCGCCCACATTGGGTTGGGCAAACAAGCGTCCAAAGTCCAGACCCTGGGCTTTCCAGTGGGTCAGACCGGCACGCATGTCGAGCAGGTCGGCGCGACCAATCAGGTCGTCAAACTTGCGGATGCCGAGCTGCGCCATGATCTGGCGGGCTTCTTCGGCGATGAAGAAGAAGTAGTTCACCACATGCTCGGGCTTGCCGGAGAACTTCTTGCGCAGTTCGGGGTCTTGCGTGGCGACACCCACCGGGCAGGTGTTGAGGTGGCATTTGCGCATCATGATGCAGCCTTCCACCACCAGCGGCGCAGTGGCAAAACCGAACTCGTCCGCCCCCAGCAGCGCACCAATCACCACGTCACGACCGGTTTTCAACTGACCATCGGTCTGCACACGGATACGGCTGCGCAAGCGGTTCAACACCAGGGTTTGCTGGGTTTCAGCCAGGCCGATTTCCCACGGGCTGCCGCAATGTTTGATGGACGACCAGGGCGATGCACCCGTGCCACCGTCATGCCCGGCAATCACCACATGGTCGGCCTTGCACTTGGCGACACCGGCGGCAATCGTGCCGACCCCAATTTCAGACACCAGCTTGACACTGATGCTGGACTTGGGCGACACGTTTTTCAGGTCGTGAATCAGTTGCGCCAAGTCTTCAATGGAATAGATGTCATGGTGCGGTGGTGGCGAAATCAGGCCGACACCAGGCACGGAATAGCGCAGTTTGCCGATGTAATCCGACACCTTGGCCCCCGGCAACTGACCGCCCTCACCCGGCTTGGCCCCTTGCGCCATCTTGATCTGAATCTGATCAGCACTGCCCAGATATTCAGCGGTGACACCAAAGCGGCCAGAGGCCACTTGCTTGATGCGCGAGCGCATCGAGTCACCGTCTTGCAAGGGGTAATCGACTTCAAACAGGTCTTTGCCCAACAGGTCAGACATGGTCTGGCCCTGTTTGATCGGGATGCCTTTGAGTTCGTTGCGGTAACGCAGCGGGTCTTCGCCTCCCTCACCGGTATTGCTCTTGCCGCCAATACGGTTCATGGCCACGGCCAGGGTGGCGTGCGCCTCGGTGGAGATCGAGCCCAGCGACATGGCTCCGGTGGCGAAGCGTTTGACGATTTCCTTGGCGGACTCCACTTCGTCAATCGGGATCGCCTTGCTCGGGTCAATCTTGAACTCGAACAAGCCACGCAGGGTCATGTGGCGCTTGTTCTGGTCGTTGATGATTTGGGCGAATTCCTTGTAGGTGTTCCAGTTGTTGGCACGGGTGCTGTGCTGCAGTTTGGCAATCGCATCCGGTGTCCACATGTGTTCTTCACCACGGGCACGCCAGGCGTATTCACCACCGGCATCCAGACGGTTGGCCAGCACCGGGTCAGCCCCAAAGGCGGCTTTGTGCATGCGTAGGGCTTCTTCGGCAATCTCAAACACACCAATACCTTCCACCTTGCTGGGTGTTCCGGTGAAATACTTGTCAATGGTGGCGGTTGACAGCCCAATGGCTTCAAACAGCTGCGCACCGCAGTAGCTCATGTAGGTGGACACGCCCATTTTCGACATGATCTTGGACAGGCCCTTGCCGACCGCCTTGACGTAGTTGTAAATGGCTTTGTCGGCACTCAGGTCGCCCGGCAGATCTTTGCAGATGCTGGCCAGGGTTTCCATGGCCAGGTAGGGGTGAACCGCTTCGGCACCGTAACCGGCCAGCACGCCAAAGTGATGAACCTCGCGGGCCGAACCGGTTTCCACCACCAGGCCGGCCGTGGTACGCAGGCCTTCACGCACCAGGTGCTGGTGAATGGCCGACAAGGCCAGCAAAGCCGGAATGGCCACCTGGGTGGCACCGATACCACGGTCGCTGATGATCAGAATGTTGTGACCAATCTTGATGGCATCAACCGCTTCGGCGCACAAGGAAGCGAGTTTGGCCTCCACCCCTTCGCGGCCCCAGGCCAGCGGGTAGGTGATGTCGAGCGTGTAGCTGCGGAATTTGCCGTTGGTGTGTTTGGCAATGTCGCGCAGCTTGGCCATGTCGGCAAAGTTGAGCACCGGCTGGCTGACTTCCAGGCGCATCGGCGGGTTGACCTGGTTGATGTCAAGCAGGTTGGGTTTGGGGCCGACAAACGACACCAGGCTCATCACAATGGCTTCGCGGATCGGGTCGATCGGCGGGTTGGTGACCTGGGCAAACAACTGTTTGAAGTAGTTGTAGAGCGGCTTGTTTTTGTCGCTCAAAACGGCCAGTGGACTGTCGTTGCCCATCGAGCCAATGGCTTCTTCGCCGTTGGCGGCCATGGGGCTGAGCAAAAACTTCAGGTCTTCCTGGGTGAAGCCAAAGGCTTGCTGGCGATCCAGCAGCGTGCCTTCGGACTCAGAGGCGCTGGCGGGCTCACCACCACCGCGCACATCGTCCAGACGAATACGCAGGTTCTCGATCCATTGTTTGTAGGGTTTGGCGTTGGCCAAGCTGGCTTTGAGTTCGTCGTCATCGACCATGCGACCTTGTTCCAGGTCGATCATGAACATCTTGCCGGGTTGCAGACGCCATTTGCGCACGATCTTGCTCTCGGGGAAGGGCAAGACACCGGATTCGGAGGCCATCACCACCAGGTCATCATCGGTGATGCAGTAGCGTGAGGGGCGCAGACCGTTGCGGTCCAGCGTGGCACCAATCTGGCGGCCATCGGTGAACACAATGCTGGCCGGGCCGTCCCACGGCTCCAGCATGGCGGCGTGGTATTCGTAGAAGGCGCGGCGGCGCTCGTCCATGGTGGTGTGCTGTTCCCAGGGTTCGGGAATCATCATCATCACCGCCTGGCTGATCGGGTAACCGGCCATGGTGAGCAACTCCAGGCAGTTGTCAAAGGTGGCGGTATCCGACTGGGTGGGGAAGCTGATGGGGTAGAGCTTTTGCAAATCTGCGCCCAGCACCGGTGAGCTCATCACGCCTTCACGGGCTTTCATCCAGTTGTAGTTGCCCTTGACGGTGTTGATTTCACCGTTGTGCGCCACATAGCGGTAGGGGTGGGCCAGCGGCCACTCCGGGAAGGTGTTGGTGGAGAAGCGCTGGTGCACCAAGCCCAGTGCGGAGACACAACGCGGGTCTTTCAGGTCCAGGTAATAGGTACCCACCTGATCGGCCAGCAGCAAACCTTTGTAGATCACGGTGCGACTGGACATGCTGGGCACGTAATACTCTTTGCTGTGCTTGAGTTTGAGGGCCTGAATGTGGGCGCTGGCGGTTTTGCGGATCACGTAGAGCTTGCGCTCCAGTGCGTCTTGCACGATCACGTCATTGCCACGGCCAATGAACAACTGGCGCAGGATGGGTTCTTTTTTGCGCACGTTGGGCGACATCGGCATGTCGCGGTCCACCGGCACATCACGCCAGCCCAGCAGCACCTGGCCTTCGGCCTTGACGGCGCGCTCCAGTTCTTGTTCACAAGCCTGGCGTGACGCGCTTTCCTTGGGCAAAAACACCATACCGACACCATATTCACCAGGGGGTGGCAGGGTGACCCCTTGCGAAGCCATTTCTTCACGGTACAAGGCATCTGGCAACTGGATCAGGATACCGGCGCCATCGCCCATGAGCTTGTCTGCCCCAACCGCACCCCGGTGGTCCAGATTTTCAAGAATCTTGAGCGCATTTTTGACGATGTCATGCGACTTGACTCCCTTGATATGGGCCACAAAACCCACCCCGCAAGCATCGTGCTCTTGAGATGCTGAATACAAACCATGATCCTGGAGATGCTTGATCTCGGCTGCCGTCGTCATACGCGCGCTCCTAAAAAATATCGAATGCTGAACTTTACCGCATTGCAGCATCTGTGCCAAACAAAATAATTGGGGTCAGATTCCAATTATTTTTTTAATTTCAATCTATTTAATTAATTGGGGACATATCAAATTCAATAGCTATTCACGCTTTATTGATAAGCGCTAGAGGTCGATTTTTATCTTGGTTTATTGACAGATAATGGCCTGCCAGCGCTACTTTTGGTGATGCGGCGTTCGGTTCTTTTTTGTAAATCAGCCACAAAATCTGGCTCACCCAGTGCCCAACCGCTCAACGTGGCTTGTGTCAAAGCGGTTTGCTGCACCGTGCCAATGCCAGCCTGCACCAATTCGGCATAGGCCGCTTCACGGGCAAACGGGGTGTTGCCAAGCTCCCAATACAAGGCATGGGGCGTGATCAGGCGATCCGTCCGCAAACCCAGGTAATGACCGTGGCTAGACCAGGGATAGTCTTGCGCTTGCGCCACCAAGCCCGCCCGCACCGGGTTCAGATCGATGTAGGCCATGCAGGTGAGCAAATAACGCTCAGACTGGATCAGCGTGGATTTGTAGCGACCTTCCCACAAGGTGCCGGTGCGTTTTTGAGTGGTATTGAAATAACGCACATAACTGCGCCCCACCGCCTGCATCATTTTGGGCAAACCGTCTGCGGTGTGCGGTGTGGCCAACAGATGAAAGTGGTTGCTCATCAACACATAAGCGTGCACCGCCACGTCCCATTTTTTGGCTTGCTCTTGCAGCAAGTCGAGCAGCATCCGGTAATCCGCTGTCGTGACAAAAATCGCCTGGCGATTATTGCCACGCTGAATCACATGGTGGGGGTAGTCCGGCAGCGTCAGGCGGGGTAGGCGCGCCATGAATCAGAAAAACAGAAATCCGAACCAATCACTTGGGTGCTTTGGCAATCCGCACTTTGCCACCGGTGGTGATCAGGATCACCGCATCTCCGGGCACCAGCGTTTGTTCACCCTTGGCTTGCACCACGGCGCGACGCTCACCATTTTTGAGTTGCACCAGCACTTCAACCGCATCCTCTCGAGTGGCGAAACGCTCAATGGCATTGCCAGCGGCAGCCCCAGCGACCCCAACCAGAAGACCCAGTACCTGTGCTTCACGCTGGACACCGCTGCCGCTGTAGCCGGCTACCGCACCCGTGACTCCGCCAACCGCAGCTCCCACACCGCTCTGGCTACCATCCACCACCACATTGCGAACCGTCAGCACCACGCCGTCTTCCACTTGCGACATGCGCTGGGCATCACCGCGCTGAATCACGTCCGGGCTACTGCTGGCGCATGCGGCCAGGGTCAGCGCCAATGCGATGGAGACACCTAAAGTTATAAGTTTTTGCATACACACTCCTTGAAAAATGGTTGATTACGTCGCAGATTCACCTGCGTACTCATGCTCAGAAGTGAGTCCATGAACTTCTGTGGCATTGTCCGGCAGATATGTAAAGCGTGTGTGAAGCAGCTCTTTCAAGCCGAACTCTTCCAGTAAAGCATACAGGCGTTGCGCCGCAGAGCGCTTTTTTTGCCCGGTGTAACGCGCCAGAATCAGCTCGTTTTTCATGCTGTGTTCCCAGCCGACCAGCTCGGTCACCGTGACCTGATAACCACAGGCTTCCAGGTACAGACACCGCATCACGTTGGTGATCTGGCTACCCAGCTCGCGGGTGTGCAAGGGATGTCGCCACAATTCCGAGAGCGGTGTACGCTGGAGCGACAAGGCTTTGTGCTGATTCAACACCCGCGCTACTTCGGCCTGGCAACAGGGCACCAGCACCATAAAACGGGCGCGTTTTTGCAGGCCAAAGGCAATGGCATCATCGGTGGCCGTGTCACAGGCATGCAAGGCGGTGACCACATCGATGCGTTCAGGCAATTGCCCGGATTGGGCCGATTGCGCCACCGTCAGATTCAGGAACGACATGCGGGCAAAACCCAGCTGCTTGGCCAGTGCCGCGGATTTTTCGACCAGCTCTGCCCGGGTTTCAATGCCGTAAATATGCCCGGTGTTGCGCTGTTTGAAAAACAGGTCGTACAAGATGAAGCCCAGGTAGGACTTGCCCGCGCCGTGGTCAGCAAGCGTCAACCCACTGGGAGCGGAGCCAGCCTCAGACAGCTCCAGCAGCAGTTTTTCAATAAACTGGTAGAGGTGATAAACCTGTTTGAGTTTGCGGCGTGAGTCCTGGTTGAGCTTGCCATCGCGGGTCAGAATATGCAGCTCTTGGAGCAATGCCAGCGATTGCCCTGGGCGAATCTCTGGGGGGAACTCAGTGGGCGCGTTGGATGCAGCACCCCGGTGGGGGCGATCAATTTTTTGGTTTTTCATGTGCGGATGATGCCATGTCGGATGCTGTCGCGCCGACACCAAGCGCTTGCCAGCCTTGTACACCCAGGCGCTCCATGGTCTGCATGTTGGCTTCAAAAATGGATTCCGGGTTGGGAAACGCCGCCACGGCGCGGTCGATGCTGTCTTCGCGCAGCAAATGCAGCGTTGGGTAGGGTGAGCGGTTGGTGAAGTTGGTGACATCGTCTGGCGAAGTACCGGCAAACTGGTAGTGCGGGTGCAGTGAGGCAATTTGCAGCACGCCATCAAGCTCCAGATCCACCAGCACCTGATCGGCTTCTACCAAAAAATCGTTGAAATCCAGAAAATCTTCAAGACATCCAGGCGCTATCAATAGCGTAGTGTCTCGCGCTTTGGCATCAAGCGCTACAAGGTCTTTCAGCTCTTGAATCAAATCATCACGGAAAGCTTGGGCCGTGTTTGCCTGGCTCACCGCGTAATGCACTTGGCCCTTGACGTGCACACTTTTGGCAAATGGGCACAGGTTCAGGCCAATCACGGCACGCTCCAGCCAGGCGACGGTGTCTTGCACCACTTGTTCATTGGGGGTCATAGGTGGACTTCTTTCAACAGGGTTTGGCCGGTCAGCCGCTGGTGTTCGCGCAAGGCGAAACGGTCGGTCATACCGGCAATGTAATCGGCCACCGTGCGAGCCAAAGCGTTGGCCGGGTCAAGGGGGGCGGCTTTCAGGTGGCGCAACTTGTAGCGCTCCGGCATTTCCTGCGGTGATGCCAAGTAGGACGCGAACAGCTCCCGCACCACTTGCCGGGCTTGGCCGGTGGTGTGCATCACTTGTGGATGCCGGTACAGCTGCTGCAACAAAAAGGCCTTGAGTTGCTTGGATTGAGCCCGCATGTTGGCACCGAACTGCACCAAGGGTGGCAAGGCACGCGCCGCATTCATATCCGCGGGTTGGGCAGCGTCCAAAGCAGCCTGGGTGGCGGCGATCACGTCATACACCTGGGCGCTGAGCATGCGGCGGATCGATTCGTAGAGCAAACGTCGACCTTGTGACGGGTCTTGCAGTTGGGGGTAGTCCGCCAGCGTCTGCTGACGGAACTGGTCAAACAGCGGAACCGCCTGCAACTGGGTCAGGCTGATCAGGCCCGAGCGCACGCCGTCGTCAATGTCATGCGCGTTATAGGCAATTTCATCGGCCAGATTACACAGTTGGGCCTCCAGACTGGGCTGGGTGTGGGTCAAAAACCGCTGTGCAACCCCCTGCGGCTCGATGGCCTCCAGCGCTTGTGCGTTGGCCTGCGAGCAGTGCTTGAGAATGCCTTCACGGGTCTCAAACGTGAGATTCAGACCATCAAACTCGGGGTAACGCTCTTCCAGCTGATCCACCACACGCAGGCTTTGCAGGTTGTGTTCAAAGCCAGCATAGTTGACCATACATTCGTTCAAGGCATCCTGACCGGCATGGCCAAAGGGCGTGTGGCCCAGGTCATGCGCCAGGGCAATGGCTTCTACCAAATCCTCATTGAGCTGCAGCGAACGAGCGATGGAGCGGCCTAATTGCGCCACCTCCAACGAATGCGTCATGCGGGTGCGAAACAGGTCACCTTCATGGTTCAGAAATACCTGGGTTTTGTAAACCAGGCGTCTGAACGCGGTGCTGTGGACGATGCGATCGCGGTCACGCTGGTATTCGGTGCGCGTGGGCGCAGGGGCTTGCGGGTAACGCCGGCCTCGCGTCTGGCCCGGATCGCAGGCGTAGCATGCCAAGGTCATTTTATATAAAAAATATGAATCTAGCGCTTATGAATATTGCGCAAGCAGCTATAGTTTTAATAGCTTTTCAGTGCAGCACAGATCAATCACCTGCCGCACCATGGGCTCAGGTGCGCTGCGCACAATGGCGCGGCCAGGGCCGTCGATCAGCACAAATTTGATGTCGCCCGCCTCGGATTTCTTGTCCACCCGCATCAATTCCAGATAACGACCGGCATTGTCATCGGCATTTAATACCGGGCCTTTGACCGGCAAACCGGCCTTGGCAATCAAACCGGTCAGACGCGCCACAAACAGGGCATCGACCAGCCCGAGGCGCAACGAAAGGTGCGCCGCCATCACCATGCCGCAGCCTACGCCCTCACCGTGCAGCCATTCGCCATAACCCAAACCGGCTTCAATGGCGTGACCAAACGTATGGCCAAAGTTCAAAATCGCCCGCAGACCCGATTCGCGCTCGTCCTGCCCCACCACCCAGGCTTTGATCTCGCAACTGCGTTGAACCACATGGGCCAGGGCCACCGGGTCACGGGCCATGACTTCGCCGATGTGAGCCTCCAGCCATGCCAGCAATTCCATATCGGCAATCGGGCCGTATTTGATGACCTCGGCCAGACCTGCGCTGAGTTCGCGATCCGGCAGAGTTTTGAGCGTATTCAGATCACACACCACCTTGAGCGGCTGGTAAAACGCACCAATCATGTTCTTGCCCAAGGGATGGTTGATGGCAGTTTTCCCCCCCACAGAGGAGTCCACCTGGGCCAGCAAGGTGGTGGGTATCTGCACAAAAGGCACACCGCGCATGTAGCTGGCGGCAGCAAACCCGGTCATGTCCCCCACCACACCACCACCCAAGGCAAACAGCGTGGTTTTCCGGTCACAGCCGTTTTGCAACAAGGCATCAAAAATCAGGTTCAAACTCTGCCAGGTTTTGAATTCCTCGCCATCCGGCAGAACCACGGTATGCACCTGTGCATATTTGCCCTGCAGAGCTTTTTGCAGCGACTGCATGTAGAGCGGCCCGACCGTGGTGTTGGTCACAATCAACGCACTTTGTGCCTTGGGCAACTCAGCGTAACTGAGCGGGTTGTCAAACAGCGAGCCGCGAATGGCGATGTGGTAACTGCGGTCACCCAGGTCGATGTTGACGGTTTGGAGGTCTGAAGAGTTCATACCTCAAGTTTAGAGGCATTGTCTGCACTTTCGGGGCACGTCCCTATGCGCTGGAGGCCATATCCAGTTGCATGGTGATCATGTTGACCAGGGTGGACACCGACGGCCGCCCCGTATCGACGCTGAAATGCGCGGTTTCACGGTACAGCTGAGCACGCTGGGCATACAAATCGCGCAAACGCTGCAAGGGGTCAGCCACTTGCAACAAGGGCCGGTTTTTGTCATGCCGCAAGCGACGAAACAATTCGTCGGGCATGGAGTTCAGATATACCACGCGGGTACGCTCATGCAGGTGTTGGCGGTTGTTGGCCCGCAACACCACGCCACCACCCGTGGACAACACGCCTTTGGGCTGTTGGGTCAGCTCATCGATGACGGCCTCTTCCATATCCCGGAAGCGGTCTTCACCCTCGCGCTCAAAATATTCGCGAATCGAGCAGCCCAAGCTTTGCTCAATCTCGTGATCTGAGTCCAGAAAAGGCAATTGCATACGCCGGGCGAGTTGGCGACCGACTGTCGACTTGCCGGAGCCTGGGAGGCCGATAAGGGAAATCATGATGGGTGTCAAAAAGTGCTTTTACCATTCTGCCCGCAAGCACTGCTGGCAGGCCACCCTATTCTCTTTTTTCTGGCCAACAGTCCAAATGCGGTATCTATTGCGGGTTCAGATTTGAATTTCTCTATGTATTGCGACACAGATTGGCGAGTGCGCTCTGCGCGTGTAACCTGTTTGGCTTCCGACAAAGCATTCAGCGCCAGAAAATCATGATCTGACCAATCCACCAATGTGCGTTTCATGAGGCCCTGTTGAAGATATCACCTGAAAATAACATAAGCAGCAAAAACTTCAACTCGCTTGGGAATGTGTCATTGGCAATAGATTAACCACGCATCAAGCAGCCCAGAAGCTGCTCAATCTCGTGATCTGAGTCCAGAGAAAAGGCTGTGGCAATCGCCGGTCGAGTTGGCGACCGGCTATGGACTTGCCAGAGACTGACAATCAAAGTGCATCAGTACACAGAGTTGAGGAACCAAATGGACTGATTCTTCCTGCTGGAATATTGGGATCTTTGAAATCATCAATCAGACCAGCCAGACTAAATGAAATCGATTTTCGTGATTCAGTCCCAGAAACAACCGCACGTGCCGTAATTTGAACAGTAGCCCACGGCGCATACTGTTCACCATATTGGAGCGCAAACAAAGCGTGCCCAGTTGCATCAGTGGTCACGCTACCCGGTGCAGCAACCACAATATTGCCAGGAGTCAGTTGACCATTTGCATTGATATCCTCACCTGCATTCAAAATCCCATCGAAATTCAGATCTTCATTGGCGCATGTCGCTGTGGGAAATCCGCCTGAATATTCCCAGAATTTATTAACTAGAGTCAAAGTTCCCTTGAAATACTGCGTTGGAATTACAGCGATCGTTATCAACTGATTACCCACGGCAACACCATTGGCATCCGTGACATACACAGAAAAACTCTTGCTGTAGGTTGTGGGATCCAAATTGCCGATGTCATTGCCAAAACCTATGGTAATAAACAACGCATTGCCATTTACGGTCAATGTGGTTGTCGACCTGATCGCTGTAGAAGCCACCTCGGCTTGAATCACCACACCATTGGCAGGCGTTGAAGATGCCCCTGGAATAAATTGCACTTGAGCGCGACCATTGGCATCCGTCATGGCATTCCCTGTTGAAAGGGTGCCATTGCTCAAATCTTGCAAGGTCGTGAAGTTAACCTGCCGATTCGCTACAGGATTTCCGTTGAGATCACGTACCACAGCTTCAATGGTGCTTTGATTTGTTGTACCCGTCACATTCGGTTGAACCGCACCAGGATTGGACTGAACTGCAACTGTTGCTGGCACCGTTGCTACAAATTGCACGGGCAAGCTCACCGAACCAACACCGGCGATTTGGGCAACCACTTCCGCCGGACCCGCAGTAGTCGACGAAATGTTGATCGTGGCTTGTCCCGAGACATTGGTAGTTATGTTCGCTGGCAGTGGTGCCAACGTACCACGAGTTGTACTGAAATTAACAACCTTGTTTGCCTGGGCTAAACCTAGTTCTCTATATTCAACAGTAATTGCTTGCTGTGTATCAATAGGAATAGTGTAATTAGCTGCAGGACTCTTAACCACAAAGCTCACCGAAGTCACCACCACAGAGGCAGTCGCGCTGGTACCCAAACCCCTTGTCGTCAGGGTATCAGGTTGTCCTGAAGGGGTTGGAAGGGTTGGCGTGTAGGTGAATGTGGCACTTCCCGAGGCATCTGTCACAACGGTTGCAGGGCTAACCGCATTCCCCAAGGCTGAAGTGATTGCAAGCGATGCTCCCGCTACCGGGTTGCTGGATGAGTCAAGAGCACGCACCGTGTATGGGGTCGCGGCTCCACCAGCCTGCAGCGTGCCACTACCTGCAATCGACAACCGAGTTCCTGTGACAGGGACAACCACACTGCCAGAAACAGTGCCTACTGACGCAGATACTGTGATGTTACGCACAGTTTTATCAGTCCCGGCTGTCAGTTTGACTGTTGCCGAACCCGTGGCATCGGTTTGAGCCGATGGGCTTTGCAGCGAACCCGATGATGAAGAGAAAACAATATTTTGTCCTGCCAAGCCAACATTTCCTGCGTTTTTGACAATAGCTGTGATCGTTGCCTCGGAGCCAGCGGACTGCAATGTATTGGTCGATGTTGTCACATCTACCCGGGCTACAGAAACGGCCACCCCTCCAACTACCGTCACAACAATGGAGGATGTTGCCCCAGTGGTGTCAGAAACCTTGATGTTTGAAGTGCGTGTGGCCACACCCGTAATTGTCAAAGTGCCCCCCCCCACCGATGCCGTGGCAATACTTGCATCGCTGCTGCTTGCCAGATAACTCTGGCTGCCACCAGAGACCGCAAATGAAGCGGAAGAACCAGCAGCTACCGTCAAAGTGCTGGGCGCTGTTGTGAAGAAGTTATTGGATGAACCCACTTTGACGCTGAATGTCACCAACGTGCCAGCAGCATCTCGAACCTGGACTGAAGTTGTTCCACCTTGCAAACCAATCACGGTTAACGTAGACCCGATGACCGAGGAACTTGCGATGGAAGCATCGCTGCTTGTCGCCGAGTAGGGTGCCAATCCACCACTGATGGCATATGTTCTGCTGCCCCCGTTGGTAACGGTGACACTTGTAGGAGCTGTTGTGAAAAGTGGGGTTGCACTGGCACCGTTGGTCACAACCACAGATATTGACAATGTTCGGCCAGCCGAATCAAGTAGGCCGATTGTGGATGTTCCTACCTTCAACGCTGCAATATTCAGTTGTCCACCATTGATCCCGGCAACTGCTACAGAACTATCGGTGCTGTTGACCATGTAAGGTGCCAGACCGCCACTCACAGTGAAGCTTTGCGCTGTACCAGCCAAAAGATTCAGGGTATTGGGTGCGGAGGTGAAAAAGGTGGTTGAACTGCTGCCATCGGTCACAGTCAAACTCACCGAGACGACCTTACCAGTTGCGTCACGTATATCCACAGTCACCGCGCCAGGCATTACCGATGTGATAGTGAGCTGAGCCCCAGACATTGCTGCTTTGGCGATACTTGAGTTACTGCTGGTCGCCACATAGGGCTCTTTTCCGCCAGAAACTGAAAAACTTTGTGTATTACCAAACACCATGGCCAGATTACTGGATGCCGTGGTGGTTAAAGCTGTCGTCGCCCCGCTCGGTACACCTGCAGAGCCACCGCCTCCACCACAAGCAACCAGCATCAACGAAAATATTAAAGCCGTGAGATAGGAAATTAAACGCATGGTTAGATCTTTGATTAGCAATTGAAACTTGATTTAGCGTGCAGCCTTGTCAGCTACCACCTTCGGCGTAATAAACACCAGCATTTCTGTTTTGTTGGCAACCTTTGAACGGCTTTTAAACAGGTTGCCAACACCCGGCAAATCCCCCAACAGCGGAACTTTGGTTTCGCTGTTGGTTTCAGTCATTTCAAAAATACCGCCAATCACAACGGTGCCACCATTTTCGACCAACACCTGAGTTTGAATGTGTTTGGTATTGATCGCAAAACCAGCTGGTGTGGACTGACCGACAGTGTCTTTATTGACATCCAGCGCCAGAATGATGTTGCCCTCTGGCGTGATCTGCGGAGTGACCTCAAGCTTCAAATTGGCTTTTCTGAAAGCAATCGACGTTGCACCACTGGCTGAGGCTACCTGGTAAGGCAATTCTGTCCCCTGCTCAATCAAGGCCTTAATTTGGTCAGCCGTGACCACACGAGGACTGGAAACCACTTTGCCTTTGCCATCCGCTTCCAATGCAGACAACTCCAAGTTAAGGAAACGGTTGGCCGCAGAGCTGAAGATGGACAAGGCAAAAGTAGCTGGTGAATAACCATTTTGTCCAATCGCTGGCAAATTCACAAAATTATTTGATAAACCAACCGTACCACCAGCTCCGCTGGTGGCCACGGCATCAGCGTAGTTGTTGCCAAAAGCGACCCGATTTCCCCCCAGAGAAAAACCTCCATCTCCCCCCTGTTGAGCACGCAGATCAGCCCCCCCCAGCTTCACACCCAGCGATTTACCAAAAGTATCAGAGGCCTCCACAATACGCGCCTCTATCAATACCTGCCGAGCAGGAATGTCCAGTTTGACAATCAGTTGCTGCACCTGCTCAAGTTTGCTCGGAATGTCTGTCACAAACAGTTGATTGGTTCTTGCCTCTGCAATCACACTGCCACGCGCACTGAGTAATCTGGCACTGGCCGTACCCGGAGAAGAATTGGTTGTCAAATGTGCCGCAACTTCAGTTGCTTTCGTGTAATTCATCTGAAAAGACTGTGTACGCAAAGGCTCCAAACCCTGCAAGGCTGAACTCGTCTCTAGATCAAGTTTTTCTTTGCTGTTGATTTCATCCTTGGGTGCAATCCAAAGCACGTTGCCGGTTTTGCGCATGCCCAGCCCCTTGGATTGCATGATGATATCCAGCGCCTGATCCCAAGGCACGTCCTGCAAACGCAAAGTAACAGTACCCGCCACTGAATCGGAGGTAATCACGTTGAAATTGGTAAAGTCAGCAATCACCTGCAACAATGACCGGATTTCAATACTTTGGAAATTCAAAGACAATTTTTGTCCGTTATAGCCAACTCCTTGAGTCAGTTTGGCCGCGTCAACCTTGACCGGTTTGATTTCCACCACAAACTGCTCGTCGCTTTGATAGGCACTGTGCGCCCAATCACCCTGCGGCTCTATGACCATACGCACCCGGTCACCTACCTGAAAAGTGCTAATGGTTTTGACAGGTGTGCCAAAATCTGCCACATCCAAGCGGCGGCGCAAACCTTCTGGCAAAGTGGTCTTCATGAATTCAACCACCAGGGTCTGGCCTTGCTGGCGAATATCAACCCCAACTTGATTGTTTGGTAAAGACACTATCACTCGACCAGAAGCAGCATCACCACGACGAAAGTCCACATCACGCAGTGGTAAGGCATCTCTGCTTTGAGGGGCAGCAAACACTTGTGTGGCCAATGCAGGAGCTGCACCGATGACGGATTCCAGCATCACCAAAAGAGATTTGCCCTGGATTTTGGTTTTGTACGCCGTGGACTGCTTCAGATTCAAAACCACACGAGTCCGATTTCCCGCTTGCACCACACTGACCGATTTGAGATTACCCTGGTTGATTTCAATATTGGATCGACCCATGGAACTGACCACATCTGGAAAATCCAATGCAATTCTGGCAGGAGATTGAATGGAAAATCCGGCTGGTTCTGTTTTCAAAGCAGCATTGAGGTCAATGCGAACAACCTCAGCCCCCCCCTGCAAGGAACCTGTCACAGATTCAATCGCGATTTGCGCCTGAGCCGTTGCAACAGCCAACAACATGCACAAAGACAAACCCAAGTGTTTTAACACCGACCAACCCAACTGACTTTTACTCATTTTCATTTTGTCCTCTCTTGCAACTGCAGGCTTGCAGTGCGTTCAATCCACTCACCAGCAGCATCCTGCACCACCTCACGCAGAGTCAATTCTGTTTCTGAAATTTTCATCACGCGTCCAAAGTTTTGCCCCAAGTGATGTCCGATACGAACCTGGTACAACAATTTCCCCACTGTCACCAATGCCACTGGTTGGCCAGCTTGCACCATGCCGCCGACCAGCGCCATGGTGTCCAATGGGTATTCCTCAAGGGGTTCTTTACGTCGCGCCAATTCAGGCGCAATCAATGCTTCATTGGATTGCGCACGGCTAGAGTCCTTTTTAAACGCCTGTGACAGTTTTTGATTACTGAAAGGCTCCATCTCAACAGCCATCGAATAGGACTCTGGTTTGAACTGCTTAGGCTCGGAAATCGGTTTGATTTGCGGTTTGATTTGTGTTTTTTGCTCAGCCATCCACTGATTCAATTCATCTTCAGATGCAGAACTACAACCAGATATCACCAATGTCACACCCCATAAGCCAATGAAAAACGTGCGTTTCATCATTTCTTGGCCCCTTTGCTTGCCGCCTGACGTTGGGCATTGATTTCTTCAGCATCAAGGTAACGGAATGTTTTTGCTGTGGCATCCATTGCCAAGGATCCGTCTTTGACTGGGATGATCGTCATGTTATTCAGGGTCACGATGCGCGACAGGTTGGCCACATCAGCTGCAAAATTCCCCATATCGTGGTAACGCCCAGTGACACGCAATGCGATGGGCAATTCAGCGTAATAGTCCTTCACCACCACCTGCCCAGGCCGAAACAAGTCAAACTGCAAACTGCGCCCCAAGCCAGCCTGATTGACATCTGACAAGAGAGCGTCCATTTCAGCTTTGCTAGGCAACTGCTTTTCAAGCTGGGTCACGTATTGTTGTACTTGCTCACGCTGCTTTTTTAAAGCTTCAAGGTTAATGGCTTTACCCAGTTTCAACTTGTACTCATCACGCAAGGTGAGTTCTTTTTCCTGCTCAGTGGTCAATACGGTCTGGTTGTCACTTAACCAAAAAAACCACAGCATCACAACACAGAAGACAGCCAAGCCTACAAAAACCAAATACCTTGGCAGCGCTGGCCAATTTGAAGGATCTTTGGGGTCCAGATTACGAAATTGGGCAGCAAGCTCTTCAAGCCGCGCCTTCAGATTTAAATCAAATTTAAGTGGGGTTGCCATAACTGTTGCTTTTACTTGGCCGTCGACGCAGATGCAGTTGGCTTGGCCTTCTCGGCATCACTGGCTCGCACCAGCTTGACCCGAATGTTGAAGTTGGCGACTCGACGCATATCCCTCGGCGCAAGCGTGACACTACCAGCCACAATTTCTATCAACTCGGGCCGTGCAAACCATGGTGAGTTGCCACTCAAATTACGCAGCAACTCCGAAACCCTTTCATTGGATTGGGCAACGCCTTGTAATTGCACATTTTGCCCATCTTGGCGCATGCTGTTGATGTAGACACCTTCCGGCAACTGCTTGACCAACTCACCCAACAAATGAACCGGTAAGTTACGGTCAGCCTGCAAGTCTTCCACGGCCTGTTGTCTGGCACGCAAAGCCGCAATTTCAGATTCAAGACCAGCAATGTTCTTGATCTGGATGTCAAATTGGCGGATTTCAGCTTGCAGAATCTGGTTTTTGCCCTGTTGTGCAGAAATTTGCGCTTGAAACCAAAGAAACACCAAACCAGCCAGCAAACCGCCTGCCAAGGCAGACAATCCCAAGCCGACATTAAAAAGTTCTTTGCGTTTTTTACGGGCAATTTCCCGATGAGGCAGTAGGTTAATCAGAATCACTGCAAAAACCTCCGCAGAGCCAAACCACATGAAGTCAAATACGAAGGTGCTTCACGGCTTAACTTATTTCGCCGTACACCTTCGGCAATTTCCATTCCTTCAAAGGGATTGGCTATTGAACACGCAAATGTGGTTTGCTGGGTCACGGCCTCTGTCAAACCAGGCAAGGCGGCAGAACCACCTGCAAGCAGGACTTTATCAACTTTGTTGTGCGTGGTACTGGTAAAGAAAAATTGCAGCGCACGGGCAATTTCCTGAACCAAACTTTCCAGAAAAGGTTTGAGCACAGCGCTTTCGTAATCTTCAGGCAATTCACCACTGCGTTTTTTGTTTTCAGCCTCTTCCTGGGAAAATCCGTACTGACGGACAATCATTTGCGTCAACTGCGCACCACCAAAAGCCTGGTCACGGTCATACAGCACCTCATCATTGCGAATCACCTGCATGCTGGTGGTCAAAGCACCTACCTCAAACAAGGCCACGGTGCTGTCCACACCTTGGTTGGGCATCTGCCCAATCAGGCGTCCTGTGGCCAGGCGGCTGGCGTAAGACTCTACATCGACGATCACCGGTTTTAAGCCTGCAGCCTCAGCCAAACCTTGGATATCTTGCACTTTTTCTCGCCTGGAGGCAGCGATTAACACCTCCACATCGGTTGACGCATTTGAACTGAGCCCAACAATACAGAAGTCAAGACTGACTTCATCCAACGGAAAAGGAATGTACTGGTTGGCCTCGGACTCGACTTGAAGCTCAAGTTCTTGGTCTGACAAACCACCAGGCAACACAATTTTTTTCGTAATCACCGCCGAAGGTGGCAAGGCCATCGCTACATTCTTGGTTTTTGTCCCACTTTTCACAACTGCCCTGCGTACCGCATCGGCCACCTCATCAAATTTTTCCACATTACCATCATTGATCCAACCTCGCTCCAAAGGAACGATGGCACAGTTCTTCAACACCAATTGACCATTCTTGTCTTGATCAAGTTCGACCAACTTCACACTGGAAGAACTGATGTCCAAACCCAGCATGGGTGCCGGTTGACGGCTGAATAATGACCCCAGTGAAAACAATATGATCCCCTCAACTTAACAGACATTGCCACCCAACACTTAACAATTTACTTGAATGCTATCAGCAAGAGTGTTGTCACGCAACGATATTTCAGATTTTTTACTTTCATTTACCATTGCCAAAAATCGACGATTTGCCCATTTCATACGGGTATGCGAAATTAATCTCTCACTCTCAAGTTGCTCCAGTGTCAAAAGTGGGAATACTAACCTGTCCCATAGAGCAATTTCGATTTTTATAATGACCGCGAATCATCTTCAGGTTTTTTATGCCCTCCAAGACCCCATCCGCTTCATCTGAGGCATCAAAATCCTCTGTTCGACATTCCTCCATTCCTATGCATTGGGCTGTAAAAGGTCTACTTTGGAGCTTGGGCTTGATAGCCGCAGGCTTAGCCTCGGTGCTGCTGCTGGTCGCTGTGGCCATGGCGGTGGCGTTCCCCAACCTGCCTGATGTTTCTGATCTGTCCGACTATCGACCGAAACTTCCTCTTCGTATTTACTCGGTTGAAGGCACTTTGCTGGGTGAGTTTGGTGAGGAACGCCGCCGCTTCACCCGCATCCAGGACATTCCGAAAGTAATGAAAGATGCGGTTCTGTCGATTGAGGATGCCCGTTTTTACGAACACGGTGGTGTCGACTATAAAGGTCTGGTGCGCGCCGCACTGGCCAATCTGGGGCGAATCAAAAGCCAGGGCGCATCCACCATCACCATGCAAGTGGCACGAAATGTTTACCTGTCTTCGGAAAAAACCTACACCCGCAAGATTTATGAGATTTTGCTGACCTTCAAACTGGAACACACGCTGACCAAAGACCAGATTCTGGAGGTCTACATGAACCAGATTTTCCTTGGCAACAGGGCTTATGGTTTTGCAGCCGCCTCCGAAGCCTATTTTGGAAAGCAACTCCAAAATGTCACCGTAGCTGAAGCCGCCATGCTGGCCGGGTTGCCCAAAGCCCCATCTGCCTACAACCCCATCAACAATCCCAAGCGCGCCAAGTCGCGCCAACTCTACATCATTGAACGGATGCTGGAAAACAGTTTTATCAGCGTCGATCAGGCCGATGCTGCCAAGCGCGAAGTGCTCAAAGTCAAGTCCAATTCAGACAACACAGGCGTTCATGCCGAATATGCGGCTGAAACCGTGCGGCAATTGATGTTTACCCAATATGGCGAAGCCACCTACACGCGCGGACTCAATGTCTACACCACTTTGCGCGCAGAAGACCAGGCGGTGGCCTATAACTCACTGCGCCGTGGCATCATGAACTACGAGCGCCGACAAGTCTACCGGGGGCCGGAAAAATTCATCAGCCTGCCTGGAACTCCACAGGAAATTGAAGATGTCATTGACGAAGCCCTGCAAGAACACCCTGACAACGGTGATGTGATGTCAGCCGTGGTGATGGATGCCAACCCGAAAAAAATCCAGGCCATGCGTCCCAACAGTGAAATGATTGAAATCACCGGTGACGGCCTGAAACCCGCCCAATCCGGATTGTCTGACAAAGCTGCGGCCAACATCAAAATCCGCCGCGGAGCCATCATCCGGGTGGTTCAAACCCCCAAACAAACCTGGGAAATCACCCAACTCCCCGAAGTTGAAGGCGCTTTTGTGGCTATTGACCCGCGTGACGGTGCCATCAAAGCCATGGTCGGGGGCTTCGACTTTGCCAAAAACAAATTTAACCATGTCACCCAGGCCTGGCGGCAACCAGGCTCCAGCTTCAAACCGTTCATCTACTCCGCATCCCTTGAACATGGCTTGACCCCTGCCACCGTGATCAACGATGCCCCCTTGTTTTTCAGTGCCGGTGTCACCGGTGGTCAAGCCTGGGAGCCGAAAAACTACGATGGCAAGTTTGAAGGCCCGATGACCATGCGCCGAGGTCTGGCCAAGTCAAAAAACATGATTTCCATCCGGATTTTGCAAACTGTTGGGGCCCAAAATGCTCAGGATTGGGCGACCCGCTTCGGCTTTGATGCCGACAAACATCCAGCCTACCTGACCATGGCCTTGGGTGCCGGCTCCGTCACACCGATGCAAATGGCAACCGCGTATTCAGTCTTTGCCAACGGCGGCTACCGCGTCAACCCCTGGCTGGTTTCCAAGGTCACAGACCAAAACGGTAAAGTCCTGGTGCAAACCCCCACCCCCGTCATTGATGAGTCGATGCGCGTGATTGATGCACGTAATGCCTTTGTGATGAACAGTTTGCTGCAAGAAGTCACCCGCTCGGGGACGGCCGCGTCGGCACAAGCCAAGCTCAAACGCCCCGATCTGTATGGCAAAACAGGTACCACCAATGACTCCATGGATGCCTGGTTTGCGGGTTACCAGCCCAGTCTGGCCGCCATCACCTGGATCGGCTACGACACCCCAAGAAAACTCGGTGACCGCGAAACCGGCGGCGGATTAAGCTTGCCAGTGTGGATCGATTTCATGACCAGTGCACTCAAAAACGTTCCAGTCATGGAATATGACGTACCCGAAGGTGTCGTCAACTCAGGAGGTGAATGGTTTTACAGCGAATACGCAAGTGGTTCCGGTGTGGCCAATCTTGGCATGAGCGATGGTGCAGAGAACGCAGCGCCACAGGTCATTCCGCTTCCCGCTGCGGACGAGAAAAAGAAAATTCTGGATCTTTTCAAAAATTGATCACCGAACGTCAGACAGAAAAACTCAAGCTTGCGCCAGACTGCTCACTGGCGTAACGCGACAATGAAGCAAAAAATTCACCCTGACCCTTGGTATCCATCCACTGATCGCCATCAAATTGATAGTGAAAACCACCACATTTGGCCGCCAGCCAGATCTCATGCAAGGGTTTTTGCAAATTGATCACAATTTGGCTGCGGTTGGCAAACACCAGAGTGATCATGCCCCCCGTGCGCTGGTTGTCGATGTCAGCATCGGTACTGTCATTGAGCCGGTCGCAACTGGCTTCTACGCCTTTGAGCACACGCTCTGCCAAATCCATGAATTCTGAGTCGGTCATTACAATTTCACCATGCTGTTGATTTCCCAAATTCTAGTGCGCACCCTTGCCCTTGCTCTCAGCGCGGTCGCTCTGGCAGGCTGCGGCCAACAAGGCCCTCTCTATTTGCCTCAGGCCCAAGGGACACATCGTGCCACTTTGCCAGAGTCCCTGCTCCCCGCCCTGAACCCATCGCCCACAATACCCGCGGCTGCTTCCTCAGCACCTCACAAACCCTAAGTCGAGCGGCAGCCGGTCGCATTTTTACTATCAATAAAATAGCTGCTTACGATTATTAATCAAGGTCTACAAGCTATTTTTGTTTATAAATCGCGACAATCTCCAGCCCAACAGGATCGCCAGTACTGCAGCGTAAACAGCCACCTCGGCAAAGTCATTTTTACCGGCCCGCATCCAGTAAAAATGCAAAATAGCCAAACCCGCCACGATGTAGACCGATTGGTGCAGACGCCGCCAATTTTGACCACCGAGTGCGCGGATCGCCCGGTTGAATGATGTCAGCGCCAAAGCACTCAAAATCACAAACGCGGCAAAGCCCACCAAAATAAACGGCCGTTTGCTGATGTCTTTGGCAATATCTGTCAGATCCAGCCCCATGTCAAAGACGCTGTAACTCAGCAGGTGCAACACCACATAAAAATACACCAACAAGCCCAACATGCGCCTGAAACGGGCCAAGGCTGGATTGCCGCTCAGCACCCGCCAGGGCGTGATGGCCAACACCAAACACAAAAATCGCAGACTCCAGTCGCCTGTGCCACGCACCAGCGCTTCTGCAGGATTGGCCCCCAACTGATCCAGCATGGCCGCCCAAACCAGATACCCAATGGGTAGCAAGGCCAGCACCGACACCAACGGTTTGGCCAGTCGATGCTGGCAAACCACCTTGAAATCTGGCAAAAAACCCGACACCAGCCCCTCGAACATCAAAAATTCTTGCTCAGATCCATGCCGGCATACAACTGCCCCACCTGAGCTTCATAGCCGTTGAACATCAAGGTCTTGCGTTTTTTGGCGAACAAACCATCTTCACCAATCCGCCGCTCCGTGGCCTGACTCCAACGCGGGTGATCCACATCCGGGTTCACGTTCGAATAAAACCCGTATTCATTGGCCGCCGCCTTGTTCCACGCAGTACCCGGCTGCTTCTCGGTAAAGCGGATTTTCACCAGGCTCTTGCCACTCTTGAAACCATATTTCCAGGGCACCACCAGGCGCAAGGGTGCCCCACTTTGCTTCGGCAGCACCTCGCCATACATGCCAAACGCCAACAGGGTCAGCGGATGCATGGCTTCATCCATACGCAAACCTTCGACATACGGCCAGTCCAGCACCCGTCCAGCCACACCCGGCATGGTCTTGGGGTCGGCCAACGTGACAAACTCCACATACTTCGCCCCGCCCAGGGGCTCCACCCGTTTGATCAGTTCCGACAAGGAATAGCCCACCCACGGAATCACCATCGACCAGCCCTCGACGCAGCGCAGGCGGTAAATCCGCTCCTCCTGAGCACTGAGCTTAAGCAAATCTTCCAGCGCATAGCGCCCTGGTTTTTTCACCAACCCCTCAATCTCGACCGTCCACGGGCTGGTTTTCAGGGACTGTGCCGCTCTCGCCGGATCAGATTTGTCCGTGCCAAATTCATAAAAATTGTTGTAAGTGCTGGCGTGTTTGTAGTCAGTGACCTTCTCCATGCTCAACGCACCTGCCACACGGGTTTTGCCATGCGCCAAAGCAGCCTGCTGGCCGGGGGCTGTCCAGCTTTGCGCCAAAGCTTCGCGGGAGGCCCAGGAAGCCATGGCAGCACCAGCCGCACCAGAGGCCATCCAGCGGATCAGATCACGGCGGGACTGGTAAGCGGCCAGAGGAGTGATCTCACTGGAGACCGGGTGAACAAAGCCTTGAGCATTGGACTGAATGAGCATGGTAGATTTCCTTCGTCTCGGTTGAACCAATGAGTCGACCGAGCATAGGACTTCTTACAAAAATTTGCGCTGCCCCCGCCCAAATCCCCTGCAGCAGCCGAGCATCCAATAAAAAAGGCAGCCTGAAAACAAGCTGCCTTTTTATTGGGCAAAGATGAATCCCTTCACCTGCCAGCATGAAACCCGAAAAAAAATCAGCGCAAGCCAGCAATGTAATCCGCCAGCGCCTTGATTTCACGGTCATTCAACTTGGCTGCAATTTGAGTCATTTGCTGACTGTTGTTACGCACACCATCACGGAAGGCGGTCAACTGCGCTACCGCATATTCGGCATGCTGACCACTCAAACGTGGGTACTGGGCCGGGATACCTGCACCATTCGGGCTATGGCAACCTGCACAGGCCGGAATCTGGCGGTCGGCAATGCCACCACGGTAAATCTTTTCACCCAACAACACCTGAGCTTTGTCTTGCGCTGCTCCAGGCGTGGCTTTTTTGCTGGCCAGCCAGAAAGCAATATTTTTCATGTCGTCATCACTCAACGCAGCCGCCATACCCGTCATCACGGCGTTTTCACGTTTGCCCGCCTTGAATTCCGTCAACTGCTTGACAATGTATTGCGGGTGCTGTTGAGCCAGTTTGGGATTCACAGGAATCAGGGAATTGCCGTCAGGCGCATGACAGGCTGCACAAACCCCACCAAAACTGGCTTCCCCTTTAGCCAGGTCAGCCTTGGCAGGGGCTGCAACGGTTTCATTCGCAAAACTAGAAAAAACAGCGGTGACCAACGCGGCAGCAACGGTGAATGTGGCAATCAGCTTCATAAATGGACGTTCAGTTGAGTGTGTGGGGAAAACCCTGCAATTCTACAATGAGCCAATTCAACAGTCTGCCCACCATGACCCACCCTAACAGCCAACCCTCGCCCCAATTACCCTCCACAGGTGACAACACCGCTCAAACGATCAGTCCCGCCGTGGCTTTAGGTTGGCTACACACCGCAAAATTCCTCACCACCGCACCCCAGTTGCAGTTTTTACCTGCACTGGATGTGCCTGAAATCGCTTTTGTCGGGCGCTCCAATGCGGGCAAGTCCACCTGCATCAACACTCTGACACAACAAAAGCAGTTGGCCTTTGCCTCCAAAAAACCCGGGCGCACCCAGCACATCAATTTGTTTTCTCTAGGCAAACAGGGCATCACCGATGCCGTGCTGGCCGACTTGCCAGGCTATGGCTATGCAGCCGTCCCCAAGCAAGACAAGATTCGCTGGCAACAGGTCATGGCCAACTACCTGATCACCCGCGAAAACCTCAAAGCCATTGTGCTGATGTGTGACCCTCGCCACGGGCTGACCGAACTCGACGAGGTGCTGCTGGACGTGGTGCGCCCACGGGTTGAAGAAGGCCTGAATTTTTTGGTTATTCTGACCAAATCCGACAAACTCACCCGCGCCGAGCAAACCAAAGCACTGTCCATCATGAAACTCAACGCTGGCGGCGGCGAAGTGCGCCTGTTTTCAGCCACCAAGCGCCAGGGAATTGATGAGGTCGCCACCCTGCTATGGCAATGGGCGCACCCTGCATCACCCGCCAAAACTCAAATGCAAGCACCAGAGAAAACTATCGAATAAATAGCGGCTTGCGCTTATTCCTCAATCATCAGAAGCCATTTTTATCTATAAAAATCAGCCTCACCTGCGGGTCGATCCTTGAAGCGCTTGTGCACCCAGTAATACTGCTCGGGCATGGCATCGATGTAGCTTTGCAGGCGCGCATTCATCAACGCCGTGTCGGCCTGCACATCTTCTGAAGGGAAGTTCTCCCAGGCGGGTAACACCTGCACTTCATACCCCTGATCGGTCATACGGGTCAGCACCGGCACCACCTTGGCACGCCCCAATTTGGCAAAGCGTGAGAGAGAGGGAACGGTGGCCGCACTGATGCCATAAAACGGCACAAACAGCGACTCATGCGGGCCAAAATTCATGTCGGGCAGCAGGTACAGCACATCGCCCTGACGCAGGCTCGACACAATACTTTTCACCCCCTCCACCCGGCCAAACAAGCGGCCGGAACCAAAGCGTTGGCGGCCTTGCAAAATCCAGGCATCGGCCACCTTGTTGGCCTGATCGGTGTAAATCGTGGTGAAACGCCGGGGCAACTGCTGGGTCAGCGCCGTCCACCCAGCATCCAGCCCGACAAAATGCGGCGCAAAAATCACGGTGGATGCGCTGCCATCCAGCTCACCTACATCACCCGTCAAACTCAAGCGTTGGCGTAACAGGGCTGCAGAACCATGCCAAAGCCAGCCACGATCCAGCCAGGCCTGGGCAAAACGCACAAACACCCGGCGCGTCAAGGCGCGCACCTGCGCGTCATTCAGTGCCGGAAAGCACTGCCGCAAATTGACCTGAACCACCCGCCGCCGAGAACCCACTACGGCGTGCAAGATACCCCCTAAAACCCAGCCCAAAGCACGCACCCAAGCCAGGGGCAAATAAACCAAAACACGCATCAACCCAAGCAGCAAACGGGTGCCCATGTGTCTCTACCCCCTCAAAGCGTTGCACGCGGCTGCTTGTAGCGCGCATAGCCCCACAAATACTGCTGCGGGCACTGCATCACCAAGGATTCCATGGCATGGTTGATGGCACTCACCGCTTCAGGCAAGGTCGCAGGCAACTCGACATTCAAGGGCTGCACATGCACCCTGAAACCACGCCCCCAGGACAAGCGTTCACCCCAAGCCAGCAGCACACTCGCGCCGGTTTGCTGCACCAAACGCACGGACAAGGTCATGGTGTAAGCCTGCTGACCAAAAAATGCGGCCATCACACCCATGCCCTGCGGTGGCACCTGATCAGGCAACAGGCCGACCGACTCGCCGTTTTTCAGCGCCTTGATCATCTGCTTGACCCCTGAGAGCGTGGTGGGCGCAGTCAACAAACCGGGGCGCTGGCGCGAAGCCTGCACCACGGCACGCAACCAAGTCTGGCGGGGTGGCCGAAACAACACCGTCATCGGTTTACCGGTCACCCCATAACGCTGCGCATAAGCCTGCGCCGTGATCTCAAAACGCCAAGGCAGCATCCACATGCTCAGCCCCATCCCAAAACACCGACACCGGCCGCCCCAGCCACAGGCGCGGCAGCTCCAGCACCAGCTTGCCACTTTCCCCCACCGCAGCCAGCCAGCTGGACATGGACAAACCCGCCAACCGGGCATGGCTGACGAAGCGTCGCCGATACACCCCCGAAAAAACAAACGCCAGCCAGCCCAACACCCAACCTTGGGCATGCAGCAGCCACAATGGGAGATAAGACATGAACTTGAAAAGGGTGATCATAGGGTGAGATAAACTACGCGGTGTCGCCGAGTTACAGAACTACTTGCAGGGCGACACCCACAACGGCTGTCCAACAGGCCGCCATTGTGCCTTGTCAAACCATTGACACCTCTGCTAAAGCGTTCGCTGAAAGCCCCTAAAAGCCGAAGCAACGCAAACCGGTTGTTTTATTTTTAGGAGCTTATCAATCATGTCAAACGACTTTCTTTTCACCTCCGAATCCGTCTCGGAAGGTCACCCCGACAAGGTGGCAGACCAGATTTCCGATGCGATTCTGGATGCCATCTTCAAGCAAGACCCCAAGTCCCGCGTCGCCGCTGAAACCCTGACCAACACCGGTCTGGTGGTGCTGGCCGGTGAAATCACCACCAACGCCAATGTCGACTACATCCAGGTGGCGCGTGACACCATCAAGCGTATTGGCTACGACAACACCGAGTACGGCATCGACTACAAAGGCTGTGCCGTGCTGGTGGCCTACGACAAGCAAAGCAATGACATCGCCCAGGGCGTGGATCATGCGTCAGACGACCACCTCAACACCGGTGCGGGCGACCAGGGCCTGATGTTTGGCTACGCCTGCAACGAAACCCCCGAGCTGATGCCCGCGCCGATCTACTACGCCCACCGCCTGGTGGAGCGCCAGGCCCAGTTGCGCAAAGATGGCCGCCTGCCCTTTTTGCGCCCGGATGCCAAGAGCCAGGTCACCATGCGTTATGTGGACGGTAAGCCCCACAGCATCGACACCGTGGTGCTATCCACCCAGCACAGCCCTGAGATGAGCCTGGGCCACCGCATGACCGATGCGTTCTACGAAGCCGTTCGTGAAGAAATCATCAAACCCGTGTTGCCCAAGGAATGGCTCACCGAAGACACCAAGTACCTGATCAACCCCACCGGTCGTTTTGTCGTCGGTGGCCCGCAAGGTGACTGCGGCCTGACCGGGCGCAAAATCATTGTGGACACCTACGGCGGTGCCTGCCCCCACGGCGGTGGTGCGTTCAGCGGTAAAGACCCAACGAAAGTGGATCGCTCTGCCGCCTACGCCGCCCGTTATGTGGCCAAAAACATCGTCGCAGCCGGCTTGGCGCGGCAATGCCAGATCCAGGTCGCCTACGCCATTGG
This sequence comes from Comamonadaceae bacterium, assembly GCA_008080595.1. Lineage (GTDB taxonomy): Bacteria > Pseudomonadota > Gammaproteobacteria > Burkholderiales > Burkholderiaceae_C > Rhodoferax. Next base: position 28,844 of record VIKI01000002.1, read on the forward strand.
TGTGGCCAAACCGATGAACGTCACGGTCTACACCGAAGGCACCGGCGTGATCCCGGACGAGGAAATCGCAGCCCTGGTCAACATCCACTTCGACCTGCGCCCACGCGGCATCATCCAGATGCTGGATCTGCTGCGCCCGATCTACGAGAAGACCGCCGCCTACGGCCACTTTGGCCGCGAAGAGCCCGAGTTCACCTGGGAACGCACCGACCGCGCCGCTGCCCTGCGTGCCGCGGCCGGCCTGTAAGCCCCGCCTGAACCCCCACCGATGAAGCTGCAAACACAACGCTGGATCGACCGCTGGGTAGGCCAGGCCTTGTGTGCAGCGGTGTCGCTATGGGTGCGGCTCCGGGGCAGCAAGACGCAAGCCATGCCCCAGAATCCGCGGCATATCTTGGTGATCTTGTTGTCCGAAATGGGCAGCGTGGTGCTGGCTGGCCCAATGTTTGCTGCCCTGCGCCAGCGTTACCCCAGCGCCACGATCCACGTATTGCAACTCAAAAAAAACCAGGAAGTCGCCAAGCTGCTCGGCCTGGCCCAACCTGAGCACCTGCACGCGCTGGACGACAGTGCAGGCCTGGGTCTGCTGGGTGATATCTGGCGCGTCAGCCAAACTTTGCGTGCCCTGCCGCTGGATGCGGTGATTGACTGCGAGCTGTTTTCCCGCATCAGCAGTTTGATGAGCTTCATGTGTGGCGCCCCCCTGCGGGCTGGTTTCACCCCCCACACCCAGGAAGGCCTGTACCGCGGCAGCTTCATCAACCGCGCCATTCCCTACAACCCCTACCAGCACATCACGCAGCAATTCTTGTCGCTGGTCGATGCGCTGGACGATGCATCCATGCCGCGCAACAAGGCCGCGCCGATTCGCCCCTTGCCCACAGACACCGGCCTTGCGGTGTCGTTTGATGCCTCCGAACTGGCCCACTACCGCCAGCACATGCACACCGACCACCCCAGCCTGGCCGGGCGCAAGGTGGTGCTGCTCTACGCGGGTGGCGGCCTGCTGCCCGAGCGTGCCTGGCCAGCCCCCCATTACGCCCAGGTCGCCAAAGGTTTGGTTGATGCCGGTCACGCCGTCGGACTGATCGGCCTGCGTGACGATGCCGCGCTGGCCCAGCAACTGCGCCAGGCGGTGGCCAGCAACTTCTGTGTGGATTTGACCGGCTACACCAAAAGCATCCGCGAACTGCTGATGCTGTTTCATGCCGCCGACCTGCTGATCACCAACGACGGCGGCCCCGGCCACTTTGCCAGTCTGACCCCGATTCAAACCATGGTGTTTTTCGGCCCGGAAACCGGCCGCCTGTATGGCCCGCTGGGGCCACGCGCACGGGTGCTGGAGTCGGGCACAGCCTGCTCACCCTGCCTGTCGGCTTACAACCACCGGTTGACCTTCTGCGACGGTGACAATCAGTGCCTGAAACGCCTGAAGCCCTTACCAATACTGCGTGAAGCGCTACAATTTTTACAAAATCCAGCGCCACTTTCTGCCTGACCGGTGGCTCACCTGCGCCACCTCTTCCGTCACCTGCCATGCCCTCAACCCCTGACCTGTCACAGCGTGTCTATCTGCTCATCGAATGGCTCAAAGGCTTTCGCTACATCAAGTTTGGTTTAGTGGGAGCCAGCGGCACGGTAGTCAACATGGCCGTGCTGTTTGTAGCCCAAGAGTATTTGTTTGCCCTGATCACCAACCCGCGCCAGCGCCTGTATGCCTCTTTGGCCCTGGCCATTGCCGTGGCCACGGTCAACAACTTCACCTGGAACCGCCTGTGGACCTGGGCTGACCGGGTCAAAGCCGCACACGCCCACCACGAGCAACTGGCCCACACCCGCTGGTCGGTCATCACCGGCCAACTTGGCCGTTACGCCCTGGCCTCCTGGATGGGCATTGGCCTGCAATACGGGCTGACCCTGTGGCTGGCGCATTCGCTGCACTATCTGGTGGCCAATGTGATCGCCATCGTGGTGGCCAGTGTGAGCAACTTTCTGGCCAATGACCGCTGGACCTTTCGCCATCGCACGCCGCGCTAAACCATGTCCACCGTCACCACCCTCACCCCAGCCCACGGAAGAACCAGCACCCTGCTCTGGCTAGCCTTGCTGTTGGCGGCGGTGCTCACCTACGTGCTGGGTCTGGATGGCCAGTATGTGCCGACCAACGGCGACGAGCTGGTCTACAGCCACATCGCCCGCCTGACCGCCGCCAGCGGCCAGTGGCTGCCCCTGGTGTCCGAGCTGGATCACATGCGCAACACCAAACCGCCGCTGCTGATCTGGCAAGCCATGCTGGCCGGTGACTGGGGTCAGCACTGGACGATGGCAGCCCTGCGCACCCCCAGTGTCATCTACACCCTGCTACTGACGGGTGCCATTGGCTTCACCGTGCAACGCATCAGCCGCGATGTGAGCCGTGGTTTGCTGGCGGCCTGCCTCTACCTGGCGTTTTTTTCCACGTTCCGCTTTGGCCGCACCTACCTCACCAGTGCACCCGAAACCTTCTGGCTCAGTCTGCCGATGTTTGTGCTGCTGTGGTGGCCACTGCACCGCCCCAACGCAGAGCACCGGGTAAGCCTGGGCTGGTGGGTTCACGCCTTGTTCGGACTCGCCATGGGTTTGGGGCTGGCTTACAAATCATTTGCGCTGATCGCCCCCGCTGCTGCCACGCTGTGGAGCGCCCAATTACTCACACAGTCGCCACTGAACGGGCAGAAAATTTTTCAGACCACACTCAAAGTCAGTTTGAGCGCACTGATCGCCCTGGGCATTTTTGGCCTGTGGTTTGTGCTCGACCCTGACCCGGCTGCCGTCTGGCAAGAATTTGTGGTGGGCGAAAACGCTGGCAAGCTCAACAATAGCGCCGGTTACTGGCACACCGCCCTGTTCGGCGGCGGCTTCAGCATCTGGTCCCAGTTGCTGGGTTATGCCCAAAACGCCGGGCTGTTGGTCTTGGTCATCATCGGCTTGATGCTCATGGGGGCTCGCCATCTATGGTGCCATCGCTGGCAAGCCTTGACATCCCAGAGTGTGAGCTTTCTGGTGTTGCTGGTCTGGCTAGGCATCTGGCTGGCGGTGTTCACCGTGCCCAGCCAGCGTTCGATGCGTTACCTGATCCCTGCCATGCCCGCATTGGCCATGGTGCTGGCGCTGTGCTGGCAGGGTATTGGACGCCTCTGGTTTGTGCCAACGCTGCTGCTGTGCGGGGTGTTCATGGGCTATTTGGGGCGGATCGCCTGGGCCGAGCAGGTGTTTGGTTTGGGCAATGCGGCTGATGTGGCCTGGACCCTGATCGCTGTCGCCATGGGCCTGGGACTGGTGCTGGCGGGCTTGTTCCGCCCAGCCTGGACACGCGCCTGTACCCTGGCCGCCAGCCTGGCGGTGTTCGCGGTGTTTGGACTGGCCACCGTCCCCCTGAACGGGCCTTCAGGGCACTACAGCACTCAGGTATTGCAACAGTTGCAAGGGCAGCAAGTGGCTGTGCCCAGCAGTTTTAATGGTCAGTTTGAACGCTTTGAATTTACCCTGCCAGGCAATCACTTTGTGCCTTATGACGGCGACGGGCGTGCCGCATTTTCAAGCGCTGACAACGCCGCGTTTTTAAGCGCTCTGCTGGAAAAACATCAAGCCGTGGTGTGGTTGCAAACGCATGAAGAAAACACCGAGCCGCTGTGTGCACCCCACTGCACCGTGCTGGGTCAACGCTGGGAAGTCAAAGGCCGCCATCAAAGCGGCGAGATCACACTGGCGAATATCTGGTATCCCGAACAATGGCTGTTCAGACGCGAGTGGTTGCTCACCAACGCTGCACCTTGGGCCGCAACAGCCACATCAAAACCCTGATCTGCAACACCAGCCACAGCCCGGGATCGAGCAGCGCATCCCACAGGTTGCCGCTGGGTAAACGGGTCAGCACAAACATCAGCAACACCAGCAGCAGACTCCAGCTCGCAGCTTGTCCGGCAGAACTGGCATCGCCTGTCAGCCATAAGCACAAAGCCAGAACGCAGACCAAGGCCAGCGCCGGTGTCCCAAACCCCAGGGCATACACCGACACCGGCCACCAGGCCAGCATGTCACCCAGCAACACCCACCCCAGCAGCACACCGCCGAGGGTCAAAATCACTTCGTTTCTGGACAACACCGGCCGCACACGGTAAACAAAAGCCCGGCGTGGCCGCATCCGGCTCGCCCAAACCAGACACAGCAGCACACTCATCCCACTGGGCGACTGAAACGCCAGCCCGAGCCAATAAGCGGGTGATGCCGGCCCAGGCCAAAGCGCCCACAAGGCCACCAGCAGCATCAACCCCATTCGCCTGCGGCCACACGCCAGACAAGACACCAGTGCGGCCAACACCACCGCCCAAGCGCCATGCCAAGCCCAACGGGCCAGCGCCGCATCCGGCAACCACGGCACGGCACTGCTGCTTAACAAAGATTGAAAAACGCTCACATCCATGCCGCTGCGCCCTAAGGTTTGATGCCCAAACGCTGCCAGGCAATACGCTGGCGCTGGTCGGTGTAGCTGACCCACAGGCTGTTATCAGCCCAGGCCATCGCCGGGTAAGAAAACTCTTGCGCGGCGCTGCCATGTGCCAAGGCGTGTGCCAGCGTCCAGTCCTGCCCGTTGGCCGACTGGCTCAAGTCCAGCAGCGTGCGTGAATGTGGTGAACTGTTGTGCGCCAGCAGCATGCGGCCAGGGGCCAGGCCCAAGCCGGCCACCGAGGCATCCGGGTTGACCAGAGCCAGGTCGGACACATCTTGCCAACTTTGTCCAGCATCCTGGGTTTGCGCCACCGTGACCCGACCCTCAGGCCGTTGGTCACGCATGAAGGCCAGCCAGTGGCGCTCGGACTGCATCACCAGTGTGGGTTGCAGCACATGGGTGCGTTGTGACATGCGCACCATGCCCAAAAATTCGCCCTGCCGATCGAAGCGCAAGGCCACCGGGTATTTCAGCCCCAGCTCAAAATACACCGGCAACACCATGCCGCCGTCTTGCAAAGCCAAAGGCGCGGCACGCACCAGATGGCTGACATTCCACCACCAGGACAACGGCAGCACCCGCACCGGCTCAAAAGCCAATTGCGCCACGCCGATGCCGGCATTGCTCTGGCGCAAATGCACAATCCGGCTGGCCGCCCAGCCGCCCGGCCCGGTCGCCACCACAAACAAATGCACCTTGTGATCCGCATCCAGCCAAGCCACCGGGTTACCGATGCGGCGCACACCAAAGCCCAGTGCCTGGCCCAAGGCCTGCCGCTCCAGCACCCACCGCGCAGGCTGCCACTGCTGCGTGGCACGGTCAAACCCCGAGGCCGCAATGCCAATATCGGGCGCACTTTCTTTGGTGCCAGCAAACCAGAACGCCAGCACCGCCTCTGGCCCGCCGGCGGGCATGGACAGCAAACTGCTGGCGTGGGCCGCCGGGGTATTTGGTGGCATGGGAATATGGCCCTGGGCTTGCAGCACCAGCGGCTTGTCACCCAACGGGGTCGTGATGGGCCAGCGGGCTTGTGCCAGTGCAGGGGCGGGCAGGCGGTGTGCCAGATCCCAGCCGATGATGGCCAGGCAGCACAAGCTGCCCCAGACCCATCGGGCCCAGGCACTGTGCATCAAACCCTTGCGAGAATTAAAAACCATGAATCCACTTTTGAGGCCAACAACCGTCTGATTGTCACCCAGCGCCCCTTGCATCCAAGCAGTGCAACCGCACCAAAATCAACAGGTTTACCCTTGTTTAGTGAACTATTTCCGCCATAATTTGCGCCCAATCCGCCCCTGTTTGGTGCCTTGTCAAGGGCTGCTGGACTCACCTACAACCAATTCAGCCATGCACCGAACCATTTTTTCCACCCCCATTGTCAACACCCTGCTGCGCGGTTTCTCTTTGGCCTACCTGAAACTGGCGGGCTGGAAAGTCCTGGGCAGTCTGCCCGAAGAAGCTCAAAAAAGTGTCTTGATTGCCGCCCCCCACACCAGCAACTGGGATTTGCCCTACACGCTGATGGTGGCCTTTGTCCTGCGGCTGAACATTTACTGGATGGGCAAGGCCAGCCTTTTCAGCTTTCCCTTTGGCCCGTTGATGCGCTGGCTCGGTGGCATTGCAGTAGACCGTTCCAAGTCCAACAACCTGGTGGCCGCCTCGGCACAAGCCCTGCAAAACGCCTGTGGTGCGCTGCAACTGGTTGTGCCACCCGAAGGCACCCGCAGCAAGGTGCACTACTGGAAAACCGGCTTCTATCACATTGCCGTGGCGGCCCAGGTGCCGATCATGATGGCCTACATGGATTACGAGCGCAAAATCAGCGGCCTGGGACCCATGTTTCTGCCCAGCGGCGACCTTGAAGCCGACATGCTCACCATCAAGGCGTTTTATGCCCCGTTCAAGGGCAAAAATGCGGCGCAGTTTGAGGCGGGTTGAAGCGCCTGCTTTCATGCAGGTGTCACATGCAAATCGCAGGGGCTTGCACTGATCGAGGGCGGTTGAAAGCAATATGATCCATCCGCCCCTCATTGGCCTCGTTTAAACAACTATCCACGAAACACAGACATGAAAAATCTACAACGTCGCCACCTTTTGGCAAGTCTGGCCACCGCAACCCTGACCGGCGTTGTGCCCGGCGCGTGGGGCCAGAGTGGCAAGCCCATCAAGCCCGCCGAGGCCAACAAATTCAAACTGACATCCAAGCTGCGCATAGTGATTCCGGCCAACAGTGGCGGCGGCTGGGATCAGACCGGGCGTGCGCTGGGAACATCCATGATCTCGGCCGGTGTGGTCGACGAAGTGGAATACGAAAACAAGGGCGGCAAAGGCGGTACGCTGGGCTTGGCCTACTATGCCGAGAAATACAACGACGACCCCAATGCCTTGCTGATTGGTGGCATGGTGATGGTGGGCGCTGTGGCGCTACAAAAGCCAGCGGTGGACTTGTCCGCGATACAGCCCATCGCACGGCTGACCAGCGACTACCTGGTGATGGTGGTACCTGGAAACTCCCCCATTCGCACCGTGGCAGATGTCTCTGCCCGCATGAAGAGCAACCTGAAAAGTGTGTCGGTGGCAGGAGGTTCTTCCGGCGGCGTAGACCACATTTTTGCTGGCGCATTCGCCCGCGCCGCAGGTGCCAACCCTGAAGACTTGGTCTATCTGCCCTTTGCCAGCGGCCCGGAGGTCGTCACCGCCTTGTTGGCCGGCAAGGCGACGGTGGGCCTGTCGGGCTATAGCGAATTCAGCTCGCAGCTGGCAGGTGGACAACTGCGTGCCATTGGTGTGTCCTCGCGCAAGGCATCATTTGGCATTCCCGCCATTCGGGATCAAGGAATTCCACTGGACATGGCCAACTGGCGCGGCGTTTTGACCGGCAAGGGGGTGTCCACCGAACGACAGGCCGCCATGGTTGAGGCGGTTCGATTGGCCAGCCTGCACGACTCGTGGAAAGCCACACTCAAACAAAACCGTTGGGTTGCCGCATGGGCGACGGGCAAGGATTTGAAAGAGTCGATGGATTTAGACCTCACCACGACCCGCGTCATGGTGCACCTGCTCAAACTCAAGTCCTGACCGTTCAAACCCGCACTTCCCCCTCACCCAGCACCACGTATTTGAGTGAGGTCAAGCCCTCGATACCGACCGGACCGCGGGCGTGGAACTTGTCGGTGCTGATGCCAATTTCGGCTCCCAGGCCGTATTCAAAACCGTCGGCAAAACGGGTGCTGGTGTTGACCATGACGCTGGCCGAATCGACCTCGCGCAGGAACTGCTGGGCATGCATGTGGTCACGGGTCAGGATGGCATCGGTGTGGCGGGATGAATACTGGTTGATGTGAGCAATCGCCTCGTCCACCCCGGCCACCACCTTGATGCTGATGATCGGGGCCAGGTACTCTTCAAACCAGTCGGCTTCGCTGGCGGCGACCAGCACCGGGGCTTTGGTCACTACAGAATCAATAGCTGTTTGCGCATGATGAACGGGCGCTAGAGGCCATTTTTGCTTCAAAATCTCAAGCGCTTGCGGGTCGCAACGCATCTCCACACCCTTGTCGGCGTAAATCTGGCCAATCAGCGGCAAAAATTCAGCAGCCACACCCCGCGCCACCAACAGGCTCTCAGTCGCGTTGCACGGGCTGTACTTGTTGGTCTTGGCGTTGTCGGCCACCTTGACCGCCATGGCGATGTCACAAGGGTCATCCACATAGGTGTGGCAATTGCCGTCCAGGTGTTTGATGACCGGCACCTTGGCCTCGCGGCTGATGCGCTCAATCAGCCCCTTGCCGCCGCGCGGAATGATCACATCCACATACTGCGGCATGGCAATCAGTTGGCCAACCACCTCGCGGTCGGTGGTTGGCACCAGTTGCACGGCGTTGGCGGGCAGGCCGGATTCGGTCAGCGCCTGCTGCACCAGTTTGGCCAGCGCCTTGTTCGAGTCAATCGCTTCCGAGCCGCCACGCAAAATGCAGGCATTGCCACTCTTGATGCTCAAGGAGGCAGCCTCAATCGTCACATTCGGGCGGCTCTCAAAGATCATGCCAAACACGCCAATCGGCACACGCATCTGGCCCACACGGATGCCGCTGGGCTGCTGGCGCAAGGCGGTGATCTCACCAATGATATCGGCCATGGCGGCCAGTTGCTCGCAGCCCTGGGCGCAGGTTTCGATCACCTTGGGGGTCAATTTGAGCCGGTCCACCATCGGCGCGGCCAGGCCGGCGGCGACGGCACGTTCGATGTCTTTGGCGTTGTCGATCTGCAGGGCCTCGACATTGGCACGCAGCAGTTCAGCGAGTTTTTTCAGCGCTTTGTTTTTGATAGCTGCTGGCGCTTTAGCCATCAGCGCAGAGGCTTGTTTGGCTTGTAAACCAAGGGTTTCGGTGAGGGTGCGGAGGTCAGATGTGTTCATGTGATGTCTTGCCAGAAAAGCGGTCTGCATTTTGGCAGACTTCCCGGCCTGACTAGCCATTGTTGGAAGCACACGCCTCGTGCACAATGCGACCGCACCATATCCACTCAACGCCATCGTACAGGCCACCACCATGAACCCTTTGCCCACGTTTGCCGCTCAGATCGTTCCACTGGTCTCCCAGGTTTTGTCACCGACACCGCCGCAGCGGTATGCACTAGCCCTGCTGAATGCCCATTGGCAGAAAACCGGCCTGCCCGAAGCGGCGCAGTTCGATGCCAGCCATGTGCTGGTGGAGGCGCTGCCACTGGCCACACCGGCCGAGCAGCCCGTCTTGACGGGCCACAACGGCCAGCTCATCACGCTGCGCCAGCAATGCGCCCTGCGTGAAATCAATGCCAGTTACCCGCTGCAGGCCGACGAACAGGTCACGCAAGACAGCTTCAGCTACCTGACACAGAACTGGGAGCAGATTCCCGCAGGCACGGCGGTGCTGTGCCGTCAGACCAACCAGGCCACACTGCTGTTTGTGATTGCCAACGCGCGCTTTGACCCGGCTGCGGCAACCCTGGAGCTGATGCCAGCGCAAGCGCTCGTGCCGCTGTCGCCCCCCAGGCCACCCATGCTGTTGGCGGACAACCCGGCCAAAAGCATTACCGCCGATCTGGCCAAGAAGCTTGCCGAACAAATGGCCAAGGAAGCCTTCCAGGGGGCCATCGCCCAAATGGCCGGTGGGGTGATTGCCGGCGGCCTGGCCAGCGCCATCATCAATGGCCTGTTCAATCTGATCTTTCCGGATAAGGGCGACAGCGTTTTCGACCTGTACCTCAAAGGCTTGGAAAAAATCGTGCGCTGCGAGCTGGCGCAGAGCGTGGTCGACCAGATTTCGGGCACCCTGACCAGCCTGAGAAACGAGCTGGAAAATGTCTATGGCCCGGCCCGGCTGAGCCACAACCTGCAAGACCCGAAAGATCGCAAATTCCTGTTCAACCAGTTGCGGCAGTACGAAAGCACCTTCTTCATCGGCGCGGGCGGCATGCTGGGCACGCTGCAGCAAAAAAATTACCGGATGGTCAGCTTCCCGGTGTTTCTGCTGGGCGCGGGGATGCACCTGTCCATCCTGCAGGAAATGGCCAATCTGGACCCGAGCAACAAGGCCACCGACTTCAATCCGCTGCAGTCGTCCTACGGCCTGCCCAAAACCGGCTCGGTGGCCAAGTTCGCCCAGCTCTATGCCGACTTTGCCGAAGCCACCTGGCCGCTGATCGTGGCCGAACGCAAGAGCCACATCAGCTACCAGACCCGGGTGCAGCCGGTGTACCGCCACAGCGTGCACTATGGCTACTACGTTGACGACTTGATCAACGATGAGCGGCGCGGCGAAATCCAGTACGTGCAGCAAAACGACAAGAACTTGAACTACCACTACACCGCAGGGCATGGCCCCGACGACGTGATGAAAGCCATGGCCAGCTACACCGAGGCGCGGCTCAAGGAGCTGGAAGCTGGTATGCCCGAGCGGCTGTCGGTCATTGCCGCCTGGCGCAAGCTGGTGGACAACCCGCTCAACCTGCACCTGTCAACGGCCAGTTGAGGCGCTGCGTCATCCCCGGTGCGTAAGGACATGGTCGAAAATAAATTCCGCACCAGATAGGCGGCCTGCATTTTGGCAGACTTGCAGGATCAGGCGGGCAAGCGCTGTTGGCCATCCCTGCTAAAAAGTTTCCCAATCACCCTCATTGCCCTTGCTCGGTGATTTGGCCAACGGTGCAGGTTTGAGCGCTTTGGGGGCTGCCAGGCTTGGGGTTGAACGGGGTTTCAACGCCGCGGCTTTGGCAGCAGGCAAGGCGGCAGAGGGGCGCTGCGCCATGCGTGGCTTCTGTGCAGGCTGGGTCGGCAAATAGCTTGGCTTGTGCAGCCCATTCCCGGATAACGAGCCCTGCTCCAATTTGAACAGCGCCACCGCTTGTACCAACTCTTGCGCCTGGGATTTGAGGCTGCTGGCCGCAGCCGCCATTTGCTCCACCAAAGCCGCATTTTGCTGGGTGGCCTGATCCATTTGAGTGACCGCCTCACCGACTTGCGCCACGCCAGTGGCCTGCTCGTTGCTGGCAGCGCTGATCTCGCTCATGATGTCAGTCACCCGCTTGATGGCACTCACCACTTCGGTCATGGTGCTGCCGGCCTGGTCAACCAGCGTACTGCCGTGCTCAACCCGTTGCACACTGGTGTTGATCAGGGCTTTGATTTCCTTGGCAGCCTCGGCTGAGCGTCCGGCCAGACTGCGTACCTCGGAGGCCACCACCGCAAACCCACGCCCCTGCTCACCGGCACGGGCGGCTTCTACTGCGGCGTTCAGGGCCAGGATATTGGTCTGGAACGCAATGCCATCGATCACACTGATGATGTCGACAATCTTTTTCGACGAGTCGTTGATGTCTTTCATGGTCTGCACCACCTGGTTCACCACGTCACCCCCTTGCTCGGCCACCCGCGATGCGCCTGCCGCCAATTCGCTGGCACGGCGGGCCGATTCAGCGTTTTGTGACACGGTCGTCCCGAGCTGCTCCATCGAGGCCGCCGTTTGCTCCAGTGCGCTGGCCTGCTGCTCAGTGCGGTTGGACAGGTCGTTGTTACCCTGGGCAATTTCCGCGCTGGCGGTGGCTACACCATCAGACCCCGAGCGCACCCCGGCCACCACGGTGGTCAAACCCTGGCGCATCGACTCCAGCGCCGCCAACAACTGCGCGGGCTCGTCGCTCCCGATGCCACTTAGCCGGGTGGCCAGGTTGCCCTGGGCAAATTCTTTGGCCGCCGAAACCGCCGCTTGGATCGGCAGGGTGATCTGGCGGGCAATCCACAGCCCCAGCAGGGCCGCGATCACCATCACCACAAGCAACACCCCAGCCACCGTGAGCTTGGCATTGGCATAGGCGGCATGCCCATCTTGGGCCGCCTGCTGCGCCCCCTTGGCATGCAACACATCCATCTCATTGAGGGTCTTGAAGAGGGCCCTGAACATGACTCTTGAATCACCCTTGAGGTATTTGACCGTGGCCGGCAAACCCTGCGGCCCCACGGAAGAGAGCTCAAACAACTTCACACTGGTCGCCAAATAGGCTCTGCTTTCACTTTTGTAGCGCTCGAAGACCTGACGCTCTTCGGGCGAGAGCTGCCGTTGGTCAAAAGATTTTTCCAGTGCGGCGAGTTTGCCCACATTGGCGGCAAATCGATCCGCCTCGGGCTTTTGCTCTTCGGCGGTTGGTGCAATCACATGCTGCAATTCGGCGCGCCGCATGTCATTCAACAGCACCTGCAATTCACTCACCACCTTGATCGATGGCAACCAGTTTTCAGACAACTCGGTGGTGTCGTCGTTCATGCGCCCCATCTGCCCCATCGACAACACGCCGATCAAGGCCGTCAGCAGCACCATCACACCAAAGCCAATGCCCAGTTTGACACTGATCCTGAAATTGGAAAAATTCATGCGCCATGCCCCTAAAAATAAGTGTGAATGAAATTACACCACGATGCTCATCCTTTAAGATGAATTCAGAAGAATCCAGCGAATCTTCCTGAAACCATTTTTTAAAACCACCCATGCCCCAGCACACCTGTTGCAGATGTACAAGCCGCGTCTGATCCCCGGCGGCTCAGGGTCTGGCCCCGCTATGATTCGCCCCTTCGCGAAAGTTGCCGCCCCATGTCTGCCCCCTCCCCCAACTCCGGCCTGAACCTGGCCCAGCAAGAAGCTGTCAATTACATGCACGGCCCGTGTCTGGTGCTGGCAGGGGCCGGCTCGGGCAAAACCCGGGTGATCACCCACAAGATTGGCGGCCTGATCCGCGCTGGTGTGCCGGCCAAACGCATTTTTGCCATCACCTTCACCAACAAGGCCGCCGCCGAAATGCGCGAACGGGCCCGCGGCCTGATTGGTAAAGCGGCCAAAGACGTGGTGATCTGCACCTTTCACGCTTTAGGCGTGCGCCTGCTGCGCGAAGACGGTGCGGTGCTGGGGCTGAAATCCCAGTTCTCGATTCTCGACAGTGATGATGTGGCCAGCATCCTGAAAGATGCCGGTGGCGGCGTGGATGTGGCCACGGCCCGCAGCTGGCAATGGACCATCAGCCTGTGGAAAAACCAGGGGATGAATTCAGCCGCAGCCTTTGCCGCTGCCAGCAATGACAACGAGCGCATCATTGCCAAGGTGATGGCGCACTACGAAGAGCGCCTGGCCGCCTACCAAAGTGTGGACTTTGACGACCTGATCAGCCTGCCGCTCAAATTGCTTCAAAATCATGAGCAGGTCAGGCAGAAGTGGCAAGGGCTGGTGCGCCATATTCTGGTGGACGAATACCAGGACACCAATGCCACCCAGTACGAGATGCTGAAACTGCTGGTGGGTGGCAAGCCGTCCGAGCAGGCCTGCTTCACCGCCGTGGGGGATGATGACCAGTCGATCTACGGCTGGCGCGGGGCCACGCTGGACAACCTGAAAAAACTCCCGGTCGATTTCTCCAGCCTGAAAGTCATCAAGCTGGAGCAAAACTACCGCTCCACATCGGCCATTTTGCGTGCCGCCAACAACGTGATTGGCCCCAACCCCAAGCTGTTTCCGAAAAACCTGTGGAGCGATCTGGGCGAAGGTGAGCCGGTGCGGGTGGTCGATGCCGACACCGAAGAGCATGAGGCCGAACGCGCCGTGGCCCGCATCCAGGGGCTGCGGGCCGGTGGCCTGAACCAGCCCGGCAAGCAATACAAGGAATGGCGCGACTTTGCCGTGTTGTACCGCGCCAACCACCAGGCCAAAACCTTCGAAAAAGCGCTGCGCAAGGCCCAAATTCCGTACAAGGTGTCAGGCGGCACCAGCTTTTTTGACCGCGCCGAGATCAAAGACCTGTGCGCCTGGTTTCGCCTGTGGATCAACAACAACGACGACCCGGCCTTTTTGCGTGCCGTGACCACGCCCAAACGCGGCATTGGCCACCAAACGCTGGGCCATCTGGGTGACTTTGCCGGCAAATACAAAATCAGTATGTTCGAGGCGCTGTTTTCCAGCAGCCTCGCCTCAGTCATTTCAGGCAAAGCCCTGGGCAGCCTGCACGAGTTTGGCCGCGAAATCAACGACCTGGAATTCCGCGCCCGCCACACCCTGGGGGCTGAGGCAGCCAAGGCCTTTTTGATGGACTGGCTCAAGGCGATTGGTTTTGAGCAGTACCTGATTGACGGTGAAGACAGCGACAAAGTGGCCGCCGCCCGCTGGGGCAATGTGCTGGATTTTGTCGACTGGATGAGCGGGCGCTGCGGTGGTCAGGTCGAAGATGCCTCCGGGGTCAATGCTGCGGGCGAAGTCAAATCCCTGCTGGAAGTGGCGCAAACCGTGTCGCTCTTGTCCACGATTCAAGAGCGCGAACAAGACCAAGACGTGGTGACCCTCTCGACCCTGCACGCCTCCAAAGGGCTGGAGTGGCCCCATGTGCTGCTGGTGGGTGTCACCGAGGGCATGCTGCCGTTTCAACTGCGCGACAACCCTGATGCCAACGCCAGCGGCCAAGAGTCGGCCGCACAACGTGCCCAGGCCAAAGAGGCCGCCAGCGCCACCCTGACCAGCCACCTGCAGGAAGAGCGCCGCCTGATGTATGTAGGCATCACCCGCGCCCAGCGCAGCCTGGCAGTGAGCTGGACCCGCAAACGCAAAAAAGGCCGCGAAATGGTTCAGGCCCAACCCAGCCGTTTTATTGCCGAAATGGGGCTGGACCTGGCCACCACCAAAGAAGACCCGCGCGAAAAACTCAAAGCCTTGCGGGCTGAATTTGCCCAGAAAGCGGCCGATAGTGCCGCCGCCCGGGCGCTGATCCGCTGACCCGCTCCATTGGAGAATTGCCCTATGCCCATCAAAAGACCCACAAACGCCATCATTTTTATAGCTGCTTGCGCAGTATCGATAAGTGCTACAGCCCAAACAAGCTCAGAAATACCAGCTCAGACAAGCCCCTGGCAGACATGTCGCGGCCTCAGCGACGACACGGCCCGGCTGCGCTGCTATGACCAATGGGCCAGCCAGCAACAGCCCGCCACGCCCACCAGCACACCCGCCGCGTTGGCCAGCAATTTCGATGCAGACCAACGCCCGGCCCCTGCCCCTGCGCCTGCGCCCGTCATCATCACCATGACTGCGCCAGAAGTACACAACTGCAAGAACCCCAGATTCAGCGAACTGTCGCGCTTTTGGGAACTGGAAACCGGCAGCGACTGCGGCACTTTCGGCATTCGCGGGTTTCGCCCGATCAGCCTGAGCTGGATTGCCTCAGACAGCGTCAACACCCAGCCCACCTCACCCTCTGCCGCCAACAATGCCCCCACGGCGGTGGCGTACAGAACCACCGAGACCCGTATGGGTTTGTCGGTACGTACCAAGGTGGCGCAAGGCTTGCTGACCCAGGAAGAGCCGCTCAAACGCGACTCGCTCTGGTTTGCTTATTCACAACAATCCAACTGGCAGTTGTTCAGTGGCGACTTGTCACGCCCGTTTCGCACCACCGACCATGAGCCCGAGCTGATCTACATTTACCCCACCGATACCCCCTTGCCCGGCGGCTGGCGCTTGCGCTACACCGGCCTGAGCATCAACCACCAATCCAATGGCCAACCGCTGCCGTTTTCACGCAGCTGGAACCGCACCATCCTGATGGCTGGCATGGAAAAAGGTGATCAATTCCAGGTGCAAGCCAAACTCTGGCAACGCCTGCCGGAAAACGCCACCGACGACGACAACCCCGACATTGCCGACCTGATGGGCCGCGCCGAAGTTTCCGGGTTCTGGAATGCCGATGCCAACAACAGCTTTGGCATGACCCTGCGCCACTCCTTGCAGGCGAAAGCCAGTGGCTCGGTCAAATTGGAGTGGCTGCGGCAACTCGGCAGCAGCGGCTTTGTCGGCAACAACAGCGGACTGCGTTTTCACACCCAGTTGTTCAGCGGTTATGGTGATTCCCTGGTGGACTACAACCGCCGCCGCACCGTGCTGAGTGTGGGTTTGAGTCTGGTGGATTGGTAGGCCAAGGGGCCGGCCAGTGCTGTTCAGCTGAGTGAAATCACCCGTGCCCATGGCAGTTGGGCATCGGCCTCATAGTCGGCCACCACCCAGCTGCGACTGGCATGCTCGGCCATGTCAGAGAGAAATTCGCTGATCACTTTGACCGAAGCCTGATCCAGCGCCGCATAGGGCTGATCCAGGCAAGTGACTTGGGCCCCACTGGCCAGCAAGCCCACCAGCGCAACTTTGCGGCGGCTCCCGGCAGACAGCATGTACAGCTGCTTGCCCACATGAGGGAGCAAATCCAGCGCCTGCGCCAGCTCATGGCGCAAACCCTCGCTCCAGCGTGGGCAGCGCGCCTGCAACGCAGCCCATACCTGCGCAGGTGTGGAGTCATCTTGCCCCGGCAAGCTCAGATCAAGCCAAATCGCATCAACCAAGGACTGCGGTGTGGGTAGATCACCACTGAGACGACGCAGCAAATGGGTTTTGCCGCAGCCTTCGTCGCCCGTGACGGCAATCAGGCCCGTGGGGAGAGGAAACAAACTGTCCATCGACGTACCGATTCGCGCCTTCCGGCGCTCCTACAGGGGCCGCGCTTCAACCGCCGTCAAACTGCCCGCCAACAGCTCAGGCAAACGCTGGGGCGGCATTTTGAAGCCGCAGGCCTGGGCATGGCCACCACCCCCCATGCTGGCGGCCAGCGGGATGCAGTTGAAGCCCGAGCGCGAGCGCAGACCACACTTGACCACCCCGGTTTTGTCGACCGACCACATCAGGGCAAAGGTGCCGGATTTCTGGCACAACAAGTCCCCCACCAGGCTGTGAAAGGCACTGGGGGCGTTGACCATCAGGCCGCTGATGCCGTTGAACACCAAGGGCTGGGCACTCTCGGCAATACCTTCGGCAAGTTTGACGAATTTGTCGTCCATGGCGCGGCCACGGTCGATGTAGGCGGCCTGCTGAGCCGCATCAAAGTTGGCAATGGCCTGCCAGCGCACAAAATCAAACGGCTCCATGTCCAGCGCCGCCAGGAACCCGGCACTCTCTGGGTATTGCCAGACCCAGATGTCGCGGTCTTCCACATAACGCACCAGATCGGGCAGCGGCTGGCCGGGGTGAAAAAACTCCCAGGCCAGGCGTGCGCCAGACTTTTTCATGTCGAAATGCACCACACCACAGCGGCAGACAAAACCAGTCAATTTTTCTGCCGCGCTCAAATGGTGATCGAGCATGACCAGCTTGGCGGCGCGGGCTTCAATCTCCCGCAACAGCTCATCGGCAAACGAAAAGTCCAGAATGTAGACGGCACGGCCCTCCAGCGCCGGCAAGTCGGCCAGCGACTTCACGTCACCATGATCCAGCGCCACAAACTCGGCCTTGCCACCGTAATACAGCCAGGCCGCCAAGGCCGCGGCAAAACCATCCGGGCACTTGCGGCCATGGTAAAGAATCAAGGGATTGGGATCGCTCTCGGATGGAGCGACAGACAGGTTCAAAGGGAAAATGGTTTTCATGGAAGGAATCAAACTCAAGGAAGAAAAGGTTGGGTATTTGCTACATATTTTATAGCTCTTTACGCTTTTTCAGAAAAGGCTGAACGACCTTTTTGACTTTCAAAATAAACCACCTTGCGGGCCCGCTGCACATCACCCAGTGGACGGTGTGCGGCCAGGGCCTGCCAGGGGTCAAACACGGCGGCCTCAACCTGGCGCACCAAGTCTTGCCCAGCCGGACTGGCGCAGTCCTGGCGCGGCAAAGTCAATCGCGCTACGGTGGTGTACGGGCTGGGCCAGTTGACGCTGGCGTCTTCAATCGGGGTCAGGGCCTCGCTGACAAAGGGCTGCAACTGCAGCTCCCACTGCAAATCCTGCTGGGCCAGCCGGGCGGCAAAGTCGCCACCCCAGTCTTTGTTGGCATGCGGGCTGGCCACACCGTTGCTGGCCGCCGGCAGCAGCCGCACCCGCACCGCATACGGGCCACAGGCCATGGGCACGGCGCTGAACAGCGGCTCGGTGGCAAAACCGCCAAACGGCTTGCCCACGGCCTTGAGCAGTTTCAGCAAGCGGGCCGGGCCACCCAGCAAGCCGTAGCGCTGCACCAGAAACTTCAGCAAGCTCGCGTTGCCCTGGGCTGCGGCGGCCACAAAGGCCACAAATTCATCACTTTTGGGAAAGGCAAACTGCTCGGCATTGATCAGCGTGAAGCACTGGCATGACGTCGGGCCATCGCCCAGCGCCGATTCACCCGAAACACCTTGCACCCGAATCGCCAGGCCACGCACATCGGGTATGGCATCAGCGGCACGATCCAGCCCGCCATTGGACAAGCGCAGCCACACCGGGTAGCTTTTCGGCTTGGCAAACAAGCCGTGGCGGGCAAACTCGGGCAGCTTGGCCAACACCTCCAGGCTACCCTGCGCGGCAGTCAACTGCTTGCGGTGCAGGGCACGGCCTGGCCCGTATTTTTTCGACTTGGCGGCCTGAATCGCGGCAAATTGCTGACCATAGGCGGCAAAGCGCTCGGCTTCATCGGCCGCCACTTGTTCACGCCATTGTGTGCTGGGGGTCATGGGAATGGTCATAGCGCCGGACTCCTGAAAGATTAATTCAAAAACAATAGCGCCTTACGCACTATTCATAAGCGCTAGAGGGCTATTTTGCATTTATATAATGGCAAGATGAACAGCAACGATACCGCAAAAATCTTCACCGGGCACAGGCAACCTGCAAACCAGCAGTTTGATGCCTGGTCCAACCAACCGCTGCTGCTGTCGCTGGAACAAGGCAGCCTGGATTGGCCCAGTTCCTGCCGCAACGGCACGTGCCGGGCCTGTTTTGGCAAGCTCGAAAGCGGTCAGGTGCGTTATGAAATCGAGTGGCCGGGTTTGAGCGCCGATGAAAAAGCCGACGGCTACATCCTGCCCTGCGTGGCCTATCCGTGTTCTGACGTGGTGCTGCATCCGGGGGATTGAGGCGAATTAATGCAATGCCATCAGGGCCGCTTCGGGGGCTTTGTCCAGCACCTTGAACAACGCTTTTGCAGCCCCCGTCGGACTGCGTTTGCCTTGCTCCCAATTGCGGATGGTGTCCACCGAGACATGAATGCGCTCGGCGAACTCGGCTTGGCTAAAGCCCAGACGTTGCCGCACACGCAAGGCGAATTTGGCCGCATCCTGCATCGCCTCTGCGTCATCAGCGGCGATGTGCAGGGCAATGTCCTTTTCGTTGGTCGCATCTAGCCGGGCGGCATCCACGCGCCCTGCTGCAAGCGTGCTGGGCAAGGCCGGATCAATCGTCATTTGGACTGTTTTCATAGCGTCTCACCTCTCGTAAATTGGCTTTGCGCGCCGAAATGATGCGCAGTGTTTCATTGCGTGCGGTGTACACCAGCACAAACAAGCGAGATTCAATCTTGCCCAAGAGTTGGTAGCGTATCTCGCCATAGTTGTACCGCTTATCCTCCTGAACACGACGATGAGGGTCAAAAAAAGCCCGGGCGGCATAGGCAAAATCAAAGCCGCGCTGCTCAAAGCAGGTCTCACTTTTGGCCTCATCCCATTCAAAATTCATGGCTCAAGTGTAGGCCAGTGAACCACTTTCATCAACCACCACGACGATCAGGTCGCGGGACTTGCTTGAACCTGATTTTGCGATCCAGCTCAATCGCGTCTTTTTTCAGCTGGCGCTGGGCATCGAGTGTTTGGCCGGCGGCCAGCCACTGGGCAAATTCTTCGGGGGTTTCCAGGGTGATGCGGCCTAGCACGCTGGAGCGGAAGTCGTAAATGACAATCTCGGCGGCTTTTTGCAGGTTGACCTGTTTGCCGCCCTGCAGTGCGCCGCGCTTGCGGCCAATGGCTTCGAGCAACTGTTCGTCGCTCAGGGTGGCGGCGCCTTCAAGCTTGAAGCGGGCCTCCAGCAGCTGCGGGTAGTGGGTTTTCAGGTAGTCCAGCAGTTCCAGGGCTACCTCTTGTTCGTCAAACGCATTGCGCCCGACCGCACCGCTGGCAGCCAGGTTGTAGCCGCTCTTGGCCACAATGATGCGCGGCCACAGCACGCCGGGGGTGTCGTACAGGTAAAAGTCATCGGCCAGGGCAATGCGCTGCTCCACCTTGGTCACCCCAGCCTCGTCACCGGTTTTGGCGGCGCGTTTGCCGGTCAGGGTGTTGATCAGGGTGGACTTGCCCACATTGGGAATGCCGCAGATCAGCACCCGCATCGGCTTGACCATGCCACCCCGGTTCGGGGCCAGCTCAAAACAGGCCTTGATCAGCGCCTTGGCCGGGGTCGTCATGCTGGCATCCAGCGCAATGGCACGGGTGCCGGGCAGCGCGTTGTAATGCGCCAGCCATAAAGCCGTGCGATCCGGGTCGGCCAGGTCTTGCTTGTTCAGCACTTTCGTCAGGTGCATGTGGCCGGGGAACCATTGAATCATTGCCATTTTTTTACAAATCCAGAGTTGGCCGCAAAGCGGACAGTTTCACATAACGCCAGCGCCCGACAAACGTCGCCACCAGTGCGGCCAACCCACCCCACAGCGCCACCCATTGCAGGGCGGCCAGCCATTGGCCGTCAAACGCGCCAAACAGGCTGGCTTTGATGGCCTTGACCACCCAGGTGATGGGCAGATACGGACTCATCTGGGCAAACAGGCCGCCGCTGAGCTCCACCGGCAAAATGCCACCGGAAGAAGACAACTGCACCGCCAGAAAAATCAGCGCCAGCGCTTTGCCTGCGTCACCCAGCGCACGGGTCAGGGCAAACACCAGCCACAAAAACGTCGCCGCCGCCAGCGCCAGCGTCAGCGCCAAGGCCCCCATATGCAGCGCCTGAATCTGCAAGCCCCACAGCAAGGCGGCCCAGACCAGCAACGCCTGCCACAGCACCAGCAGCATCGGCATGGCGACCTTGCCGAGGATTCGCGCCACAACGGGGTAGCGTTTGGCCTGGTGCGGCAAGGCCCGCATACGAATCAGAAACGCCGCCAGGCTGGCCCCCAGCCACAGCGCGCCGGGCACGATGTTGGCGGCAAACGCGCTGCCATTGTTTTGCACTGGCGCGGCCACCTCCACATCGGGCTGCACCGAGCTGGCCAACCCCTGGGCGTTGCCATCGAGTTTGCGAACGGACGCGGGCAAGGCCTGCCCCAGCAAATCCAGCCCACCGGCCAGGTGCTGTGCACCCTGCACCACCTGCTGGGTGCCTTGTTTGAGGGCGATGGCGCCGGTGCTCAAGCTGCCTGCGCCATGCACCAATTCGTCGAGCTTGCTGTCTTCGGGCAACTGCGTGACGATGGTGCGCAGGCCGGTGTTGAGGCTGATCAGCCCACTGGTCAGGGTGCTGACCCCGGCGCTGAGGGTATCGGCCCCGTCACCCAGCTTTTGCTGGCCGGCAACCGCCGTTTTCAGACCCGCATCCAGCGTGCCGACACCCTGGCCGAGTTGGCCCAGCGCGGTTTTAATTTCGGTAGCCACAAACAGGCTGCTGTCGGCTTCTTCGCGAAAGCCATCGATGCTTTTTTGCAGGCGCAGCGTGCCCTGTTGCAGCTCGGCCAGCCCCTTGCCCAAGTCGTCATGACCGGCGGCCAGGGCCTTGGCTCCTTCGTCCAGGCGGCGCAGTTCCGAATTTCTGGGCCGCTGGGCAAACATGCTGCGCAAGCCCGCGCCCAGCTCTTTGACACCGGTGCTGAATTGGCCCACACCCAAGTCCAGCCGGGCCGCGCCACGGGTCATGGCATCCGCACCACGGGTGGTTTGCTGTGCCCCATTGACCAACTCGGTGGCTCCGTGGCGCAGTTGCGTCAAGCCCTCGTGCAACTGCGTCAGGCTGCGTTGCGAACCTGCGGCATCGGCCAGCACCAGTGCCCAGCGCTGTTCGTTCAGGCTTTGATTCACCTCGCGCCCCAGGTCTTCGGCAAAGCGCCGGGCCAGACCCGCGCTGGGGTAGCTGTTGCCCTCCGAGGTGAACACCACCAGCTTGCCGGCCCCGGCTTGTGCGCCGGGAATGGCGTTGGAGCTGAAGTCAGTCGGCACGATCAGCGCAAAGGCCAGGGCACCGCTCGTCACCAGTTGGCGAGCCTCTTGTTCGCTGGCGACATCCAGGTAGCCAAAGGCAGGCTTGGCCTTGAGGCGCTGGGTGACATCGCGCCCGACGTTGAAGGCCTGGTCGCGGTACACCAGCCCCTGATCCAGGTTGACGATGGCCACCGGCAAAGCGCCGGTTTTGGCCGCTGGGTCCCACACGCTGGTCAGGTAGATCACCACGTACAGCGCCGGAATCAGCGCCACCACCACGGCCGACAGCAGCATGCGGGGACTGTGCAGAAAAAAGTGCGCCTCCAGTCGGGCCAGCGC
The DNA here is from genome assembly GCA_008080595.1 of Comamonadaceae bacterium. Lineage (GTDB taxonomy): Bacteria > Pseudomonadota > Gammaproteobacteria > Burkholderiales > Burkholderiaceae_C > Rhodoferax. Next base: position 51,141 of record VIKI01000002.1, read on the forward strand.
CCAGGTTGCGCTCAACAAGCCCTCAGTCCTCATGCCCGACCCTGGCACGCTGGGCTTTTATGCCAGAGCGCTGCGTCTTGGCTTGGCGCAAGCGCAGGCGTGAGGCCTTGGTGGGCTTGGTCGGTTTGCGGTCTTTGGGCGGCTGGGCCACGCTGTTGACCAGCTCGTGCAGGCGGATCAGCGCGTCAAAGCGGTTCATCTCTTGCGTGCGGTGCTGCTGCGCCTTGAGTACCAGCACGCCGTCTTTGCTGATGCGGTTGTCGTGCAGCGCCAGCAGGCGCTCCTTGACATCTGGCGGCAGGCTGGATGCGGCAATGTCAAAACGCAGCAGGGTGATCTCTTCGGGGGGGATTCTCAATGCTTCCATTTTGATAGCTGTTTACGCTTTATTGATAAGGTCTAGGAGGCTAAAACATCATTAATTTGTGCTGGTACAGCCTCGGGCGGGTGGATGTAACGCGCCACAAACGCCCCGACCGTGCTCTCAGGCAAGGGCAACCACACGATGTGGCCGCTGCCCGGGGCCACCGGCATGGCTGCACCGTCGCTGCTTTCCATGCGCTCCAGCAGCACATCGACATTGCCATTTGGTGCAATGATCTCCAGCCAGTCGCCCACGGCAAAGCGGTTTTTCACCGCCACCTGCGCCAGGCCCCGCGCCGCATCAAAACCGACCACGTCGCCCACATACAGGCTGCGGCCCGACTCCGAATAACCGCGCAGGTAGTTTTGCGTGGCCTCGGGCGTGTGGCGCTGGAAAAAGCCGCTGGTGTAGCCGCGGTTGGCCAAGCCTTCGAGCTGGCCGAGCAATTCGGGGTTGAGTTCACGCCCGGCCACCGCGTCGTCGATCGCGCGGCGGTAGCTTTGCACGGTGCGGGCCACGTAATACGGGCTTTTGGTGCGGCCTTCGATCTTGAGCGAGTCCACGCCGATCTCCACCAGCCGTTTGACGTGTTCAATAGCCCGCAAGTCTTTGCTGTTCATCACGTAAGTGCCGTGTTCGTCTTCTTCAATCGGCATGTAGCTGCCTTCG
>VIKI01000228.1 GCA_008080595.1 Comamonadaceae bacterium
GGCAATGTGATCCAGGGCAGCAGCGGCTCCATCGGCCAGGCCAGCATCACCTCGCTGGGCGGCGACATCAGCCAGACCGCAGCCAGCATCGTCAACGTCAGCGGTAGCAGCAACCTGGTGGCCAACAGCGGGCTGGGCCAGCGCTACCACATCACCCTGGCCAATGCGGGCAATGACTTCGGGGGGGCCGTCAGCACCAATGCCGCCAACCTGAACCTGCGTGACAGCAACGCCCTGAGCGTGGCGCTGGACAGCACCGGCAGCAGCACCCTGAACGCCGCCGGTGCGCTGCAACTGGCTGGCAGCGTGGGCGGTACGCTGAATGTGACCAACAGCGGGGCCACCAGCCTGAGCGGCACACTGAGCGTGAACGGGGCAACAACCACCAGCGCCAATGCCAGCGTGACGGTGAATGGGGTGGCTGGGGCGGTGATTCAGTGACGGGCTGTTTTCGCGGCAGCCGCGAGGTCTTTTCGCTACATATTCAATAGCTGCTTGCGCTTATTGGATGTGCGCTGGAGGCCGATTTTGATATAACAATTGAGCCCTGCCTTCACTCAACCGACTCCCAATGCGCCTGTATGGGCAGTCTCAAACAAAAAATCGTGCCGGCAGCGCTGGAATTCCATGTCACTTCAGCGCCAATGACCTTGGCACGAAACTGCTGGTTGGACAAACCCTTGCCACCCTGCTTGCCCGCTTGCTCCAGCACAAAACCCCGACCGTTGTCGGCAATGCTCACCACCACCTGGTCGCCTTGCACACTGGTGCTCAGTCGAATCTCAGTGGCTTGTGCGTGCTTGATGATATTGGTGAACGCCTCCTGCAAGATGCGCAAAATGTGCAGAGCACACTTGGGGCTCAGCCAATTCAGCAACGGCACATCCGCCACCTCCCAGCGCAAGGTGATTCCGGTGTCTTCCAGATGTCTGTCCAGGCGAAAACGCCAGGTTGCCAGCAGCAAAAGCAAGTCAGATTGCACCGGCTCCATGGAATCAATGGCCAGCTTCAGATCGTCAATGCAGCTCTTGAGCACATCGGCCAACGCATCTTCATCACAGTGGCCATGTTCCACTGACCACAGCGCCATGCGAAGGGATGAGCCCAGGCCATCGTGCATGTCTTGCATCATGCGTTTGCGTTCTTTGGCCACCGTTTCTTGTTGTTCAATTTTGCGCAAGCGCTCATGGCTGGCAGCCAATTCCGTCTCGCGTTCCTGCAAGCGATGCGCCAGGTTGATATTGGCTTGCCTGAGAGGGCCGAGCCAATTTGCATACCGTAAACAGTAAGCACGTTGGTGGGCAGCAGTCCCAGCGCTCTCAAGCCGAATGCAATTCCGCCCAAAATTGACAAAGTAAAGGCTGTTAAAAAGAAGTAGGCGCTACGCTGCCGTTTCATGGCGCAGTACACACCCGTCCACAGAGCCAGTACAAATGAGCTGAGATAAAGCAGCGCAAGTGATTTGCCAAAGGTTTTTTCAAAAGTGGCGAGCGCCATTATGCTGAGCAAAAGGATGCCCACGAAAATTTTTAGCCAGCGATCAAGCCGCGGAACGATCTGCCCGGTATTGAGCATGCTGCGCGTAAAAAGCAGGCCGGTGATGAACGCGAGCGAAAAGCTGACAGAGACCGATATGTTTGACCATGTGTACGAATCAAGAGGGGAAAACTCTTTGATCAGACCATTTTGTGCGGCCAGAGCAAATGCCGTGCAAGTGACAAAGCCGACATACTGAAGATAGATGGCCTCGCGCAGTGCTAAAAAGAGCAGCAGGTTGAACAGCGCCATCGCCATCGCCATGCCGAAGTACCAAGCCTGACCGAGATAGTAGTTGCGCTCATAGGCATGAAACGCTTGCACAGTCCAAAGCCGAGCCAAGATGATGATTGGGGAAGTATGAATCCGCAGGTAAACCACCTGGTTGGAGTGCTCCGGCAGCACCAAGGGGAAAACGAAGTAGTGATTTGGATAGGGGCGCGTCGCAAACGGCAAGAGCGCACCCGTGCTCACGGTTTGGTAAGCCCCGCTTGCATCCGGCTGATGAAACTGAATGTGGGCATGCCCGGAATAGGCAATCTCCAGCATCCGTTCAACGGGCTTATCGCCGGTATTGCTCAAGCTCAAGCGCAGCCAATAGGCCGAATCGGTGTAGCCATAGTTGAGCGCATCTGCTGGTGTCTGGTCAGCCTTGAAGCGGCTGGCCACTTCGAGTTTTTGCACATCGGCCAGCGTCAGTGCCAGGCTGGGGTCTTCAAGAACTGCAAAGTATTCGGTGAGCGAGACCGGCTCCCGGTCAAGCGGGTAGGTATCGAGTACCTTGTCCGCCGCAACCGCACGGATGGGGAGCAGCAGCAAACTGCATAAAAACAAAATACGCCAATGCCAGCATGGGTTCAGTTTTTTCATCCTTGCTCATCCGGGTGAGTCAATGGTTGGCGTGAGTGCAATTTTCTTGATCGGCAGTTGCAAGCTCACACAGGTGCCAGCACTGCTTGAACGCCATTGAAATTGAGCACCAATGGCCTCGGCGCGGCGCATCTGGTTGCTCAGACCCTTACCACCCCTTTGCGTCGCATCCTGTGGAAATCCCTGTCCGTTGTCGGTGATGCTCACCCGCACATGCTCGCCCTGGACGGCGGTAGCCACGTGAATTTCCGTGGCATTGGCGTGCTTGATGATGTTGGTCAGTGCCTCCTGCAAGATGCGCAGAATGTGCAGCGCACTCTTGGGATCGAGCCAGTCAAGCGGCGGTACCACGACCACCTCCCAGCGCAGGGTAATGCCGGTGGCTTCCAGACGCGGCTCCAGTCGGAAGCGCCAGGTGGCCAGCAGCAAAAGCAGGTCGGCCTGCACCGGCTCCATGGCATCAATGGCCAGCTTCAGATCGTCGATGCAGTTTTTCAGGACATCGGCCACGTTGGCCTCTCCCTTGCCTTTTTCAACCGACCACAAGGCCATGCGAAGGGATGAGCCCAGGCCATCGTGCATGTCCTGCATCATGCGCTTGCGCTCCTTTGACACCGTTTCTTGCTGCTCAATTATGCGCAAGCGCTCATGGCTGGAAGCCAACTCGGCTTCTCGGGCCTTGAGGCGTTGCGCCAGGATTTCGTTGGCGTTTTCCACGCGGTGCATCGCCTCAATGTAGCGGTGCAGCATGATGTACCAGAAGACAAACTCAATCCCGACACTGGCGTGTTTGGTCAGAAAAACGTTTTCTATGCCGATCACATTGCTCTGCATCAACCAATCTGCAAAGCCCGACAGCACGATCAGCCCACCCCAGCCAGCCAGAAGAAGCCCGTCACGAGACGGCTTTTTCATCGAATTCCATATCCCCACAGAGCAAACCACAACGCCCAGCAGAAGAATCCACAAATAGCTCAAAAGACTGATCGCGCTGGCATTCGCAGGGCCAGTCATTTCAGGCACGGTGATCAAGCCCATGAACGCACTGCTGACCAAGAGGGCTCGCGTCAGGCCTTTTTGAAAACGACCATGCAACTGCGCCAGAAAAAGATGAAAGGTGCACAGCATCCAGAGGGTTGAATTGACGGTGACCCAGCCAAACCACTCGTCCGAAAGCAAAAGCCGGTTCTCGCCCACGTAGCTGTGCATGGAGCACATGAAATAGAACGCCGACATCAGGAAAAACAGCAGGTAGATCGGCTCCGAGCGGCGTGTCAGCCAAATCAGAAAAGCAAACACACCGGTGGCCAAGAAAGCCGCACTGCTGATGGCACCGAGCTGGGTTTGCACAAAATCCAGCCTTGCGTAGCGTGGGTACAGCGCTTCATGCGTGCCAAACCAAACCGAAGACAGGCCCTCAGCCGAGCCCCTGACATGCTGCACACGAATCAGCAGCTCATGCACAGGCCCGGATTGGCTGGTGTTGGGCAACGCAATCCAGCGTGGCTGGTTGGCACCATTCCAGGACAGATTGGCGTGCGACTGGTAGGCCAAAACCCCATCGGCGTAAATGGCCAGGGTACCGTCGGACTTCCAGCATGGAATGAACAGATAGAACTGCGACACCGGCTGTCCGGACTGCGGAATTTGCAAGCGGTACCACGTCAACTGGGTCAGAGCTGCGGCGGGGTGTAGGGGCTGCCGCTGCCATTTCAGCGGCGAGGCATGCGGCAGCGTCACGGCCTGCCAGCCACCGCCCAGTTTTCCAGCATCCACCACCGGGTCAGGCAACTGATACTCCTGCGTGTCGGTTTGCAGACGCGCCGCCTCGGTGAGCCGGATGCCAGTGCCTTGCTCTGGCAGCATCAAGACCAGTGCCAGCACGCCAAGCCCAAGCAGCAGCCAGGGCCAAACGCGCGGCCACAAGCTACAGCAGACCCTGGTGGCGAGCCTCATAAATCGCCTCGGTTCGGGAGTTCACCTCCAGCTTGGCATAAATGCGGCGCACAAAAGAGCGCACCGTGTGCCGTGAAATCTGCATCAAATGGGCAATTTCCTCAACCTTGAATCCCCGGGTGATCAACTGCAAAACCTCAAGCTCACGTTCTGATAACGCGGCTTTACCAGCCTCGCCGGCAGATGCACCTTGTGGTTCTGGCGCAGCCGCCTTGTCATGGCTGCGAAAGCGCAGCAGCACCTGCCTGGCAATCAGCGGACTGATCGGGCTACCACCCGCATACAGGCAACGAATCTCATCGACGATGCGATGCGATGAGCTGTCTTTGAGCAAATAGCCCGAGGCCCCGGCTTCGATGGAAAGAATCACATTCGACTCATCACAAAAGTCGGAACTGACCATGATGGCACAACAAGGCCACTGTGCATGGGCAGCACGAATCACGTCAAGGCCGGAGCCGTCTGGCAGGCCCAAATCCACCAGCAGCACATCCGGTTGAGGCTGCTTGAGCGCCAGGAAACTCTCTGCGCAGTTGGAAGCCACGCAGGTGATCCACATATCGGGCGCATCCCCAATCGCGGTCACCAAGGCATTTTGAAAATACACATCGTCCTCAACCAGCATGACGCGGATCGGCGAGGACGTGTTTTCTGGCAGAGCACTCAAGACAAATTTCGCTTTCCATGAGGGTTGATGGTTTGCCGCCGCGTGAAGACAGCCGCCCGAAAAGAAGCCGCATAGTGCCACAGCTCAGGCATCCGGCTTGTGGCCCTATTGCGCTACAGACAAGCAGCCGCGTTTTTTTTAAAGTCAAAAGCCAATGAACCCTGATTCATTCGCCTGGATGCAAGCCACAGGCGGCTGACTCCGGTGGGGCCAAGACCTGGCATCACCGGCGCAGAAATCATTTTTGGCCACGCAAACCACATGGAGTATCCAATGAAGAAAACAGCCCTCAAGTCTCTGGCAATTGCCGCAATCATCAGCAGCGGCTTCGCCTACGCACAAAGCGACGACACCAAATGGATCGCGCAATGCGTCAAAGACAACAAAAACGAAGGGGCCAAGGAAGAAGTTGTCTACATCTATTGCGAATGCATGAACAGCAAGATGGATTCCAACGAGACCCAGTCCATTACCAAATGGGAAAAATCACACCCCACGGAAAGAAAGGCCTGCGAAGCCAAAGCCGGCTGGAAATAAACCACCGTAGCCCACCCTGCTACCGCAATCCGGCAGGGTGAACGATGTTCGCGGCTGCTGCCGCGAACAACCGTGGCATCGCTCATGGCAAAGCATTCTTGCCACAACAAACCCTTTACCCCCTAGCGCTTCAACGCACCGCCACCATGAACCACATCTACCGCCTCGTCTGGAACCACCTCACCCACGCCTGGGTTTGCT
>VIKI01000003.1 GCA_008080595.1 Comamonadaceae bacterium
GGGCATCGGCATCGCGACCTGCGGCGGCTTGGGCATCACCCAGCTTGTTCAGCGAAACCGACAGGTCACGCAATACCTGTGGGATGTCACCCTGCGCCTGGCGCAGTTGGCGGAAAATCTCCAAGCTTTCGCGGTAGACCTTCAGAGCTTCGGCACTGCGACCAGCATCAGCTTCGGCATCGCCCACCTTGATCAGCGAGATCGACAGGTCGCGCAGCACCTGCGGGCTGTCACCCAGTGTCTGGCGCAGTTGGCGAAAAATCTCCAGGCTTTCACGGTAGGCCGCCAGGGCATCGGCACTGCGGACTGCGGAGGTTTCGGCATCACCAACTTTGATCAACGAGACCGACAGATCGCGCAGCACCTGTGGGCTGTCACCCAACGCCAGGCGCAGTTGGCGAATAATCTCCAGGCTTTCGCGGTAAGCCGCCAGTGCATCGACACTGCGGCCAGCGGCGGTTTCGGCATCTCCCACATTGTCCAGCGAGATCGACAGGTCGCGCAGCACCTGTGGGCTATCACCCAGCGCCTGGCGCAGTTGGCGGCAAATCTCCAGGCTTGCGCGGTAGGCCGCCAGGGCATCGGCGCTTCGACCGGCAGCGACTTCGGTATCACCCACCTTGATCAGCGAGACCGACAGGTCGCGCAGCACCTGCGGGCTGTCACCCAGCGCCTGGCGCAGTTGGCGGCCCATCTCCAGGCTTTCACGGTAAGCGGCCAAGGCCTCTGAAACATGCTCACACGTCAAGGCCCCATCCCCCAGGCCACCCAAGGCCAGCACCAATTCACGTTGCAAATTGGCAGACTGGGGTTGCCCCTGCAACCGCGCCCTGGCGGCAGCAACTGCTTCCTGTAACGGTTGCAACGTAACTTGCGCGTAATCAGCCACATGCGGGTAGTGCCGGTCTGTCTGCGCCAATGTCAACGGCATGGTGGTCGGCTGCTGAACCCAAGCCGTGTAAGACCGCACCTGCCATAAATCAGGTGCCAACTGCACCACGCGGTGCTGCCAACTGCTAGGCAGGCACAACACCAGAGGCCGCGCAAAATCACGCACCAACCACTCACGCGCCTCATTCAACCGTGACAACAGCGTTGCGCGGGCCTGATCCCAGGCATTGTTCTCAGCGCCATCACGTGCCAACAATTGCACCCACACCGGTGCGCGCGTCATGTGCAGGCTGGTCAACTGGGCTTGCATGCCACGCAACACCTCTTGCGCGGCCATCGCGGCCTGCGTGGGCTCAATTTTGAGCATTGGCGCAGTTTGCATCTGCCATGCATCTTGCGCCCATTGCAGGATGGGCAAAAGGCTGGCTTCATCGTCGGTGAACAAAAAACACAGGCTTAAGCCTTCATTCCACTCCATGTGCAGGCGCATCTCACGCCACACATCCGCAGGCATCAAGGCTTCGAGCATCGGTCAATCACTCAGCAAGATCGCGCTGCAACAGGTAATGTACGTCACACCAGTCGCGCCCGTTGCGGTAGTTCAGGATCACCCCGCTATCAAACAAGCGGGCCAGTTGGTGCAGGTTGGCCATGGAGTCCAGGCCTGTGCCGTGCGTTTTGCGCACTTCGCGCAGCCAGGCTTTGTCGTCCTTGGCCAAGGGCATTTCATTGCGCAGCACCTGCTCGGCCATGGAGACCCATTGATCACCCTGTAATGGCACGGCAGCGTTGGCCACCTTGGCTTTGGTGCAAACCGATTTGATTAAACGGAAATAATCCCGCACGCTGCCGCTGGAAGCCAGCGCCAGGCGCTCCAGCATGGCGCGGGGAATCAACTGTTCGACAGCCGGATAGCGCTTCTGCACGCTGGACACCATCAAGGCAACACCGGTGGCACAGGGTGTGAGCGGTGTTGCAGCATCTTTGTCAACCTGGTTCAAGGTAGAAGGCGTTTCAAACACTTTGACATGCGGCAGCGTACAAACCTCCACCCCAAAGTACGAGCCAATGCGCGGCACCAGAAACGGCAAATACGGCGGGACGCTGTAAATCACGTCGATGAACACCATCTTGAGATGCTCACCATTCACATCAAAGGTGCGGGCGATGGCATCGTAGCAAACCTGCGCGTCCGCACCGGTCACACGCAGGCGCTCCAGCGAGTCCAGTATCAGAATGACCCGCGCGGTATCACCGCGCTGCGCACGCAGATCACTGGCAACCGTCTTGGCAAATTCGCGCACTTGCGCCGCCAAAGTTCCCAAGGCCCCCTGAACCGCCTTGACAACCCTTTCACGAAACACCGGGTTGTCCTTGAGCTGCGCCTTGAAGCTCAATTTGGAATCCCCCAGAGACAACTGGGGACTGAGTTCGGTCAACGCAATTTCCGTGGTGGTCAAGTAGTCCCACAGGCGTTGCGCATAGCCAACCTCCAGTCGTTGACCACCCAAAGCGTGATCGGCACCATCGGCCAGTGCAGCGGCCAATGTCAGCAGCAAGGTTTCCGTGTTCACGGGTTCGGCCAGATTCAGGTATTCGCCCATATCAGCCACAATGACCAGATGGCCCTGCTTGCGCAAATCAGCGGCCATGCGACGCAGTTCGGTGGACTTGCCCACCCCACGATGCCCGGTAAAAAGCCAGGTTCCGGGGCGTTCTGACATTTCGATGTTGGTGCGCAGCTCGTCCACCGGACTGACCCCGTTGGTCGTGTGCATGTCCGCCACGTACAAAGCCGCATCAACACTGTTGTCCACGTCCAGAGGACGCTCGAAATCCAGCGCCCGAAACAAGGATTCAAAACTTGCAGCAGTGGTCATGACATGTTCCAGCAAAAAATTTAAGCCAACTCTTCCTTGCGGATGCGGGTAATGGGCTCCAGCACGCTGGGCAGGGCCTGCATGTGGGCGATTGCGGCATTCATCTTGGCTTCAACACAGTCGTGGGTCAGGATGATCACGTCGGTTTGGGGCACACCGGAGTTGCCGGCCACCTCATCGGCTTCGCGTTGTAACACCGCGTCGATGCTGATGCCGGATTCGGCCAGGATGCCAGTGACTTTGGCCAGTACGCCGGTTTCATCGGCCACACGCAGACGAAGGTAGTAGCTGGTGACGACCTCACTCATCGGCAGCACGGCCAGGTCGCTCATGGCATTGGGCTGGAAAGCCAGGTGCGGCACGCGGTGCAAGGGGTCAGCCGACTCCAGGCGGGTGATGTCGACCAAGTCAGCAATCACGGCGCTGGCGGTGGGTTCGCTGCCCGCACCTTTGCCGTAGTACAGCGTGGTGCCGACCGCATCGCCCTGCACCACCACGGCGTTCATCGCGCCTTCCACATTGGCGATCAGGCGCTTGGCCGGGATCAGACAGGGATGCACGCGCAATTCAACGCCGTTGGCCACACGTTTGGTGATGCCCAGCAGTTTGATGCGGTAGCCGAGTTGTTCGGCGTATTTGATGTCAGCTGCGCCCAGCTTGGTGATGCCTTCGACGTAGGCCTTGTCAAATTGCACCGGGATGCCAAAGGCAATGGCGCTCATCAGCGTGGCTTTGTGGGCGGCATCCACACCTTCGATATCAAAGGTGGGATCGGCTTCGGCATAACCCAGACGTTGCGCTTCTTTGAGCACCACGCCGAAGTCCAGGCCCTTGTCGCGCATCTCACTCAGGATGAAGTTGGTGGTGCCGTTGATGATGCCGGCCACCCACTGGATGCGGTTGGCGGTCAGGCCTTCGCGCAGCGCCTTGATGATCGGGATACCCCCAGCCACGGCGGCTTCAAAAGCCACCATCACGCCTTTGGCGGATGCCGCGGCGAAGATTTCTGTGCCGTGCACGGCCAGCAGCGCCTTGTTGGCGGTGACCACGTGTTTGCCTGCGGCAATGGCTTCCAGTACCAGCGCTTTGGCAATGCCGTAGCCACCAATGAGCTCGATGACGATGTCAATGTCGGGGTTGGCAATCACCGCGCGGGCATCATTGACCACCGTCACATCCGGGCCGACCAGTTCCTGGGCACGCGCCACGTTCAGGTCAGCCACCATGGTGATTTCAATGCCCCGACCGGCGCGTCGCTTGATTTCTTCCTGGTTGCGCTTGAGTACATTGAACGTACCCGAGCCCACCACACCGATGCCCAACAGACCAACTTGAATAGGTTTCATAAATTTATATAGAAAATATGCCTCTAGCGCTTATCTATCAAGCGCAGATAGCTATTGAAAAAAGAGTGACTCAAAGACCGTGCCGCTTGCGGTAGTTTTCCAGAAATTTGGCCACGCGACCAATGGCCTCGCGCAAGTCGTCTTCGTGCGGCAAAAACACAATGCGGAAATGGTCTGGCGCTGGCCAATTGAACCCGGTGCCCTGCACCAGCATGACCTTGGTTTCCTGCAACAGTTCCAAAAAGAATTGCTGGTCATCTTCGATCGGGTAGATGGCCGGATCAAGTCGCGGAAACATGTACAAGGCGGCTGACGGTTTGACGCAGCTCACGCCAGGAATGGCGGTGATCAGCTCATAGGCCAAATCCCGCTGGCGGCGCAAGCGACCGCCCTCACAAACCAGATCATTGATGCTTTGGTAGCCTCCTAGCGCGGTCTGAATCGCCCACTGCCCTGGCACGTTGGAACACAGCCGCATGTTGGAGAGCATGTTCAGGCCCTCGATGTAATCCTTGGCTGGCTTTTTGTCGCCTGACACAATCATCCAGCCAGCCCGGTAACCACACGAGCGGTAGCTTTTGGAGAGCGAGTTGAAAGTGAGCGTCAGCACGTCATCGCTCAAACTGCCAATGGCGGTGTGACGGACACCGTCGTACAGCACCTTGTCGTACACCTCGTCGGCAAAAATCACCAAGCCATGTTCACGGGCGATCTGCACCAGGGCTTTGAGCAGTTCGTCTGAGTACATCGCGCCCGTGGGGTTGTTGGGGTTGATCACCACCAGGCCCTTGGTACGCGGTGTGATTTTGCTGCGCAAATCGTTCAGGTCGGGCATCCAGCCATTGGCTTCGTCACACAAGTAATGCACCGGCGTACCACCCGACAGGCTGGCCGCAGCCGTCCACAAGGGGTAATCGGGTGAGGGCAGCAAAATTTCGTCGCCATCGTCAAGCAAGGCGTTGGTGGCCATGACGATCAACTCGCTGGCACCGTTGCCCAGGTAGATGTCGTCCAGGGTTACGCCTTTAATGCCTTGCTTCTGGGTTTCATGCATGACCGCTTTGCGTGCGGCAAAAATGCCTTTGCTGTCCGAGTAGCCAGCCGAATTGGGCAGGTTACGGATCATGTCTTGCTGGATTTCTTCAGGAGAGTCAAAACCAAACACCGCCAGATTGCCGATGTTGAGCTTGATGATCTTGTGCCCTTCTTCCTCCATCTGGCGCGCCGCATCCATGATCGGACCACGGATGTCATAACAGACGTTGGCCAGTTTGGCTGATTTGCGTATGGTTTTCAAAGTCCCTCCGGGCATGGCTGCTTAAGTAGCGAAACCTATAATTTGAACACAAGTCTCATACTGTCCAGTTACCCCCTGCGCCACCTTACTTTGAAGCCCTTTTCGGCATACACCCATGAAATTTCACCCCGACACCATCGCTGTTCAATCCATCCGGTCTTACGGGGCGGACTGGGTTCAAGTGGGTGAAGATCGGTTGACTCACAGTGTGGTGATTGCGTCCAATGGTGTACGGTTTGACTGGCACTGCAAGCGTTTTGAAGACTTGACTTTCGAGCATTTTGAACAGTTGGCTGCACAGAAGCCTGAGTTGGTGATTTTTGGCAGCGGACTGCGCTTGCGCTTTCCACCTGCGAATTTGACCCGTGCCCTGATCGAGCAACAAATCGGCCTTGAAACCATGGACACCCAGGCCGCTTGCCGCACCTACAACGTACTGGCGGGCGAGGGCCGCCAAGTCGCCGTTGCATTGCTGATCGAAGCCTGAGCAGCCCAGAGCATGTTGACCACCCATATGGCCCACTGAAGCTCCTGACCAAGGGCTAATTTGCCTGACAAATCAGAGTAAAATACGCCGCTTACGGTCGAGGGCGCACACGCGCTTCAAGAGGATAGTGTCCACGACTTGAGTGAACGACGCATCCTGTCACACGAGATTGAAGAAAAATGGCGATTGTTGTCAATAAACCCATCCCAGAATTTGAGTCCAATGCCACGGGAGGCGTTCGGGTCACCAACACCTCTCATCTGGGTCAAGTCATCATTCTGTATTTTTACCCTAAAGACAACACCCCTGGTTGTACCACCGAAGCCATGCAGTTTCGTGATAAATACAAGGATTTTGTCAAAGCCGGTGCCACTGTGTTTGGTGTGTCGCGCGACAACATGAAATCACACGATGAATTCAAAGCCAAGCTTGAATTGCCGTTTGAGCTCATCGCCGATACCGAAGAGAAAATGTGTCATATGTTTGGCGTGGTCAAAAACAAGATCATGTACGGCAAAAAAGTTAAGGGCATTGAGCGTAGCACCTTCCTGATTGGAGCAGATGGCACACTGAAAGAAGAGTGGCGGGGTCTTAAAGTCCCTGGTCATGTGGAAGAGGTTCTGATCGCGGTCAAGGCCCTGAAAAAAACACCCGCACTGGCTTGATGTCAGATCAACACCGAAGAGCGCCCTTGTCTTCAAATGCCATTAAAACCATTGTCATAAAGGCTCATGCATAATCAATTGCATGTCGAAAATTTGCCTCACTGATAAATACAAAGCCGCCCTGGTGACATGGCGGCTTTGTCGTTTCTAACTATCTCTTTTTAACCGCCGAGAGCATCACATGCCATTGCCAACCGCTCCCAAAAAACGCGCTTCCCTGCTGTCATTGCAAGAATACGATGTACCGGCACGCCCAAAGAACGTGGCCCATACGGCATCCCCCAAGCCCAACCCTGGCAACGCAGAAATCCAGATCAAAACACTTGTTGAAACTGCAGCGGGAAAATCCAGCACCCTGGTCGAAAAAACCAAACCAACAGCATCCACAAGCATCAAACGCACGGCGGCCAAAGTTCAAAAAGAACCCACCAAGGTTCGCACCAAACGTCCAAGCGGGCCCACCAAGCTTTTTGTGCTGGACACCAATGTGTTGCTGCATGACCCGAGTTGTTTGTTCAGGTTTGAAGAGCACGATGTGTTTCTGCCAATGATCGTGCTTGAAGAGTTGGATGCGCATAAAAAAGGCATGACCGAGGTGGCGCGTAATGGCCGCCAAACCAGTCGCACACTGGATGCGTTGGCGGGTCATTTGGCTGGCGACATCACCCAAGGTTTGCAGTTGAACACCACGGGGCACATTGAGGCAAGTGGCAAACTGTTTTTTCAAACACAACTGCTCAATTACACCCTGCCCAGCAGCCTGCCGCAAGGCAAAGCTGACAATCAGATTCTGGGGGTGGTCGAGTCTTTGAAGCAGCAATATGCGCCGCGCGAGGTGGTGCTGGTCTCCAAAGACATCAATATGCGTGTCAAGGCGCGTGCACTGGGCTTGAGCTCTGAAGACTATCAAAATGACAAAACTCTCGAAGATGGCGACCTGCTGTATTCCGGCGCTTTCGCCCTGCCCACTGATTTTTGGGGCACTCACGGCAAATCCATCGAAAGCTGGCAACAAGGTGCACAAACCTTTTACCGCGTCAGTGGCCCGGTCGTCCCGCAGCTGATCATCAACCAGTTTGTCTATTTTGAAGCCCCTGGTGAACCCAGTCTGTACGCCAAGGTGATCGAGATTCGTGGCAAAACAGCGGTTTTCAAAACACTGCGCGACTTTACACACTTGAAAAATGCAGTGTGGGGCATCATGACCCGCAATCGTGAACAAAACTTTGCCATGAACCTGCTGATGGACCCCGAGGTTGACTTTGTCACCCTGACCGGCACCGCAGGCACCGGCAAGACTCTGATGGCACTGGCCTCCGGGCTGACGCAGGTGCTTGATGAGCGGCGTTACACCGAAATCATCGTGACACGGGCCACGGTCAGTGTGGGTGAAGACATCGGCTTTTTACCAGGCACCGAAGAAGAAAAAATGGGCCCATGGATGGGTGCCATGGACGACAACCTGGAAGTTCTTGGCAAAACCGACACCTCTGCGGGCGAATGGGGTCGTGCGGCCACCAATGAATTGATCCGAAGCCGCATCAAAATCAAAAGCATGAATTTCATGCGAGGTCGAACTTTTCTCAATAAATACGTGATCATTGATGAGGCGCAAAATTTGACGCCCAAGCAAATGAAAACCCTGATCACCCGAGCAGGACCGGGTACCAAAATCATTTGTATGGGCAACATTGCCCAGATCGATACCCCGTACTTGACCGAGGGTTCGTCTGGTTTGACTTATGCGGTCGACAAATTCAAAGGCTGGCCACATAGTGGGCATATCACGCTGGCACGCGGTGAACGCTCACGGCTGGCTGACTTTGCGAGTGAAATTCTTTAGTGCAATATAGCTGTTGGCACAAGTTAGCTCAGCAGTTGTTTATTAAAAATCATCAGAAGCCCCTGCAGCCAAAGACTCAAACTTGGTGATTCTGTTCAAGAACGCCAGTTTGACCGTTCCGGTGGGGCCGTTACGCTGCTTGGCAATAATGACTTCGGCCACCCCTGGCTCCTTGCAGGCATCCTTGGTGTAGTACTCGTCACGGTAAATGAACATGATGATGTCGGCATCCTGCTCAATCGCACCCGACTCGCGCAAGTCACTCATCATGGGTCGTTTGTCCGGGCGTTGTTCCACACTCCGGTTAAGCTGAGACAAAGCAATTAGCGGGCACTTGAGTTCCTTGGCCAACATTTTCAAGCCCCGGGAGATTTCACCCAGCTCGGTCGCGCGGTTTTCGCCATTGCTGCCACTGGAGCCACTCATCAACTGAAGGTAGTCCACCACGATCAAGCCCAATTGCCCGCATTGACGTGCCAGACGGCGCGCATTGGCCCGCAACTCACTGGCCGTCAGGCCAGCTGTTTCATCGATGTGTAATGAAATGGTACGCAATTTTTCAATCGCTTCCGACAAACGTGGCCACTCATCATCGGTCAACTTTCCGGTGCGCAAATGGCTCTGATCGATCCGCCCAATGGAGCCAACAATACGTACGGCCAATTGGGCCGCGCCCATTTCCATGGAAAACACCGCCACAGGCAGGCCTTCGTTCAAGGCCACATGTTCTGCAATATTGATGGCAAAAGCTGTCTTACCCATGGAGGGGCGTGCCGCCAGCACCACCAGATCACCCGCTTGTAGTCCGGCAGTCATCCGGTCCAGGTCATAGAAGCCGGTTGGTACACCCGTGACATCATTGGCGTTCTCGGCCATTTCCTGGATTCGATCCAGCAAATCGACCACCAAGGTGTCCATGGCCTGAAAACCCTGCTTGGTCCGTGCGCCCTCTTCGCCAATGTTGAAAATCTTCTGCTCGGCTTCATCCAGGATGGAAGCCACCGGACGGCCTTTGGGGTTAAAGGCGTTGGCCGATATTTCCTCACTGGTGGAGACCAGTTTGCGCAAAATTGAGCGCTCCCGCACGATTTCTGCATAGCGGCGGATATTGCCAGCACTGGGCACATACTGCGCAAGTGCATTGAGATAACTCAAACCGCCGATTTCCTCAGCTTTACCGGAGCTCTGCAACTGCTCGTACACCGTGATCACGTCAGCCGGTTTGGAAGCGTTGATCAGCGTACTCATCGACGCAAACACTGCACGGTGTTCATAGCGGTAAAAGTCTTGCTCACTCAACACGTCACTGACACGATCCCAGGCTGCGTTGTCCAGCAACAAACCACCCAGCACACTGGATTCAGCTTCAATGGAATGCGGCGGGATGCGCAGTTGAGCGACCTGGCGATCTACACCAAAGTCATCTGTCAGATTAGATAGGTCAGCAGACATGAAAATTTCCTTGAAGCTCTGGATGCTACGGTGGTCAGCTTATGGTGTCGAGTGAAAGGCTGGTGACAAGTCTTGTACAAACTGTGCACAAGCTGTGCAAATGATCCAAAGTCAATGACAAAAAACAAAAGCCGCCAAGGCTTTCGCCAGGCGGCTTCGAAAAGGTCGTTGAAAATTAAGCAGTTTCGCCGTAGACAGAAACTGTAATATCAACCAACACATCCGTATGCAAAGCCACACTCACAGTGCTGTCGCCAACAACTTTGATCGGGCCATTGGGCATGCGAACTTGGGCTTTTGCCACAGCAAAACCAGATTTGGTGAGTTCTTCAGCAATGTCTGCATTGGTGACAGAGCCAAACAAACGGCCATCCACACCCGCTTTTTGTGTCAGCTTGCAAGTGGTGCCAGCTAACTTTGCGCCAATCGCCTGGCATTCCGCCAATTTAGCTGCAGCGGCTTTTTCGAGCTCGGCACGACGTGCCTCAAACTCTTGTTTGGCTGCAGCTGTGGCACGACGTGCACGGCCAGAAGGGATCAGAAAATTACGGGCGTAACCGTCTTTGACACGAACGATTTCACCGAGGTTACCAAGGTTAACCACCTTGTCGAGCAGAATGATTTGCATGGTTGTATTCCTTAGATCTTGTGCTGATCGCTGTAAGGCAGCATGGCCAAAAAGCGTGCACGCTTGATAGCCGTATTGAGCTGGCGCTGGAAAATGGCACGTGTACCGGTCAGGCGTGCGGGAATGATTTTGCCGTTTTCAGCAATGAAATCACGCAAGGTATCGATGTCTTTGTAGTCGATCTCTTCAACACCTGTTACCGTGAAACGGCAAAAGCGTTTGCGTTTGAAGAGCAAATTTTGAGCTGGGCGCTTTGGGCGCTTGTCTTTGTTATTGAAACGTTTTGGTCCGGCCATGATGGACTCCTTAAATATTTGAAAAAAGCTTTAATCTTTGACGAATTCTTGAATGTGAAACACAAGCTGCTTAGTACCACGCGGGGTTGCCAAAAAACCTGTAAAAACCCAGTTGCTGCCAATGTCCTGATGGGCCATACGCTCTGCAATGGCACCAAAAGATACTGATTTCACCAACGCCTTGACTTGTCTAAGCTGGCCCGCCTCAGTGACTTCAGAGGCATGCTCAAGCTTGCAGTTCAACGCCGGAACACCAGATGGTGTGTAGCGCAAGGCATCAATTTCAGCAATAACGGCAGACAGGGTCAGTCGGTTGGACTCCACACTCAGCGCTTGAGAACACTCAAGCGTTTCAAGCTTGGTATTCAGCTTGCTGTGTCTTGCGAGCGTCTTCACGCTCGACAGTTTTCATCATTGAAGATGGGCCGGTTTCAGCTTTTTTCTTCAACACGGTCAAGTGCCGCAGTACTGCATCATTGAACTTGAAAGCATGCTCAAGCTCAGCCATAACCGCTTGATTGGCTTCAATGTTGACACACAGATAATGTGCTTTGGCCAGTTTGTTGATCATGTACACCAGTTGGCGACGACCCCAATCTTCCACACGGTGCACTTTACCGCCACCAGCAATGATCATGCCTTTGTAGCGCTCTAGCATAGCTGGAACTTGTTCGCTCTGATCCGGGTGGATCATGAGAATGATTTCATAATGACGCATTGAAACTCCTTCTGGATAAACCTCGACTGAGGCAAGAAAACCACCCTCAGCGTCTCATTGAGGTGTAGTAAGGTAAGCCAGATATTATAGCTTTTTATGAAACCGATCTTCACACTTTGATCGGAGCACGTGATGTAGGTGTCAATAAACTGATCAACAACGTCACTACAAGACCTGCACCAACCCCAAACACACCCGCAGAGACAGGTTCAATCTCGAACCACAAACCCGGGCCTCGCAGCCCTAAAACCGACCTCACAACTGGCGCATTGATCACCATGTAGTAAAGCGTCAAGCCCAAGCCTGCCAACATGCCGCAGATTGCCCCTTGACGTGTTGCCTTAGACCAAAAAATGCCCAGGGTCATGGCCGGAACAAAAGCCGCACCCGCCAATGAAAATGACGCAGAAACCAAATAGAGAATATCGGCCGGTCTTTGGGCTGCCACATATGCCGCCAACAAAGCAACCAGCAACAAAGCAAACTTCGACAGCATGACGCGCCTGACGGTGACTGCACGATTGCTTTCGCCTTTGTAAAACAAATCGTGGGCAAGTGCATTTCCAATTGTCAACAACAGCCCATCTGCAGTTGACAACGCAGCCGCCAAACCACCGGCGGCCACCAAACCAGATACAACATAGGGCAAACCACCTATTTCAGGTGTCGCCAACATCACAATGTCCGCCCCCAGCTTGAGCTCAGCAAATTGCAAAATATGATCCCCATTGATGTCACTGACTGAAATGAGTGCAGGGTCAACTTTGGCCCACTGTCCGATCCAAACCGGTAACTCATCAAATCTTTGCCCAACCAAATGCCCCATGATCTCAAACTTCACCAATACCGCTAACGCCGGTGCCGAAAGATAAAGCAAGGCAATAAAAAAGAGTGACCAAGTCACAGAGTTTCTGGCTTCAGCTACGTTACGCGTGGTGTAAAAACGAGTCAATAAATGCGGCAAACCTGCTGTACCAATCATCAAACAAAACATCAACGCAAGAAAATTGCGTCTTGATGCGTCAAACAAGCGCTGATCGTTTTCCGACCCCTTTGAATCACCCGCAAAAGGGCGTGTGTGTTCTGGCATACCAGCCAAAGGTTGCGCTCGATCCATGTTCTCCAGCATGGCTCGTGTCCAACGATCACGAGCAGCTTCTTCATCGCGGGGCATTCCGGCCAACTCCCGCCGAGCAGCCACAATCACCGACTCATCTGCATGCAACTCGGTAAGACGTTTAATTTCCTCTTTTCGAAATTTTCTTTCAGCATCAAGGGAGTCCGGTACGTTACCTAATTTAAGGGCGAAATCAGTCGAGCGTTTGGCATACTCATAGATGACATCTCGCTCAGCCGTGGATGCCATCAATTGCTGCTCCAAGGCCGCAATTTTGGGCAATTGCTGACCATACACCAGAGGTGCTACCGGATTTCCAAGCTGTTTATACGCAAGCCACGATACCGGGATCAAAAAAGCCAGAATCATGACCACGTACTGAGTGACTTGAGTCCAGGTCACTGCACGCATGCCCCCCAAAAACGAACAAACCAGCACCCCCCCCAACCCTAACAAAATACCAATTTCAAACTGAACACCCGTCAGACGGGAAGTTATCAAGCCCACACCGTAGATTTGCGCAACCACATAGGTAAAAGAGCACAACACGGCCGCCCAAGCGGCAATGATGCGCGGCCACCTTCCGCCATACCTGACATCAAAATAATCAGGCACGGTGTACAAGTTCATTTTGCGCAGATGTGGAGCCACCAGCAAAGCCACCAGGCAAAACCCGCCAGTCCACCCCAACACGTAGACCAAACCTCCTGGCTGAGAACCCGACCCAGAAAACCCCTGCAAATAGAGCCCTCCAGCCATGCTGATGAATGAAGCGGCACTCATCCAGTCAGCAGCCACAGCCATGCCGTTGTACATGGCCGGGATACGTCGTCCAGCCACGTAATACTCCGAGGCGGCAGAAGTTCGACCGTAAATGCCAACCAAGGCATAAAAAAACACGGTGGCAAAAAGAAAAATGGCCCCGACCCAAATTTTTCGCAACCCCGCTTGTTCAGCCAGGGTCAATACCGCCAGAAAAATCAGAAATACCACAACAAACAGTGCAAACCTTTTGTGAATGCGTCTGACATACCGCGTATAGGCTGGGTCTGGCACATCATCAGTTCGCTCCTGCCGATTGGCAAACCACGCAAACAGCGCCACCACCAAAATAAAAATCAGCACACTGCCTTGCGCCGCGAACCAATAGGCCAAAGGCCACCCAGCAATCACTTGCTGAAGATCTTTCGCAAAAAAAACGATTCCAAACGAGGCCACAAACCAGCAAAACAAAAGCCAGCCCCGCAAGCTTGACACACTTGCAATAGGCTGGCTCTTTAGCGCAGTGATATCTGGGTTCATCATCGCCAAGATGATGGCATCCACAGATGCCACGTGCTATAGGTGTTTGCTATTGTTTGGCAAGGTTTTGCCAAGTTGCCACCACCGTATCAGGATTCAATGAAATCGAGGAAATACCTTCTTTCATGAGCCATTGGGCAAGATCAGGGTGGTCGCTCGGGCCTTGGCCACAAATGCCAATGTATTTACCTTCTGCGCGGCAAGCGTTGATGGCCATGCTGATCAAGGCGGTCACCGCAGGATCACGCTCATCAAAGTCTTTGGCCAACAGCTCCAAACCTGAATCACGATCCAGACCCAGGGTAAGTTGGGTCAAATCATTGGAACCAATCGAGAAGCCGTCAAAATACTGCAGAAAATCCTTGGCCAAAATTGCATTGCTCGGGATTTCACACATCATGATCAATTTGAGATCATTTTCACCACGCTTGAGACCTTGCTCAGCCAACAACTCAGTCACTTTTTTAGCCTGCCCCAGCGTTCGGACAAAAGGCACCATCACTTGCACATTGGTCAAGCCCATGTCTTGGCGAACCCGCTTAAGTGCTTCACATTCCATGGCAAAAGCTTCACCAAACTCTTCACTCACATACCGTGCAGCACCACGGAAACCCAACATTGGATTTTCTTCTTCGGGCTCGTAACGGCTACCACCAATCAGCTTGCGGTATTCGTTACTCTTGAAGTCCGACAAACGCACAATCACGGGTTTTGGCCAAAATGCCGCCGCAATGGTTGCCACACCTTCCGCCACGCGGTCGACATAAAAAGCACGTGGGGAGGCATGGCCTCTGGCCACAGATTCCACCGCAATTTTCAGATCAGCATCAATGTTGGGATAGTCCAAAATGGCCTTCGGGTGGACACCAATGTTGTTGTTGATGATGAACTCAAGCCGTGCCAAACCAACACCTGCATTGGGTAATTGGCAAAAATCAAAAGCCAACTGGGGGTTACCCACATTCATCATGATCTTGACATCAATTTCAGGCATGGTGCCACGCTGAACTTCCGTCACCTCAGTTTCAAGCAATCCGTCATAAATGAAGCCCGTGTCACCCTCAGCACAACTCACGGTCACCAACATGCCATCTTTCAGCACATGGTCTGCATTCCCGCAACCCACGACAGCAGGAATACCCAACTCACGCGCAATGATGGCCGCATGACATGTCCGCCCACCGCGGTTGGTCACAATGGCAGAAGCCCGCTTCATCACAGGCTCCCAGTTGGGGTCAGTCATGTCAGTGACCAACACATCACCCGCTTGCACACGATCCATTTCGCTGATGTTGTGCACCACCTTGACAGGCCCGGTACCAATTTTTTGCCCAATCGCACGCCCTTCAACCAGCACTGCGCCCTTGCCCTTAAGCGTGTAGCGGTGCTCAGCTTTGCCTGCCGCCTGGCTTTTCACTGTTTCAGGACGAGCTTGCAAAATATACAACTCACCATCCAAACCATCTTTGCCCCATTCAATGTCCATGGGGCGACCATAGTGCGCTTCAATCACCAACGCATAGGAAGCAAGTTTTTGGACATCAGCATCGGTCAGCGAATAACGGTTGCGCAACTCAGTTGGCACGTCAGTGGTTTTGACCAGCTTGCCAGTCGCCGCCTTTTCTTCTGGCGAAGAAAACTGCATTTGAATCAATTTGGAACCCAAATTGCGACGGATCAAGGCCAAATTACCTGCTTTGAGCATCGGTTTATGCACATAAAACTCATCGGGATTCACTGCGCCCTGCACCACGGTTTCACCCAAACCATAGCTTGAAGTAATGAAAACAACCTGGTCAAAACCTGATTCGGTATCCAGCGTGAACATGACACCTGCAGCCCCTAGATCAGAGCGCACCATACGCTGAATGCCAGCGCTCAATGCCACATGTTCGTGCGCAAATCCTTTGTGCACCCGATAACTGATGGCGCGGTCGTTGTACAGCGAGGCAAATACCTCGCGGATTTTGTGCAGCACATCTTCAATGCCGGTCACATTCAGATATGTTTCTTGCTGCCCCGCGAAAGAGGCATCGGGCAAATCCTCTGCGGTCGCAGACGAACGAACCGCAAAAGATGCCTGCTCACTCCCACCGGATAATGTTGCAAAAGCTTCGCGAATAGCCTTTTCAAGATCAGCCGGAAAGGGTTGATTTTCAAGCATGGCACGAATCTCCGCACCAGCCACAGCCAAGGCATTCACATCGTCAGCATCAAGCTGACTCAAGCGCACATTGATTTTGCTGGCCAAATCACCAAACGCCAGAAATTGACGAAAAGCATGGGCTGTCGTCGCAAAACCTGTGGGGACTTTGACACCTGTTGGCAAATTGGAGATCATTTCTCCCAGGCTGGCATTTTTACCGCCCACCGAATCCACATCGGTCATTCTCAGGTTCTCAAAAGGAACGACCAAATCGGTCGGTGCGAAAAGTTCAGACATGACAAGACTCCAGAAGTTAAAAAACTGGTTTTTCTGGCAAGCTGCTTCAGCAACTTGCCCAGACAACGAAAACCGCCCACTTTGGAGTTGTGCTTTGGGGAACGGTAATCGCTCGGTAATTGGTTGGATAATGAATATTGTAGGGGCTTGCCTATGCGCTCAATTTGCAGCAACTCGCCCCCAAAATGCAGCGTCTTGTACGGCTCAAAATGTTGCATTTCACTTGATCTACTTTGATATTGACCATGTCCAACCGTACTGTTTTCTTTGTTTCTGATGGCACCGGCATCACGGCCGAAACTTTTGGCAGCGCCATCCTTGCCCAGTTTGAAGCCAATTTGCACCGCGTTCGATTGCCTTTTGTGGATACCGTCGACAAGGCCCACCAAACCGTCAGACAGATCAATCAGGCAGGAGCACATGACAACAAACGACCCATTGTGTTCACCACACTCGCCAATGACGATGTGCTCAGAGTGATTACCGAAGGCTGCCAAGGCATGTTGCTGGACATGTTTGGTACTTTTGTGCACCCGCTGGAAAAGGAACTGAACATTAAATCCAATCACCGCACTGGCCGCTTCAGCGATGCCAGTAAAAGCAAGCAGTACCAATCACGCATTGATGCCATCAATTTCTCACTCGAACATGATGACGGACAGTCTCACCGTGATCTGGAAACCTCGGATGTCATTTTGATTGGTGTGAGTCGCAGCGGAAAAACCCCCACATCGCTTTATCTGGCCATGCAATATGGCCTCAAGGCATCCAACTACCCACTGATCCCGGAAGATTTTGAACGCCAGGATTTACCCCCAGCCATCAAATTACATAAAAAAAAGCTTTTTGGCTTAACCATTCAACCCGAGCGACTCAGTGAAATTCGCAACGAACGCCGTCCCAATTCCAAATACGCATCGCTTGAAAATTGCCGGCATGAAGTTCAGCAAGCCGAAGCCATGATGCGCCGCTCCGGCATCCGATGGCTATCCACCACCACCAAATCCATTGAAGAAATCTCAGCTACGATTCTTCAGGAACTGCGCCCAGAACAACTGGCCTTCTAACTTTCATGATTCGAGTAAGCAGCAACCTCGATCATGAAAGACACTGCGAAGGTGTGGAATCGCCCAGATAGTCATTGGGGTGACACATTCATTTGAACGACCAACAAGGTACTGAATTCAATTTGATAGTTGAATTGAGAGTCAACACACGAAAAAAAAGTCCTTGTAAAACAAGGACTTTTTTTACTTACTGGCGGAGCAGGGGGGATTCGAACCCCCGGGGGATTTTACTCCCCGCACGCTTTCCAGGCGTGTGACTTAAACCACTCATCCACCGCTCCGAAGCCCGCTATTTTAACCGCGCAAAGTCATGTATTTCTCAAATGGGGTCAAAGTCAAATAAAAAAGCCACCCGAAGGTGGCTTTTCAGAAACCAGAATCAATCAAAGTGATGTCTTTTTGCCACCTTTGTAGGTGGACAAAGTAAAGGCAGGGTTTTTCATTTCACCAGTAGATTCAAAACCAATGGTATTTGTCACACCTTTGAAATTGGACTCAACCAGCTTGCTCACATACACCTTGGGATCCGTAGAGTTGGCACGTTTCATAGCGTCAACCAAGAGGAAAGTCGCGTCATAGGTGTAAGGACTGTAAACCTGGAACTGGCCAGGGTATTTGGCATCGTAGCGCTTCTTCCAGGCTTCACCACCAGGCATCTTGGCCAATGATGCGCCGCCTTCAGCACACACCACGTTTTCAAGAATCTTGGCACCATCAGCCAGTTTGGCAAGCTCAGCTGTACAGATACCATCACCGCCGAAGTACTTGACATTACCCATGCCCAAAGACTCCAGCTGACGCAACATGGGACCAGCTTGGGGATCCATACCACCATAGAACACGGCATCAGGTTTCTTGGCCTTGATGGCAGTCAGGATAGCCATGAAGTCAGTGGCTTTGTCGGTAGTGAACTGATCATCCACAACCTTGATGCCTTTGGCAGTGGCCACTTTTTTGAACACTTCAGCCACACCTTGGCCGTAAGCTGTGCGGTCATCAATGATGGCTACGGTCTTGAGCTTCAGTACATCCGCAGCATAATTGGCCAAACCTGCACCCAGAGCATTGTCATTGGCAATAATGCGATAAGTGGTTTTGTAACCAGGCTTGGTGAGGTTGGGGTTGGTAGCAGCACCAGTCACCATGGGGATACCACAGTCGTGGTAAATCTTGGAAGCTGGGATGGTGGTACCCGAATTCAGGTGACCGACCACGCCAGCAACTTTGCTGTCGCACAATTTTTGTGCCACTGCTGTGCCCTGTTTTGGATCAGCAGCATCGTCTTCAGCTTGAAGTTCAAACTTGATTGTCTTGCCACCAATGACGATTTTCTGAGCATTCAGGTCTTCAATAGCCATGCGTGCGCCATTGGTGTTGTCTTTGCCATAGTGCGATTGCGCACCAGACATGGGGGCTACGTGCCCAATTTTGACAACCACTTCTTGAGCGGTAGCCAGGCCTGCCACGGCGGCAATGGCAGCAGCAACGGTAATTTTCAATTTCATTTGCATAGACAACTCCAGGTTAAAAAAATTGTGAATTGAATTATTCAGCAACCCAAACGATAACGCAATTTTTGGGCCAAACAGTTAGGGTAGACACCAACTTAACCCACTTATGAACCATGATTCGCTCTTATCTTTGGATTTTGATCTGACTCTGCTCACTCAGCACATCCAAAACCGCCTGACGAACAAACGGCTCCAATTCATCACGAAGCTTAGCGCTCATATCTGACCATTGCTTGGCCACCATTGACCTCACCACACGCTCCATTTCCTCTTGCAAACGACGTTCAAATATCGGCTGGATCTGTTGCAAAACCTGATTCACGATGGTTTGCACTTGGGGTTGCTGAGCGGATAACGTTCGAGTCAAGCTGGCCGGATCAACCACCTCAGTAAGAGTTGGTACAAATCGCGGCTGGGGCTTTTGAACTTGATTCATTTCTTGGCTTTCAAATCATGGCGAACCAAATGGAAACCAGCTTGGGCATAGCTTTTCCAGCGGCCTCGTGCCTGCTGGCGGTCTGTCTCTTCTTGACTGACCACTTCAATCACCCGCTCAAACTGGTCAAAACCAGCAGGGATTGAGGGCCATAAATTCACCAATACAGTGCGCATCTCGACAAAATCAACGGCCTCAGTCAACACAACCGATGATTGCGCCAATACAGATGCAGGTGCATCGGAACCACAGTGCGTGACAAAGTCAACCGGCGAAAGCGCCCATAAATCGGCATCGAGTTGATTCAAATCCTCTTGGAAACCTGTCACCACAACTTTGATGCCTCCAGTGGCGGCTTTGCGCAGTAAACGACACACATAAGCCAAGCGATCTGGCACATTGAAATGGAAGGCAATATCGGTCAAACCGAAGTTCCTTTAAGTTGGGTAATCAAGCAAAAAATCAAGCAGCAGCCCCACGGGTCGCCCAGTTGCTCCTTTGGCTGCCCCACTCTTCCATGCCGTACCCGCTACGTCAAGATGAGCCCAAGGGTATTTCGCGGTAAAGCGTTGCAAAAATTTGGCCGCCGTGATCGCACCACCCGCGCGACCGGCGACATTGGCTACATCAGCAAAGCTGGATTTAAGCCCCTCTGCATACTCGTCATCCAGTGGCATGGGCCAGCACAGGTCTTGGGAAGTCTCTCCTGCCGCCAACAAGGCTTTTGACAACGACTCATCGGCTGAAAAGAAGCCACTGCGCACGCCCCCCAACGCGATCACACAGGCACCGGTCAAAGTAGCAATGTCCAGCACGGCCCTGGGTTTAAAACGCTCTGCATAAGTGAGCGCATCACACAGCACCAATCGGCCTTCCGCATCGGTATTGAGCACCTCAATGGTTTGACCACTCATACTGGTGACCACATCCCCCGGCTTGAGCGCACGGCTACCGGACAGGTTTTCGCATGAGGCAATCAAGCCCACCACATTGATCTCTGGCTGCAGTTCAGCCAGCGCACGAAACACCCCCAGCACACTGGCCGCGCCACACATGTCGTACTTCATTTCATCCATTTCAGCCGCAGGCTTGATGGAAATGCCACCGCTGTCAAAGGTAATGCCTTTACCCACCAAGACCACGGGTGCATCAGCCTTGGCAGCGCCCTGGTAACGCAATTCAATGAAACGCAAGGGCTCATCAGAACCTTGGGCCACCGCCTGAAAGGCCCCCATACCCAGTTTGTCAACTTCTTTAGGCCCCAGAATTTCCACCTTGATGCGGGCAAACTTGGTCATCGCTTTAGCCACACCCGCCAAATGGGTGGGGGTAGCGTAATTGGCTGGACGGTTGCCCCACTCTTTGGCCAATTCAATGCCATTCACCGCCGCAACAGCCCGCTTGAACGCATCAGCCAACAATGTGTCATCAGGTACGGCCACAGCCACCTGGGTCAGTGAGCGACCCTCGGCATCTGATTTGGTGGTGTGGTAGAGGTATGTTGACTCGGCCAGACAAGTCAACGCTGCGCGAAGCCCTTGGGCACTGGGTTGTTGCAAAAAATTCAGGCTGGCATGTTTGGGTTTGGCGGCCTTGACTGCCGCCATGGCTGCCAAGATACCTTTACGTACATCGGTCGGTGAACCCTCTGCCACATGGATCAGCACCACATGGGTGGCGGCAAAACCAAGAGGACGGTAAATATCCAGCACTTGCCCGGCTTTAGCCGCCAAATCACCCGATTTGAGTGCTTTTGCAATCAGCACAGACAGGGCATCTTTGCCAGATTCGAAGCTATTGGCAACAAACACCAGAGAAACATCGGTTTTTTCAATGGATACCGTTGACGGGGCAAAAATCTTGAGTTCAAAGTTCATAATTGGCGGTTTCCTTTTTCAGCAATGTTATTCCATTCTTCACTCCGCAAAGAGCTGTCCCGCAGTTTTGGGGCCACCCTGGTGGTGCTGATCACCGTGGTCATGACCATGACGTTGATACGGACACTCGGACAGGCCTCGCGCGGCACATTCAGCCCCTCAGATGTGACCCTGGTCATGGGCTACACCGTCCTCGCATACACCCCTACCCTGCTCAGCCTGAGCCTGTTTATTGCCATCATTGCGACACTCTCACGCATGTACCGCGACAGCGAAATGGTCATCTGGTTTTGCAGTGGCAAAGGGCTCTCATCGTTGATCAAACCCTTGTTCCGTTTTTCCTGGCCCATCTTCGCCGTGATTGCAGCCCTGGCCTTGCTGGTGCTGCCCTGGACCAACATGCGTATTGATGATTTGAAAAACCAGTACGAAAAACGTGGCGATCTGGAACGCATTGAACCCGGCCAATTTCAGGAATCTGCCAATGGAGCCCGGGTGTTTTTTGTGGAAAAAAACCTCACCGGACAGGCCAGTGGCTCCAATGTGTTCATCGCCACCACAGAATTCGGCAAAGAAACCATCACCACCGCAAGAAGTGGGCGCATTGAGCACACCGCGCAAGGTCAATTCCTGATGCTTGACAACGGCCAGCGGCTGGAAACTGTGACGGGAACCACCGACCTGAAGGTCAGCGAATTTGAAACCTACGGCACCCACATCACCACAGACCCTCTGGTGGACAACAGCTCACTCTTCATCAACACACATCCCACACTGGAACTGATCAAAACGCCCTCACCCGCGGCACTGGGCGAACTGTCATGGCGCTTCGGACTGATCCTGGCTGCCATCAACTTTGTCATCATCGGCATCGCCATCTCCAGCGTCAACCCCAGAGTGGGCAAAAGCCTGAACCTGGTGTTCTCACTGTTCACCTTTGTGTTTTATTTCAATTTGCTGAATCTGGGGCAAAGCTGGATTTATTCAGGCAAAACCACTTTCCCGACCTACATGCTGGGTCTGCACGGGGGCGTGTTTGTGCTGGCCGTGTTGTGGTTGGCCAAAGGGCATAACAACTGGCACTTGCGGCAACTTCTGGGGCGACGCACGTCCCCAGAAGCAGGAGCGTGCAGATGAGAACATTGCGCAGACTGATCTATGGCGAGGTGATCCAATCCGTCGCCTTTGTCACGCTGGGGTTTCTGGCTCTGTTTTTCTTCTTTGACTTTGTCGAAGAAGTCAAATCTGTCGGCCGTCATTACGCGGCGGGCTACCGTTTGATCCATGCACTGGTCTATGTCTCGCTGATGATACCCAGCCACCTGTATGAATTGATGCCGATTGCCGTGCTGATTGGCACGATTTATGTCATGTCAAGACTGGCGCAAAGCTCTGAGTACACCATTTTGCGTACCAGTGGCCTAGACCCCTGGCGCGCACTTAAAACCCTGCTGACGCTGGGCCTGGCCTTTGTGGCATTCACTTTTGCCATTGGCGACTACATCTCACCCTTGGCAGACCGCAACGCCCAATTGCTCAAAGCCCGCTACACCGGGCGCATCACCGTCGGACAAACAGGGGCCTGGCTGAAAGAAAAACAAACCTACGGTCAATTCGCCGTCAATGTTGGCGAACTGGGCTCTGAAGGCAAGCTCAAAGGTGTGCGCATTTTCGAGTTTGACAACCGTGGTCTGCTGCGCTCCATGATGCTGGCGGAAAGTGCCAGCCTGGCCGAATCCGACGCATGGGAACTGCACCAGGTGCAACGCACCGAATTCCCAAGCCATGTCGAACCCGAAGCCCAGGTAGAACGTGCCAAACTGGACACCTTGCACTGGCCCAACCACATCAGCGCAGAAATGGTGTCTGCCGCGCTGCTCAAACCCGAACGCATGAGCACGTATGACCTGTTTCAGTACATTCAGCATCTGCAAAACAACGCCCAGACCGCTCAACGTTATGAAATTGAATTCTGGAAAAAAGTTTTTTACCCCTTGAGCTGCCTGGTGATGGTGGTGCTGGCCCTGCCCTTTGCCTACCTGCACTTTCGCTCTGGCAGCATCACCACCTATGTGTTTGGCGGGGTCATGGCAGGCATCAGTTTCTTTTTACTCAACAATGTATTTGGCTACATGGGCAACCTGCAAAACTGGCAACCCTGGCTCACCGCCGCCCTGCCTGGCCTGATTTACTCTTTTATTTCCCTCACCGCCTTTGGCTGGCTGGTGCTCAGAAGGTAGAACACCCACATGCACGCAACTATTCTTTTTGGTCACGGCTCCCGTGACCCGGCATGGCGCAAGCCTATTGACAGCGTCGCTGAAAGTATGCGTCAACTCAGTCCGGGCAGTTGCGTGCGTTGTGCTTTTCTGGAGATCACCACCCCTGACTTGAACAGTGTCACAGCAGAATTGGTGGCCACAGAAATCAAACAAATCACCATCGTGCCGATGTTTTTAGGTGTGGGTCGCCACGCTCGAGAAGACTTGCCCATACTGCTCAATGATTTGCGCAATACCTACCCAGCCGTTGAATTTATTCTTCGCCCCTCGGTCGGCGAAGACCCCCGTGTGATTGAGATGCTAGCCAAGTTGTCCCTTTCTGAGCTTTGACAACGGGCATCCCACGCTTGTATTCAGCACCCACAATGAACCTGCATCAATTCAAATTTGTTCAAGAAGCGGTACGCCGCGATCTCAACCTGACCGAGGCTGCCAAATCACTGCACACCTCCCAACCCGGCGTCTCCAAAGCCATCATTGAGCTGGAGGAAGAGCTGGGCATTGAAATCTTTGCCCGCCATGGCAAACGCCTCAAACGCATCACCGAGCCGGGCCAGCAAGTGATCAAAAGTATTGACGTGATCATGCGCGAGATCAACAACCTCAAACGTATTGGCGAACAGTACAGCGCGGAAGACAGTGGCACTCTGTCGATTGCCGCCACCCACACCCAGGCGCGTTATGTATTGCCTGAACCAGTGGCCAAACTGCGCAAGGCCTACCCCAAAGTCAATGTCAGCCTGCACCAGGGCTCACCCGACCAGGTGGCGCGTATGCTGATTGACGAAGTGGCTGAAATTGGCATTGCCACCGAGTCGATTGCGGGCTACGACGACCTGGTCACGCTGCCCTGTTACGAGTGGCAGCACGTGCTGGTTCTGCCAAGCGGCCATCCGCTATGTAATAAAGAGCAGCTTACCCTTGAAGATATTGCTCTGGAGCCCTTAATCACCTATCACCCTTCATACACCGGACGCACCCGGATCGACCAGGCTTTTGCCACCCGCAAACTCAGCCCGCGGATTGCCCTGGAAGCGATCGACTCCGACGTGATCAAGACCTATGTGAAGCTGGGTATGGGCATTGGCATCGCCGCTGAAATGTCGGTGCGTGACGTGATCGACAACGAAGCCCAGTCCGGCTTGGTGGTGCGCCCAGCAGGTCAGCTTTTTGGCCAAAACGTGACCCGCGTTGCGTTCAAACGCGGCGCTTACCTGCGCAATTTTGTCTACCAATTTGCCGAGTTGGTCAGCAGCCGCCTGGAGCGCCATCTGGTCGCCCGGGCCATGACCGGACATATCAACGACTACGAACTGTGAAACCATGAGCACGCCATTGCTGCAATCCAAATTGCCCCACGTGGGCACCACCATCTTCACCGTCATGTCAGCGCTGGCGGCAGAAAAAAAGGCGGTTAACCTGGGCCAGGGTTTCCCGGACTTTGACTGTGACCCCAAGCTCGTCCAGGCCGTCACGCAGGCCATGCAAAGCGGCTTGAACCAGTACCCTCCGATGGCCGGTGTGCCCACTTTGCGCGAAACCATTGCTACAAAAATTAAAGCGCTTTACGCTTGTGAATATTCGCCTGACACCGAAATCACCATCACCGCCGGAGCCACCCAGGCGATCCTGACCGCGATTCTGGCGGTGGTGCATGCGGGTGACGAAGTGATTGTGCTGGAACCCTGTTACGACAGTTATGTCCCCAACATCGAATTGGCCGGTGGCATCGCGGTACGTGTGCCCTTAAGCCCAGGCACTTTTCGCCCGGACTTTGCCCGTATTGCAGCGGCCATCACCCCCCGAACCCGCGCCATCATCGTCAACTCACCTCACAACCCCAGCGGCACGGTCTGGACGGCGGCTGAAATGCAGCAGCTTGAAGCCCTGCTCAAACCCACTTCCATTCTGCTGATCAGCGACGAGGTCTACGAACACATGGTGTTTGATGGCCAGCAACACCAAAGTGCATCCAGCTTCCCCGGCCTGGCTGAACGCGCATTCGTGGTGTCGAGTTTTGGCAAAACCTTTCACGTCACCGGCTGGAAAGTGGGCTACGTGGCCGCCCCTGCGGCGCTCAGCCAGGAATTTCGCAAAGTTCACCAGTTCAATGTGTTCACCGTCAACACCCCGGTACAGCATGCGCTGGCCGATTACATGCGCGACCCGGCTCCCTACATGGGGCTGTCTGATTTTTACCAGGCCAAGCGTGACCTGTTTCGTGCCGGTCTGGCACAAACCCGCTTGAAACTCTTGCCTTGCGAAGGCACTTATTTCCAAAGCGTGGACATCTCTGAAGTCAGCGCACTGGGTGAAGCTGATTTTTGCAAATGGCTGACCGCTGAAATCGGCGTGGCGGCCATCCCCACCTCGGCTTTTTATGGCAACGGGTTTGACCAGCATGTGGTGCGCTTTTGCTTCGCCAAGAAAACCGAAACCCTGGAACGCGCACTGGAAAAACTCCAGCAGTTGTAAGCCCTTCGAGCAGTGACCGCCACTGGTCTGCGACAATTCCGCCATGGAAATTACTCAACAATGCGTGGTTGCTTTAACCTGGACGCTCAAAGACTCTTTGGGCGAAGTTTTGGACGTGCTGGACGAACCGGTGGAATTTCTGGTCGGTGGCGATGATCTTTTTGAAGTCATCGAAACTGCCCTGCAAGGGCACACCACCGGGGCGACGGTCAATTTGCACATCGAACCCGAACAAGGGTTTGGGGACTTCAATGACCAACTGATCTTTCTGGAACCGCGCTCAGCGTTCCCGCCAGAGCTTGAAGAAGGCATGACATTTGAAGGCGTGGCCCTGCCCGCAGGTTGCAGCGACCACATGCCCCAAGACGCGCTCTACACCGTGACCGACATCTACCCAGATCACGTGGTGCTGGATGGCAACCACCCCCTGGCTGGCATTGCCTTGTATCTCACCGTGCAAGTGCGTGCCGTGCGTGAAGCCACCGAGGCTGAAATCGGTTGCGGCAGCGCTGGCACCGGCTTTTTCAAAGTCACGCCGATGCACAGCATGGCCCCCGGCAGCGACTTTCTTCAATAGCCTTTGTTTGGCGTGGGAAACGGCTTCAAACCTTGCCGGTTGAACCGTAACCGCCCTCCCCGCGCACACTGGCGGGAAACTCCGTCACCACATTGAATTGGGCTTGCAGCACCGGTACGATCACCAGTTGGGCAATCCGCTCCATCGGCTCGATGGTGAACGGCACGTCGCTGCGGTTCCAGGCACTCACCATCAATTGCCCCTGGTAGTCACTGTCGATCAAGCCGACCAAATTACCCAGCACAATGCCGTGTTTGTGACCCAGACCGGAGCGCGGCAAGATCATGGCGGCGTAGCCAGGGTCTTTCAGATACATGGCAATCCCCGTCGGCACCAGTTGCCAGGCATTGGCTTGCAGGGTCAAGGGTGCATCCAGACAGGCGCGCAAATCCAACCCGGCGCTGCCCGGCGTGGCGTAATGCGGCAGTTGCTCAGCCATACGCGCATCCATTACCTTCACATCAATTTTCATCATTTTGATCTCCAACGCTTATTTTTTGAGCGATAGTAGCTATTAATTTACGAGCAAGCGAAAGCTTGCTATCACGCGACAATTCACGCACACCGGTCTCATCGATCAAGACCAAGGCATTGTCATCCTGCCCAAACGTGTCGGGGCCAATGT
>VIKI01000229.1 GCA_008080595.1 Comamonadaceae bacterium
TGTGCTGACCACCGTGCTGGCCACGCTGCAAAGTTGCAACGAAAACCTGATCCGCGCCTCGCTGAGCCTGGGGGCGGGGCACCTCACCACCTTCTTTCGCGTCACCCTGCCGATCATTGCGCCAGGCGTGATCTCGGGCGCACTGTTTGCCTTTGCCACCTCGTTTGACGAAGTGGTGGTGACACTGTTTATCGCCGGGCCGAGTCAGGTGACCTTGCCACGCCAGATGTTCACCGGCATCCGCGAAAACATCAACCCGACGATTGCCGCCGTGGCCACCTTGCTGATCATCTTCACCACCACCCTGATGCTGGGGCTGGAGTGGCTGCGTGGGCGCAGGCGATGAAGAAAATATCACTTTCATCCACCCTGGAAAAAATGCCGCTGGGCTCACGCCTGGCGGTGGCCTTTGGCCTGCTGCTGGTGTTGCTCATGGCCATGGCGGTCATGGCGGCACGGCAAATTGCGGTGACCCATGATGCGCTGGATTACTACACCGCCACCACCACCCCCTCGCTGGCAGCCGTGAAGTCCTGGCAGGAAAAAGTGGCCGCCATCCGCATGCTGCAAGCCCAACACCTGATGACCGTGTCAGCGGACGAAATGGGCACACTCGAAGGCAGTATTGACCAGGCCTACGCCCAACTCAATCAGGCGCTGGCCGGGCACGAGAAGCTGCTGGTGAATGACCAAGACCGTGAACTTTGGACGGCGGTCACCGAAAGCACCCAGCTGGCCATGGCCAACTGGGACAAGCTCAAAACCATCGCACGCGAATCCCTGAGCGACCCGGACAAGGTCGAAGAAGCCCGCCGACTGTTCACCGGTAAAACCGAGCGGCTGTTCAAGGCCACCATGAGCGCCATCGACAAGGAATGGGAACTCAAATCCAGTGTCGCGGCCCAGCTCACCGAAAAAGGAACCGCCACCTACAAGCTGTCCTTGTCCATGCTGGCCATCGCCTGCGCCGTGGCCCTGGCATTGGGCGTGGCTGCGGCCGTGGTGGTGGTGCGCTCCATCGCCCGCCAGATGGGTGGCGAACCCGCAGACGTGGCCCGCATCGCCTTGTCGATTGCCGAAGGTGATCTGACCCAGCGGGTACCGACCCGTGCGGGTGACCACAGCAGCGTCATGGCCGCCATGGCCACCATGCGTGAGCGACTGGCGGCACTGGTCGGCGAAGTGCGCCAAAGCAGTGACAGCATTGCCACCGGCTCCGCCGAAATCGCCACCGGCAACCTGGACTTGAGCCACCGCACCGAGGAACAAGCCAGCGACCTGCAACAAACCGTCAGCGCCATGGCGCAGCTCACCAGCACCGTCAAACACAACGCCGACACCGCCGAAGAGGCCAACCGCCTGGCCGCCAGCGCCTCCACCACGGCGGTAGCCGGTGGCCAAGCCGTGGCCCAGGTGGTGACCACCATGCAAGGTATTGCCGCCTCGTCCAGAACCATCAATGACATCACCAGCGTGATTGACGGCATTGCTTTCCAGACCAACATCCTGGCGCTCAACGCCGCCGTGGAAGCCGCCCGTGCCGGTGAGCAGGGCCGCGGCTTTGCCGTGGTGGCCAGCGAAGTGCGTTCCCTGGCGCAGCGCTCTGCCGAGGCCGCCAAGGAAATCAAGAAACTCATCAGTGACAACGTCGGCAAAGTGGAAACCGGCGCACGCCAGGTGGATGAAGCCGGTCTGTCGATTCAGGCCATCGTCACCCAGGTGCAGCATGTCAGCGAGCGGATCCATGACATCCACAACGCCACCACCCAGCAGTACCAGGGCATCAGCGCCGTCAGCGATGCCGTTGCCCGCATCGACCAGGTGACCCTGCAAAACGCCGCCCTGGTCGAGCAAAGCAGCGCCGCCGCCGACAGCCTGCGCACCCAGGCCGCCCGGCTGGCCGAAGTGGTGGGGCAGTTCCGCCTGAACCGCGACATGGGGGGCCGACCTGCCTTGGCGATGTCATGAACACCCGCATAAAACTCGGCAACCAGTTTCGTCAATGGCATCAGGAGTCTCAGGCGTTTTTAATGCCCAACGCTTGGGACGCGGGCAGCGCCTGCATCCTGGCCGCCAGCGGCTTCCAATGCCTGGCCACCACCAGCGCAGGCATTGCCTTTTCACTGGGGCAACCCGATGTTGAAGGCTGCGTCAGCCGCTCACAGATGATGGAGCGCATCCACCAGATTGCCTCTGCGGTCACGCTCCCGGTGAGTGCCGACCTGGAAGCCGGCTTTGGTGCAGCACCCGAAGAGGTGGCCGAAACCATTCGGCTGGCGATTCAGGCGGGCGTGGTGGGCGGCAACATCGAAGACCTGTCTGGCCATCCACACAGCCCCCTCTTCGATCTGGAACTGGCAGCGGATCGCATCCGCGCCGCACGCGAAACCGCAGACCGTAGCGGCATCACCTTCACGCTGACGGCCCGTACCGATTGCTACCTCGCCAATGTGCCCTCACCGTTCGCTGAAGCGGTGCGCCGCGCCAACCGGTTCCGCGAAATGGGGGCAGATTGCCTGTTCGTGCCCGGTGTCAAAGACGCTGAGACGATTGCCGCCCTGGTACGAGAAATCGACGGCCCACTCAACGTGGTCATGGGGCTCACTGGCAGTGTGTTCACCGTGTCACAACTCGACAACTTGGGAGTCAAGCGCATCAGCATTGGCGGCAGCCTGGCCCGCAGCGCCCTTGGCCTGGTTCGTCGTGCCGCGCAGGAAATGCGCGAACATGGCAGCTTTACTTTCGCCGAACAGCAGATTCCCGATGCAGAGCTTTGCAACTTTTTTGCATCGATCCACACCAATAACCACTGACATGAGCCACAACCAACCCTTGTCCGGTAATTCCATGCCCCGCTTTGGTGGTATCGCCAGCATGATGCGCCTGCCGGTGGTCAACACGGCTCATGGTCTGGATGCCGCATTTGTCGGCGTGCCGTTGGACATTGGCACCAGCCACCGGCCCGGTACACGGTTTGGGCCGAGGCAGATCCGCGCCGAATCCAGCCTGATCCGCCCCTACAACATGGCCACGGGTGCGGCACCGTTTGACACCCTGCAGGTGGCCGACCTGGGTGATGTGCCGATCAACACCTATTCCCTGCCCAAGTCGGTAGCCATC
Source organism: Comamonadaceae bacterium (assembly GCA_008080595.1). Taxonomy (GTDB): domain Bacteria; phylum Pseudomonadota; class Gammaproteobacteria; order Burkholderiales; family Burkholderiaceae_C; genus Rhodoferax. Next base: position 3,121 of record VIKI01000229.1, read on the forward strand.
ATCACCGACTTTTATGACGAGCTGCTGGCGCACAACTGTATTCCGCTCACCCTGGGCGGCGACCACAGCATTGCGCTGCCCATCTTGCGGGCCATCGCCAAAAAACACGGCCCGGTGGCGCTGGTGCATGTGGATGCCCATGCCGATGTCAACGCCGACATGTTTGGCGAACAAATTGCCCATGGCACGCCGTTTCGCCGCGCGGTGGAAGAAGGCCTGCTGCAATGTGAGCGTGTGTTCCAGATCGGCCTGCGCGGCAGTGGTTATGCCGCTGACGACTTTGACTGGCCACGCCAGCAGGGCTTTCACCTGACCCTGGCGCATGAGGTGTGGTGGCAATCGCTGTCACCCCTGATGGCCAATGTGCGGGCCACCATTGGTGATGCGCCTTGCTATCTGAGCTTTGACATCGACGGTATCGACCCGGCCTACGCGGGTGGCACCGGCACACCTGAGGTGGGTGGCCTGAGCGTGCCGCAGGCGCTGGAGATTGTGCGTGGCTGTCGCGGGCTGAACATCGTCGGAGCTGATCTGGTGGAGGTGTCGCCACCCTATGACCCAAACGGCAACACCGCCTTGCTGGCGGCCAACCTGCTGTTTGAAATGCTGTGTATCCTGCCCGGTGTCCCGATTCGTTGATAACTATTATTTTTATAGCTGTTTGCGCAAGTATTATCTTGGTTAGAGCCCAATTTTCTTTATAAATTCAGGAGTTTTTCATGTCTACCTCTCCCCTGTCCCTCCTCAAAGACCCCAGCCTGCTGAAAACCGATGCGCTGATCAACGGCCAGTGGGTGGCCGGCAGCAGCCGCTTTGCCGTGACCGACCCGGCCACTGGCACCCACCTGGCCGACGTGGCCAACCTGGGGCCAGCTGAGGCACAAACCGCCATTGATGCCGCCAACGCCGCCTGGCCAGCCTGGCGCAACAAGACCGCCAAAGAGCGCAGCATCATCCTGCGCAAGTGGTTTGACCTGATCATGGCGAATCAGGACGATCTGGGCCGCATCATGACCGCCGAACAGGGCAAGCCGCTGGCCGAAGCCAAGGGCGAAGTCGCTTACGGAGCCAGCTTTGTCGAGTGGTTTGCCGAAGAAGCCAAACGGGTCAACGGCGAGACCTTACCCCAGTTTGACAACAACCGCCGCCTGCTGATCCTGCGCCAGCCCATCGGTGTCTGCGCCGCCATCACGCCGTGGAACTTCCCGATTGCCATGATCACCCGCAAGGTCGCTCCGGCCCTGGCCGCAGGTTGCCCGGTGGTCATCAAACCAGCTGAACTCACGCCGCTGACCGCCCTGGCCGCAGCCGAGCTGGCGATTCGCGCCGGCATCCCGGCCGGAGTGCTGAACATGGTCA
>VIKI01000230.1 GCA_008080595.1 Comamonadaceae bacterium
CGGCTGGTGGCAACAAGGTGTGCACATATTTGGAACCCAGTTGCGTATTGGACAGCGGTTTCAAGCCGCCAGCCGGGTAAAACAGGGGTTCAGCTTCAGTACGGTGGCTGGGAGCCGAAACTGGTGTGGCCGTGCTTGGGTCGGCATCCAATGGTGATGGGATGACTCCACCTGGGCCCGCACAACCAGCCAGCCAAAGGAGGGCCACCAGTGCGCCTACACGAAAAAGGTGTTTCAAAATTGATCTTTCCAGGTACGCAGGGCTGCAAACACGCTCACAGGGTCGTGTGCTTTGGAAAAGCGCTGCTGCACCGCATTGGCCACGTCAGACAAATGGGTGCGTAAAAAGGGATTCACACGTTTCTCAAGCCCAATGCTTGACGGAAGGGTGGGCTGGTGGGCTTGTCGCAAGCTCAGGGCACGCTGCAAATAGGCCTGTGTCTCGGCATTATCTGGCTCAACGGCCAGGGCAAACTTCAGGCTGCTCAAAGTGTATTCGTGGGCGCAACAGACCAGGGTGGGTTCTGGCAGGGCGGCCAGTCGATTCAATGAGTTCAGCATTTGCGCTGGCGTACCCTCAAACAAGCGCCCACAGCCCGCACTGAACAAGGTGTCGCCGCAAAAAAGTACCGGGCTTTGGTGGGGAATCTGGCCAAAGTAGGCCACATGGCCGGCCGTGTGACCGGGCACGTGGAACACCTCAAACGGCACATCCAGTAGCGTGATGCGCATGCCATCGGTGACACGCTGCAAGGGCTCGGGCATGGGTTCTTGCTGTGGGCCAAACACCTGAGCGCCGGTGTGCTCACGCAACTCGGAGATGCCGCCGGTGTGATCGTTGTGATGGTGCGTGACTAGAATCGCCTCCAGCGTCAGCCCACTTTGCTGCAACACCGTCAAGACCGGTGTGGCATCACCCGGGTCGACCACCACCGCCCGATGTTCGTTGTGCAACATCCAGATGTAGTTGTCGTTGAAAGCAGGTATTGGAATTAACTTCATGGGCGAACAAATTATAGGGATGCATGACTGGTTGGCGACCCCACCGGGCGCTTATCTGCTGGCGTGGGAGCGTGCGCAAATGGCTGCGGTCGTGGCCAATGTGTTTGGTTTTCATGCTTTGCAGCTGGGTTTGCCCGAGCTGGATGCGCTGGAGACCAACCGCATGCCGCACCGCTGGCTGGCCACTGAAACAGCGCATGACAAAGCGGCTTTTTTGACCGAATTTTCGGCCCTGCCGTTCCCTGCCAATAGCCTGGATTTGGTGGTGTTGCCGCATGCCCTGGAGTTGACGGCAGATCCGCATGCCGCCTTGCGTGAGGTGCACCGGGTCTTGGTGCCCGATGGCCGGGTGGTGATTTGTGGCTTCAACCCGATGAGCCTTTGGGGCTTGCGTCAATACCGTGCGCACTTGTACAAAAGGCTGGGCTGGAACCACCTGTTTTTGCCCGATGCGGGTGAGTTTTTGAACTATTTGCGTATCCGCGATTGGTTGCGGCTGCTCGGTCTGGAAGTGGAGTCGGGTGAATTTGGCTGTTACCGGCCAGCCTTGGACAACGCTGGTTTGTTGGATCGATTTGCCTGGATGGATCGTTTGGGAGCCCGTTGGTGGCCGATACTGGGTGCGGTGTATTGCCTGGTGGCGGTCAAGCGGGTGCGCGGCATGACGCTGCTCAATCCCGCCTGGAAGCCCTCGATCAGACTTGCAAATGCTCCTGTTTCTGTAGCTGGTCGCGCAGGTAAATCAACGACTACAACTCAACAAAGCTTACAAATTGAAAAATGAGGTCAAAAATTTGAATCCCGTCGAAATTTATACCGATGGTGCCTGCAAGGGCAACCCTGGCCCCGGTGGCTGGGGCGCATTGCTGAAATCAGCAGAAGCCCAAAAAGAATTGTGCGGCGGTGAGTTGGGCACCACCAATAACCGCATGGAAATGATGGCGGTGATTGAAGCCCTGGCGGCTTTGAAGCGCCCGTGCCAGGTCACGCTGCATGTGGACAGCCAATATGTGCTCAAGGGCATGACCGAATGGTTGCCCGGCTGGAAAGCCCGTGGCTGGAAGACCGCCACCAAAGCGCCGGTGAAAAACGTGGATTTGTGGCAGCGCCTGGATGCCCTGGTCAACAGCGGCACGCATCAGATCGAGTGGCGCTGGGTGCGTGGCCACAACGGCGATCCGGGCAACGAGCGGGCTGACCAGTTGGCCAATCAGGGCGTGGCCATGGCCCTGGGGCGGCGCTGAGTGTGTGTGACCCAGATCGCGCATCAGACCCGCTAAGACTTTATTAATAAAGCCACCTTATGATGGTTTTCAAATAAACGTCAGCGATGGTTTGAAATACCTTGTTTCATTCTTGACTCTCGTAAAGACTTGGCAAAGAGCCGGTGTCTGCTCATGTATTTTGTAGCAAACCGTTACATTTACGTGCGCTTCATCGGCTGAGGTCTGTAGGCATATTTTTCATCAGGATTTTTTGACATGGCGAGTAAATTCAACTATTGGGTGACCGCAGCGTTGGGTATGGCGGTAGCTACGGGGGGTGCATGGTGGCTGCAATCCAAACCGCAGGGGCCCAAAGAAGTTGCGGCAGTGGGCAAGCCTCAGGCCGCAGGGGCTGCCGCCCCCAGGGTCGCCGGTGTTGAGGTGGTGAAAGTGGCTGCCGAAGCCTTGCGTGATGATGCCCAGGCCGTTGGCAATTTGCGGGCTCGCCAGAGTGTGATGTTGCGCCCGGAACTGGTGGGGCGCATCACCGCGCTGAACTTCAAAGACGGTGGTCCGGTGCGCAAAGGGCAAATCCTGGTGCAGTTTGACGACTTGTTGCAGCAAGCCGAGGTGCAGCAAATGCAGGCGCAGCTGGCCATTGCCCAGGCCAGCTTCAATCGCACCAAAGAATTGGTGGCCGCCAACTTCATGGCCAAACAAACCCTGGATACCAGTGCTGCCAGTCTGCAAGTGGCGCAAGCCCAGCTGGCGTTGGCGCAAGCCCGCCTGAGCCGCATGGCGGTGCGGGCCCCGTTTGATGGCACAGCCGGTATTCGGCTGGTGAATGTGGGTGACTATGTGAAAGACGGCGTGGATTTGGTCGCGCTGGAAGACACCCGCCAGATGATGGTGGACTTTCGCCTGCCCGAGCGGCTGGGCAGCAAACTCAAGACCGGGCAAAGTGTGGAGCTCAGCGCCGATGCCCTGCCTGGGCGCAATTTCAAAGCCGTTGTCGAGGCGATAGACCCGCTGCTGGATGTCAATGGCCGCTCCATCGGCGTGCGTGCGGTGTTGCCTAATGTGGGCAAGGCTGGTGACGCACAGGCTTTGCGCTCGGGCATGTTTGCCCGGGTCACTGCGGTGTTTTCGGTGAATGATGCGGCGCTGGTGGTGCCAGAGGAGGCCATCGTGCCGCAGGGCAATCGCCAGTTTGTGTTCAAACTGGTGGAGCCTGAGGCTGGTGTGCAACTGCCACCGGACACCAAATTTGTCTCGAAACGCCAGGAAGTGAGCTTGGGTGTGCGCAGCAAAGGCAAAGTCGAAATTGTGCAAGGCTTGAGTTTGGGCGACACCGTGGTGGTGGCGGGCCAGCAGCGCTTGCAAAAAGACGGTTCTCCCGTGCGTGTGGTGGAGTTGGGTAAGCCTGCCGCAGCCAAAAATGCCGCATCAGCCGCATCAGCCGCATCAGCCGCATCAGCAACGGCTTCGTCTCGCCAATAATTCGCCAGGGAATTTGACATGCAACTGGCTGAAACCTCGATACGCCGCCCGGTCTTTGCCACCGTGCTCTCGCTCTTGATCGTGCTGATCGGCGCGGTCTCGTTCAACCGCCTGTCGGTGCGTGAATACCCCAAAATTGACGAGCCCGTGGTGTCGGTCACCACCACCTTTGCCGGGGCTTCCAGTGAAGTGATGGAGGCCCAAGTCAGCAAGGTGCTGGAAGACTCACTCTCGGGCATTGAAGGGGTGGACGTGATCACATCCACCAGCCGCCCGGAGCGCAGCCAGATTTCGGTGCGCTTTGCCTTGTCCCGCGATGCCGACTCTGCGGCCGCCGACGTGCGCGACAAGGTGACCCGGGTGCGCCAGCGCCTGCCTCAGGGCATTGACGAGCCGGTGATTGCCAAGGTTGAGGCCGAGTCTTTCCCGGTGATTTTTCTGGCCCTGAGTTCAGACACCCACAACGCGCTGCAACTCTCCGAGATGGCCAACACCCTGGTCAAGCCGCTGCTGCAAACCGCCCCGGGCGCGGCCGAGGTCAACATCTACGGTGAGCGCAAATTTGCCATGCGCATCTGGGTTGACCCGGACAAACTGGCGGCCTACAAGCTCACCGTGCAAGACCTCGAAGATGCCCTGCGCCGCTCCAACCTGGAAGTGCCCGCTGGGCGCATCGAGAGCGCACAACGTGAGTTCAACGTGACCGCTGCCACCGACTTGCAGCGCCCACGGGAATTTGCCCAGGTGGTGATCCGCAGTGTGGC
>VIKI01000231.1:0-6780 GCA_008080595.1 Comamonadaceae bacterium
CAGCTCAACCAGATCACCCAGCAAAACGCCAGCAGCAGCGAAGAGCTGGCTGCCACGGCGGAAGAGATGAGCAGCCAGGCGGCACAGTTGCAACAGGTGATGGGTTTCTTTCGGGTGAAGGCAGTTGCCTGAGAAGCCATCTTTTGCTACCAAAAAAATAGCCTCTTGCGCTTATTTTTAATGGACAGCATAAATTAACAGCAACCTGAAATTAAGAATCCTCGCAATGTCTGCGCGGCACAGCACGACCTCCAGATTCTTGAACGCATGGGGCCGACGGTGAATGCCATGAATGGGTAAACGACTCAATTAGCTCTGCAGATATGTTTTTTTTGCTGGCTTAAACAATCCGATCTTGCATTGAGAGGGTCGTCGTAAAGAAATCCTTACACAAAACCAGCCAATCCCTACCCCAAAAGCAAGATTGCCTGATAGCTTAAAGCCTGAATTTCAGCGATTCTTTGCCCACTGTTCGTGTGAACACAACAAGCAAACTTCTGGCAGTAAAGGGTAAGAATGGCAGAGATTCTGGAACACCAAAAAGCAACACGTAATTCCGTCACAAGCACATTGCCTGGTGCTGCCGTTTTGCAAGATCAGGAGTTCGCCAAGTTCAGCGAGTTGATTTACCGCATTGCAGGCATCAGCATGGCAGCCAGCAAAAAACCATTGGTCTCAAGCCGTCTTGCGAAACGGCTCAAGCACCACGAATTGAATAGCTACGGGGACTATTTCCGCTATATCACTTCGCCTCAGGGCAAGGATGAACTGCAGATCACGGTAGACATGCTCACCACCAACGAGACACATTTTTTTCGTGAGCCCAAACACTTTGATTTTTTGCGTCAACGCATCATTCCCGAGCGCCGCCCTGGTGCGGCGTTTCGCGTCTGGAGTGCGGCTTGTTCCAGCGGCGAAGAGCCCTACAGCATTGCCATGGTGCTCAATGAACTTCTGAGCGGTCAGCCATGGGAAATACTGGCATCTGACATCAGCACGCGTATTGTGGATAAAGCTCGCAACGGTATCTACCCCATGGAACGTTTGCCGGAAATCCCCAAGCCTTATCTGAACCGTCATTGCCTTAGGGGGGTGGGTGAGTATGAGGGCACGTTGCTGATCGAAAGATCCCTGCGTGAGCGGGTACGCTTCATGCTGCACAACCTGACTGAGCTGCCACCCAAACTTGGCGAGTTCGATGTGATATTCCTGCGCAATGTGATGATTTATTTTGATCAGGACACCAAGCAGAAGGTTGTGGCTCGGTTGCTGCCGCTGCTTCGCCCTGGCGGCTATTTCTTTGTGGGACATTCTGAAAGCCTCAATGGTGTGACCGATGCTGTAAAGCCGATTGCACCTGCGATTTACAAAAAACCCGAGCAATGAAAAAACCCGAGCACACGGTCGATATTTTTCTCCAGCCTGGCGAGGTGTATTTTGGTGGTCGTGACACACGCATACGCACGCTACTAGGTTCTTGCGTAGCCATCACCATGTGGCATCCGGGCATGCTGGCCGGTGGCATGTGCCACTACATGTTGCCAGGTGCCCCCCATGGCAAACGCGACACTTTGGATGGCAAGTATGCCGATGAGGCCATGGCTCTCATGCTGCTGGAAATTGGCAAGGTCTGTACTACGCCCAAGGAATACCAGGTCAAGCTGTTTGGCGGTGGGCATATGTTTTCATCGCATCAAATACCAAGCTTCGATCATGTGGGTGCCAAAAATGTCGACATGGCGCGCACTTTGATGAAGCGCCACGGCTTCAAAATCATTGCTGAACACCTGGGAGGTGTGGGGCATCGCAATCTGATGTTTGACTTATGGAATGGTCATGTTTGGATGCGGCATCAGCCACCTATGTCAGCCGAATATAACAATGGAGTTTTATGTCTGCAGTGAAGGTCCTGATCGTCGATGACTCTGCCGTGGTGCGCCAGGTGCTGACGGCAACTCTGGGAGATGACCCGGGCATTGATGTGATTGGTGCGGCATCCGACCCCGTATTTGCCATTGAGCGCATGCGCCTGAAGTGGCCGGATGTGATTGTGCTGGATGTGGAAATGCCTCGCATGGATGGCATTACTTTCCTGAAAAAACTCATGGCCGAACGCCCTACCCCTGTGGTGATTTGTTCGACATTGACCGAAAAAGGCGCTGCCACCACCATGCAGGCGCTGGCAGCAGGAGCAGTCAGTATCGTCACCAAACCAACCCTGGGCCTGAAACAGTTTTTGCACGACAGCTCTGACGACCTGATCAGTGCAGTCAAGGCCGCAGCGCGTGCCAATATGCGCCGCATCAGACCTGCAGGTGAACCTCTGCTAGTCTCCCTCAAACTGTCAGCCGACGCGGTGCTACCTGCGGCCCACCATGCCATGGCAGAAACCACAGATCGGGTGGTGGCCATTGGTACTTCCACGGGGGGTACCCAGGCACTTGAAGCCGTACTCACCGCATTGCCTCGTGTGTGCCCAGGGATTGTGATTGTTCAGCACATGCCTGAAAAATTCACCGAAGCTTTTGCCAACCGCCTCAATGGTTTGTGCAGGTTGGAGGTTCGCGAGGCCCAAAGCGGTGATCGCGTGATGCCAGGGCGGGCACTGATTGCACCGGGTGGTCGGCACATGTTGCTCAAACGCAGTGGCGCACAGTATCACGTGGACATTGTGGATGGTCCGCCTGTGAGTCGCCACCGGCCATCTGTGGATGTGTTGTTCCGCTCGGTAGCCAAATGCGCAGGGAAAAATGCGCTAGGGATCATCATGACGGGTATGGGTGATGATGGTGCTCGTGGCCTCAAAGAGTTGCACGAAGCAAAACGCCCACATTAAGTGGGCGTTTTGATCAAACTAAATGCTTGATTTGATTATGAGACGACAGCTGTTCATAGACCTAAGTCAGGATTAGAAGTTGTCATTTGCAGATTAATCGTTATCCGACAATGACTTAGCTGCTATCATCCGCTGAAGGTGGATTGGAGTCAATACCCTATTTAACTCGGTCGACCCCAATTTTAAAAAGATTTCCGCCCTTTCGGCAGTGCATTATTTAGGACCATTGGTGCAACAGCAAACCAAATTGGACAGCCTGTGGGCGCTTTCGCGAAGCTTCAAGGCAGAGGCGACGCTGTCGAGAATCATGGCGCTTTGTTGCGATTCCACAGATACACGCTTCCCATTTTCAGTCATTACTTTCATCAGCAGTCGGGAATCCATCGGCATTTTGTCCAACTGGTCTACTGACAACATACATTGCTCCGGCCTTCATCGGTTGGCCCAGATTTGCTGGAACAATGCCGATTTAGGCGCACAAATCCGGCCTTTCGGGCCAGATCAACGCGTCGAAAAAATGTTTCGCATGGACATGGAGGAGCAATATCTTGCCAGTATGACGGCTTGCCGACGTGCCCTCCCCGCAGATGAAGTGGCCTCTTGGTTGCAGGTTTTGCGCCTATACGTCTTGGTTCGGGCCTTGGATGCACTGGAATCTTCAGTCACCAGAGAGGCTCATTTACATGACGTTTGCCGGACATTGCGCTACGTCAGCGAGACCACTGGGCACGAGCGCCGCGCGTGGATTGACAAGTTGGCCGGCAGTTCAACCAGTTTTTTTGGGTTTGAAAGCGAGACATTAATGCGGTGCCGGTCGGCACTTGCCGACACTGCAGAGCCAAGTGCTCGGTCTTTTTTCAACTCACTGATTTCCATTCTCGAACACCGGCCGTGGTCAAAGCTTCCTGTCAAATCTACGGTTCACGGAGCCGGCAGCTTCGACCCATACTCAAAATTCCACTTTACTTTTAATCACTTCTCCCATGCCCAGATTGGTCAAGAACCGGGACTCGAAGGGGCAGAGGAGCGGGATCGACTCAGTGCGGGCAAAACCGTTCAAGAAACTGACCCGGCCGAGTCGGACAGCAAACGACGTTTCAATGGCGAAAAATTGCGCCTTGAAATGCTGGAGAAGTATCTCTTCCTGCCGCATTCATGGCACCACATTTCATCCGACGAGGAAGTTTTTGTTTTCGCACGTCTGAAAGAATTGTTGAATGCAAACAAAAAGGTAGACCGATTTGGCGCGGCAGTGGCTTTCCTGGCGTTGTTGACGGGTCAGTCCATAAACGACACCAGTAAAATTCGTTTCGGCACTGAGTCAGGTATTGATTGGCGGTTAAACATCGCTGGCAAGTCGATTCACAAATTGGCCCCACGTTTCAGCAAGCGCTGGAATGCGCCCCCGTCCACAAACGATCACGAGCAATGGGTCATGCCACTGTCAGAAGGCTGGGAATACAAGCTGATGGGGAACATCGCCAAACCCATAATCCAAGCCCTGCGAAACTGCCCGTCAGCCGGCGACCTGGACGAAGTCTGGCAAGGTCTAAATCCTGAGGCAGCCCTGGCGAACTGGTTTGGCGCGGTCTTTGCAAATTCAGAGTTCTTGACGCATCTCTCCGGCCCCTCTACTGCGAGTCGTCTGTCCCTGAAGGTATTTCAACAATCGCAAGACCATGCAAGCGCGCGTCTTCTGTCATCAGATCACCGAACGGCGTTGCCATCAGCCTGCGCGTATGGTAGTTACCGAGGATTTGAGGTGGCGGAACTGTTGGGGGGATGTCTTGCGACCGATTTAGCTCAAATGGTGCTGCCTCCAATTGATGAACAAAGCAACGCTTTGCTGAGAAGATCAATTGCTGAGTTGACTGATCGAGTCAACGAGGCGGCAAGGCCTGAAACGTGGTGCGAGCATCACAACTTACTGACTGCACTTGCCGTTTTGGCGTTGTTGTCCAGCACCGGGACACGCCCAGTGAACTCGCCTTTTCAATCTTTGGCGTGGTTTGATCTGGAGCGTGGTTTGATCTACGTGCAGGATAAGGTCACTGGCCCAACGCAGGGATCCCGCATCTGCATCCTCAGTGACTTCGCAAAGAGGCTATTGCAGGAGATCTACCTTCCCCATTTGAGGCGTCTTTGCGCCGCACTTCTTGGGGATGCGCCCAAATTCTCGAAAGAGGTAGAGCGGGTACTTCGCTCGGATCCAGAGGCCAAGTTGCCCCTCTTCTTTTTTCTTCGCCAAGAGCCCACCTTTGACTGGATGGAAGTGTCTGAATCCCAGTTGGACTTGACCTGTCGTTTCAACTGGCCTTTGCCTTGGAATCTCTTCAGGCATTTCTCATCAACTCAACTGCGCCGCCTGGGCCTGCATGCCGACATCCGTGATGCGCTGCTGGGTCATGCCGAGCGTGATGCCGAAAGCCATGGAGATTTTTCCGGACGGATTCCCCTGGAAGACTTTGAAGTTGCACGCCCACTGCTCAATCGACTTCAAGATGACATCGAATTTTCCCTCCCCAAGGATGCGCCATACCAACTTCACATTGCCACACCCTTGAAGGTGGAAAAGGATATCCTGCAAAGTACTAGTCCTTTTGGCCGCGAAGCGCGCGCAATTCGTCGGCAAAAACTCCATCAGGCAGTGCAGGCAATTGCCAAAGCAGAAGTCCTGGCTTTCTTGGGCGCTCGCACCGTCGATCAACTGTCCTCCGACGAGTTCGATCAAATTGCCCGCCAGATGCTTATGCGCAAGCAGGGCCTTCCGCATGTCATGGGTTCACTGCGATATGAAGTATTCGAGAACTTTCTATCTTCGGAGTGGCGCGCCAAGGGCAGGCACGCCAAACTCAGGCGTCGCTATGTCCTGATCAAAGAGGGGCGTGCCCGTCCCACCAACGTCTGGCTGATTTCTCAGCATGCTTTGAATCTCTGGTTCAAGCGCGCACGATCACGTCCGAACGCCCGGTGTTGGCCGCGGCATTGGCAGCTATGGATTTGGTTCTGTACTCTGGGCTAACGAATTTTCCAATGCTGAGCACTTTGTTATGTAACGGCGAGGGCATTCAACTGGTTCGCTTTGAGTCAAGGTATTGGCTCGAATGGGGGCATGGGGCCCCCTGGCAGGACGGCAAACCAGCAGTTCGCATTGAAGTGACAGACCGGGCTGCTCACTGGATCTCCTTGGCAATCAAAGGCAAATCATCGTCCGCAGCCCCCCCACTGCCCGCCGCCTTGGGTCCTTTGTGCGCCCGTCTGAATCCAAAACAACACACCCTCGCGGAGTTGATCCGAGAACTGGTAGCCCTGCAATCACAAAAAAATGCGCTCGAACTCCGAGGTTTCATGGCGGCCTATCTATCGGGACGCAGACCATCGTCCGCCCTGCCCCACGCCGATTGGATTCGCATCGTCAAGCGCGCGGCACCCTTCATCTCAGACGACAAAGCCAGGTCATCCGGTGCCGACCCAACGGATGGCGACATGAACGTGGAGACCTTTTTCAGAAACCATCACGCTCCGCCCAGCCGCGACGACGAACCAGCCATGGACCGATGCATGGCGTTGTTTGATCAGGTGAAGAATTTACTGAAGTCCAAGGAGGACAACTTCAGGATCGCGGCGCAGATCGCACGTGCCGTCAAAACGTCAGGTTTCGCGCGCGGTGATGCGCCCTTCATGCTGTGTCATTTCATAGTTCATGTTCTCAAGCGCAAGCCAAAGCGTGGCAGACGGGAACACCTGCGCACCAACACAGCACAGCGATATTGGTACTCACTTGAAAATGCCTTCCTGTCGGTCGCGGCTGGCGAAAACTGGATTGATGTCGAAGAGGATGAACTCACCGAGTGGTATGAAAAAATAGTCGCAGCCATGGATCCGACCGTGGTCCGTTCAGACATCCTCGCCGATTCCGGTGCAACAAACACGAGCGATGAAGA
>VIKI01000231.1:6793-11251 GCA_008080595.1 Comamonadaceae bacterium
GATGAAGAGGATCCAGATGATTACGGTTCGGCCGAGGCGACTGACGCTCCCCTTCGGACTTTGATTCAGCTGCGCGAATTTCATGAGTTTGCGAGGTCAACGTATGGCCTACCCGACCCAGACTGGTCAGAGATTTCCTCGGACCTCACCGTGGGGGTTGGGCGGCCCGGGATGGTCTCGATTGAGGAATACGAGGCGGTTCTGGCGAAGCAACTCGATGGACACAGAGTTTCAGCGCTTGACGATCTGTCCCTGTCCTGTGCATTTGTGCTGCTGGTTTGCGCCCGTTTTGGTCTGCGCCTAGGAGAAGCTGTAGGTCTGCTCAGGTCAGAGTGGCTTGACATCGCATCGTCCATTATGGTTCTGGTGGTGAGCAACACAGTCAGACCCTTGAAAACCACTCACTCCAAACGCAAGGTGCCACTCATTGAAGCGCTGACTACAGTGGAGCTGGAAGTGATCCAAGTTGTTATGAATCGGTGGACGCACCGTGAGGGACTCAATCCAAGGTCGCCCTTGCTCGCCGGCATTTCAAAAGAAACCATAAGAGCTCAAAAAGGAGTCATCGGCAGCAGACTTCTCACTGACATCAAGGACATCACTGGGTATGAAGGGAGTACCTTGCACACGTTGCGCCATGGTTTTGCCATGCGCATATTTGCATTGCTGCAAGGACTCATCATCCATACGGGCGCGACACCGAGCGCGGCCGAGTCAGAAAATTCGCGCCGACTTCTACTCGGCGGCACACAAATTGACCGCCGAGTGCTATGGGCCGTTGCCCGACTGCTCGGCCACGGCGGTCCGGGCATCACGCTGCGCAGCTACATTAACTGCATGCACCTGTGGTTACCGCCAATTGCGCTTCGGCCACTGCCCTCAGGACTGCTTCACCCTGTCAACCTGATTGACCTGGACCGCATTGAAGTCAACGGTGACTACCTATCGCATCATCTCAAAGTGCAAGATGCAGAACCAGCTATCCTCGAGCCCACGCTTGTGCGTGCCATGCGATTTCTGCGACTACTGGCAATTGGACAAACAGAGAGCTCCGCCGGAAACAATTCAAAATTGACTCCGGTTGAAGTTGCCGCGCTGACATCAGCTTTGAATGCAGCCTCTGCCAAACTCACACCAACCCAAAACAGATACGAGAGTTATCAGATTCTGGCTGCCATCCCTATGCCGAGGTTTCAGCATCTGTTGAGCCTAGTTGAAAATGTAAAACTGCCAAGTTTGCCCTCTCCGTCAATGCCGGACTGGCTTGACACTGTTGGTCCGTCACGCCAACTCATTTTGTTTGAAGAACACCATTTTAAATACATGGCCCAGTTCTTAACCGCCATGCAGTTGAATGAAAAGGATGCGCTACTGATATCAAAAAATTCGCTGCATCTCGAACTCGAACGATATGCAAAGGCATGGAAACTTGAAGAATTTGTCAAACCCAAGAAGTTCGTCAGCCCTACTTTCCAGCTTGACGTTGCGCGATTTGGAACCCCCGCAAGAGTCGCGCCGGAAAGGGTTGTTGCTGTTGTCACTCGTGAGGGTGCGCTTGCTAGCAGTTACGAACTGTTGCTATTGTGGATTCTGTGGAAATTCTCGATCAGCAGTGCATCAGGAAATGCAAAGGCCAACTGATTTTGAGCAGGACAAAAAGCTATCCTGGTTTACAAAAGTGGAGCAACTATTGAATTCAGTTCAAGAAGAACGCGGTACGAGAGAACCCCATCAATAGAAACTTTACGCCACTTTACTTCTACCATATGTGGGTTTCTTCCGCAAAACTCGTAGATGTCATCCAAGAATTTTTCTTCGTCAAATCCGATCTCAATCGAACTGTTTGTTCCATTTTCCTTAAATTTTATGATTCGTTCGTGGGTACAGTAGCCCGTCAGAATGCCGATGCCACCATCATCTTTTTCTTCAATTGTTTTGGCTTTGGCGCGAACTAGCTCAGGTCCAATTTTGAGCGTCTTGCTTGATTCAGCAGAAACCACTGAACAAGTGAATGGGAGCTGCTTCCCCGGGATTTCCTGACGCGCTTTTCTGGAAGCCTCGACTAGTGCCCAGGATTTTTTTTCCGCTTCTCCTTCTAGACTCGGCTTGGCGTAGTCCCACAGACGTTGATCCTTTAATTTATCAACACATTGCTGAATAGTGTCCATTAGTTGCTCGTGACCAATAATTTCACCTATCTCATTGCTCAAGGAAAACTGCGCCGCCGGACAGAGTCGATCTTTACCGACGATGAAGCCGTTACGAAACATAACATCCGACTTACTGATAGACAGCATCGTTGGAATTAGTGAGCCAATCGCCCGAGTCAAACCATCAAGGGCGGCCCAATTGAGATCGGAAAATGCGCCGCTCACATATTTGAGTTCACCCAGAGTGGACTCGTGCACCAGTACCTCCCGATCAACGCGAAGGATGACCGCGTTGGCATCAAGCAGCTCGTTTGTAGTACGTGATTTTTCAAAGTCGTTTTCCCTCTGCAATGGATCGCGACTGTCATTCCCAAATGAATCAAATATAGAAATACTTTCCTGCTCATTCACCTTGAACTTGAACTCAGACGTATTTTCCTTGTGCACATTATGTCTGCCCTCATGTGCATCCGTGGCCGATGAAATTAACAATGACTTGGGCAGAGTTGCTACCAACTTTGTGTGTTCTTGGGCTGTCATAACTGATCCTCGTATTCAAAATATTTGACAACACCACCCCTCGGCCGGGTGGCAAATTTGCTGGGTGAAAAATCATCTGAAATAACAAACGCCCAGCGCATTTGTCTCAGTTTTGTATGAAGTTGGGGGTAGTCAGGACTGACGGGGGCGGCGCCGGACTTGAAACCAAAAATGAGCGTCTTGCTACCTGTGGAATGCTGCACATGGATCGACAACCGACGTGCTCATGCCGTGTTTCGGCAGAATGTCGTGGTCAATTGAACAGCACTTAGGATGTGGCCGGGAATCTGATCTGAGTTAATTGGGATTCACGCAAGCTTCTGCCGGGCTTGCCGCGTAGCCGTGAAAGTTAACGTTTAGAGGTCGCAAGCGACACCGCGTAAATCCTATATACAGAGGGGCAGTCAGAAGTCATGCAAAACTGACTTTTCTAGTACGAGCGTAAAATGAAGACCCCCGCCCCAAGGGACGGGGTATCAAATACGTGGGGCTCGATACGGCTCACTTACGTTCGCCTCGTTGGGGAACGTCGCAAGCGGCGGGGAATTACCCGCCATGATGAAATTAGCGAACGTCCCTACCCTACCCTAGCTTCGAATGGGGCATTCGCATACTGAGAAATGAGAAACATCAGTCGCAACATTGCTGTACGATCTGATTGCAATCGCTAAACTGCTAATAAAGATGCTATTTTTTGGACAGTCCATTAGCTCCAGACTCCCGGAAAGTATACCAAGTTGATGTACCAGATGTTCGGCAGGACGTACTTTCCCTGCAATTTAATCGCATTTTTTTGAGGGGCTGTTGATGCCGATGTTTGTTAGAGCGGGGGGGGGGGAGATTCCAAATTGACCAGCCGATACGCAGCGTTGGGTTTTGTCGCATTAAGCGCCTCATGACAAGATCAGGCCGAATTTTCCAAGCACGCGTTGGCCCTGGACGCACTTATGCTGCCAGCGCATAAAACTGTTCAGCAAACGACAGGTCCTTTCCCTTTTCAGCGCTCAACTGCTCTTTGCGGATCATATGCATCAACTCGATGCCAGCCAAAACGGCACGGGCAGTTCGAAATGTCTTGAAGCCCAGCATCGGTCTGGTCACGCGTTTCACAAACCGGTGATCCTGCTCGACGATGTTGTTGAGGTACTTGACCTGACGCACCTCGATCGGCACATCCCGGTCTTTGTTGATCGCGTCCATGGCCGCCTTGTTGGCGCCACTCTTGTCCATCGTAACCTTCTCCGGATCCCCGTTTTGGCGCATCGCCTTCTCGAAAAACCGGCGCGCCGCCACTGTATCGCGCTTGGCTCGTAGCAGGAAGTCTATTGTGGATCCCTCCTTGTCCACAGCGCGATACAGGTACTTCCACTGACCATTGACCTTGATGTATGTCTCGTCCATGCGCCAACTGACGCCGACCGGACGTTTGTGCTTTCTGAATATCTTCTCCAGCATCGGCAGAAACTTGACCGCCCAGCGGCTGACACTGGAGTGATCAACATACACGCCACGCTCTTGCATCATTTCTTCCATGTTGCGGTAGCTCAGAGGGTAGGCCGCGTACCAACGAATGCACAGCAGAATGATTTCCTTCGGAAATCGCATCCCCTTCATCTTCAACATCGCTCGCCCTCACCCTTGAATTTCAAGCCGCCAGCATAACGCCAACCTTGGCCCGGGCTGCTAATGCGACAGAACCTTCTTGACCATGGCTCGCGCTTGGTGACTTGTTTGCAGACATTGGTCAACAAACGCAGTTGGACGATTC
>VIKI01000232.1 GCA_008080595.1 Comamonadaceae bacterium
CGGGCGAGGGCGGTGCGGGCAGCGGTGAAAAAGACCCGCTCTATGACCAGGCGGTGGAAATTGTCCTGAAGAACCGTAAGGCCAGTATTTCACTGGTGCAGCGCCACCTCAAGATCGGTTACAACCGGGCAGCCCGGCTGGTGGAAGACATGGAAAACGCCGGTTTGGTCAGCAGCATGAGCACCAGTGGCCAGCGCGAGATTCTGGTACCCGCTCGCAACGAATAAACCAAGGATTTCATGAAACGAATTGCTACGTTATTTATAGCTGCTTACGCATGTATATCAAGCGCTACAGGCCTAAATAGCTTGGAAGTTTTTATCAAGACAGTGAAAACCGGCAAGGCCGACTTCAGCCAGGTGGTGACCTCACCGGCCAAAGACGGCCAGGCTCCCAGGGTCAAAACTTCCAGCGGGCAGTTTGAATTTGCCCGGCCGAACCGTTTTCGCTTCAACTACACCAAGCCATTTGAGCAAACCATCGTGGCCGATGGCCAGACCCTGTGGCTGTACGACGCAGACCTGAACCAGGTGACGCAGCGCCAGCAAGCCAGTGTGCTGGGCTCCACCCCGGCCGCGCTGATTGCCTCCGCCGCCGATGTGCAAGCCCTCAAAGCCGATTTTGTGCTGGCCGATGCGCCAGACAAAGACGGTCTGCAGTGGGTCACTGCAACACCCAAGACCAAAGACGGCCAGTTACAGTCGGTGCGGGTCGGTTTCAGCACGTCCGCCGATGGCCAAAGCAGCACCCTGGCGGTGCTGGAAATCCTGGACAGCTTCGGCCAGCGCTCGGTGCTGAGCTTCAAGCAGTTTCAGAACAACCCGGCCTTGCCCGCTGCGGCATTTAGCTTCAAACCCCCGGCGGGGGCGGATGTGATCAAGCAGTAAGCCAAGGCTTTCCCCCGTAGGAGCGGCGGAAGCCGCGAATATCGCGCCTCTCCGAGCTCCCACAAAGTCAAAGCCGCTGTGGAATCCGCAGGGTGAAGGTGGTGACACCTTGCTCCGAACTGGCGCTGATGCTGCCGCCGTGGGCGCTGACGATGGATTGGGTGATGGCCAGCCCCAGACCCGTGCCTTCACTGCGGCCTTCACTGTCACGCTGGCGTGCCGAATCGGCCCGGAAAAAGCGGTCAAAGACCCGCTCTAGGTGCTCCGGTGCAATGGTTTCACCCTGGTTGGTGACAGTGATTTCAAGCTGATCGGCCAGGTTTTTGAGTTCCACCCGGATCACACTGCCCACCTGGGCGTGGCGCACTGCGTTGGAGATCAGGTTGCTCAGGGCGCGGCGCAACATCAGCCGATCAGCCATCAGGCTGGCCTCACCGCTCAACTGCAAAGACAGGTTTTTTTCCTCCGCCAGCATCTCAAAGTAGTCCAGCACGGTGCGCACTTCTTGCGCCATGGACAGGGTTTCAAGCTGCGGCAACACCAGCCCGTGGTCGGCCTTGGCCAGCAGCAGCATGTCAGAGATCATGCGGGCCATGCGCTCAAACTCTTCGGCGTTGGATTCCAGAATGCCACGGTAGTCGTCGGCGTTGCGTGCGCGGGACAGGGCCACCTGGGTTTGTGTCATCAGGTTGCTCACCGGCGTGCGCAGTTCATGGGCAATGTCCGATGAAAACTCTGACAGACGCACAAACGCCTCTTCCAGCCGGGCCAGCATGTCGTTCAGGGTGTGGGCCAGTTCGGCCAGTTCGATCGGCAGGCTGTCAACCTGCAAGCGACGGCTGAGCTGCTGGGCGGTGACCCCCTGGGCTTGGGTGCGCATGGCCCGCAAGGGAGCCAAGCCACGGCGCACCGCCCACCAGCCCAACACGGCCATCAGCAGCGCTGCGCAGGCCACAAACCACCACAGGGTGTGCAAAAAATCCTGCATAAACGCCTGGTGGTGGCCAATGTCGATGGCGGCGGCCACAAACACCTGTTGCGGCTGGCCCTGCGCGTCTTGGGTGGCCGTGGGAATTCGGGCCGCCAGCACACGGTAGGTTTGTGCCTCCAGCGGCCACAAGACGGCCTGTGGGTTGGCCTGGTTGGCCTGGCCCACCAGTTGTTGGGGCTCAAAACGCGCGTTGGCGGTGGCGAACAACACGGTCTGGTCGGCATCCAGCAGCATCACCTCCAGCCCGTGATGCCCGACCAGCGAGCGGGCCAGCTGGTGCACCAGCCCGGTCAGGTCTTGCGGGCTGGCCACGTTTTGCAGGGCCTGGCTGATCAGCTCCATCTTGCCGGAGAGCACATCCATGTCCAAGTCTTCAAAGTGTTGCTGCACCGACTGGGCCACCACCGCCCCCAGCCCCAGCAGCACGGCGCTGGCAATCGCCACAAACATCAGGGTCAGGCGCTGCGCCAGGGGCAGGGCGCTTAACCGTGGCAAGCGAATCGCTCTCAAACCGGCTGCTCCAGCACATACCCCATGCCACGCACGGTGCGAATCAGTTTGGGTTCAAACGCATCGTCTACCTTGACGCGCAGGCGGCGCATGGCGACCTCGATCACGTTGGTGTCGGAATCAAAATTCATGTCCCACACCTGGGAGGCAATCAGTGAGCGTGGCAACACCTCGCCCTGGCGGCGCAGCAGCAGCTCCAGCAGGGCAAATTCCTTGGCGGTCAGGTCAATGCGCTGACCGGCGCGGGTGACCCGCCGGCGCAGCAAGTCCAGCTCCAGATCGGCCACCCGCAAAAAAGGATCGCTTGGCGCTTTACTGCCCCGGCGCAACAGCGTGCGCACCCGGGCCAGCAGCTCGGAAAAGGCAAAGGGTTTGAGCAGGTAATCGTCTGCCCCCAGCTCCAGCCCCTTGACGCGGTCATCCACTGCATCACGGGCGGTCAAAAACATCACCGGCAGGTCTTTGCCCGCACGGCGAATACCGGCCAGTACGCCCCAACCGTCGATGCCCGGTAGCATCACATCCAGAATCGCCAGGTCGTAGTTTTCGGTCAGCGCACAGTGCAGCCCGTCCACGCCATCGCGTACCAAGTCTACGGTGAAACCGGCTTCGCTCAGGCCTTGTTTCAGGTAGTCACCGGTTTTGGGTTCGTCCTCGACGATCAGGATTTTCATGGGCTGGCCTTGGGGTGGAATGGGCCTGGCTATTCTGCCTGCGTTGAGTTGTGTTCATGGTTCTTTTTGTGCTATCAAATAAAGAGCTGTTAGCGCTTTATGGATAAGCGCTAGAGGCCTAAAAAGTAGCCAAACTGTGTACGGTGAACAATGGTTTTGGCTCTTTGACTCCAATGGCTGCAACGATAAATCCAAGCACGATGGCCCCCAATGCGATATACGGGATGTTCACGATGCCGAAATTTTGAGCGACGATACCCGCAGCGGCAGGTGCTACCGCTCCTCCGACGACTTCACCGAGGCCCACAACGATGCCCGTGGCTGAGCTGGCAAGATGACGCGGAACAGAATCGCTGGTCAGTGGACCGACTGTGATGGCAACCACGCCAGCATTCATGAATGTCACGACGAAGAGAACCGCAAAGAGAGAAATCGGCTCAGCACCGATGCGCGTGAGCAAGCAAAGACCAACGATCTCAATAGCCAACGAAACAAGAATCACCGGCTTGCGCCCCAGCTTGTCTGATATTGCGGGCAAGAACAACATGCCTGAAAAACTGCCAATGCCCAAGCCAGTCAAAACCAAACTCATTTGATCCATGTTGAGTTTGAGGTAGTCTGTCAGGTAATTGGGCATGAAGGCTGACAACACGATGAGGCAGGAGAGCCAGCAGAACATGCCGAGGGTGTTGAATATGACGTTGCGATAGCGCAGAACTTCCCACCAGGCGGCAGGCTTGCCTGTGATGGTGATGGCGTGATTGGGGATGTCGTTTCGAAGCACCTTGGCCATGGCAAAGGCCAATATCAAGCCGGGGATCGCCACAACGCCAAATACCCAGTGCCAATTTGGAACGACCTTCAACATGCCAATGGCGATGATTGGACCCAAACCAAGACCGACCAAGGGTGCCGCCATTTGCTGGATACCAATATTGAGTCCAACCCTGCTGGGTTTGGATGCCTCAACCGTTGAAACAATGCTCGCTGGAACAAATGCGCCTTCCGCGACCCCCATCAGGCAGCGAATCACGAGCAGGCTGATCAGGCCTGTTGCCAATCCGCTGCCCGCCACCAAAATCGAAAACGCAACGACTGCGGGTATCAGGACTTTTTTGCGACCAATTCGGTCTGAAAGTCTTCCCGCGAAAATTGAAGCGATGCCCCATGTGAGTGCCAATACGGCAGAGATGAAACCGAGGTCTTGATAGCTCAGCCCCAGATCTTTGGCAATCACCGGAAACAAGGGGTTGATGATGAATCGGTCAAGTCCGACCATTCCAAATGCAACGGCAAGTAGTCCGACAGCTTTGAATTCGTATTTGGGATCCCATTGGGTGCCGCTAAAGCCTGGGTTGGGAATG
>VIKI01000233.1 GCA_008080595.1 Comamonadaceae bacterium
TGGCAGCGCGAGCTGGATTCAAGTGATCCATGGCAAGCCCAACCCGGCTTTTCAACCCCCGGTGGGTGAGCGCATCACGCCGCAGGCGCAGCAAGGCCCACTGGAACGCGCTTGCCGCTCGGGCCGCTTTGTCATCACCGTGGAAGTGGCCCCGCCGGACTCGGCTAACCCGGCTGACCTGCTGGCACGGGCTGAAAAATTCAAGGGCCTGGTCGATGCCATCAACATCACCGATGGCGCAGGTGGTAACTGCCACATGTCCAGCGTGGCGGCATCCGCCATCCTCACGGCACATGGCTTTGCCCCGGTCTACCAGGTGGCCTGCCGCGACCGCAACCGCATAGCGATCCAGGGCGACATCCTGGGGGCCAGTGCGCTGGCGCAAGCTGCTCACCGCGCCAGACCTGTTCATTGGTGCCACCGTCAACCCTTTTGTGCCGCCGTTTGGCGACCGCATCGCCAACCTTGAGAAAAAGATTGCCGCCGGGGCGCGTTTCATCCAGACCCAGTTTTGTTTTGATCTGCCCATGCTGGAAGACTTCATGCGCCTGGTGCGCGAACGCGGCTTGCACCAACGCGCCCACTTCATTGTGGGTGTGGGCACACTGGGCAGCGCCAAAGCGCTGGCGTGGATGGCCAACAACGTACCCGGCGTCCATGTGCCCCCTGCCCTGCTGGCCCGTATTGCCGCCGCACCCGATCAGAAGGCGGCTGCCAAGCAAGTGTGTATTGAAACCATCCAGGCCCTAGCACGCATCGAAGGCGTGGCCGGTGTGCATGTGATGGGCCACAAAAACGAAGACACCCTCGCCCAGATCATTACCGAATGCGGTTTGCGTGAACACACCCGGCTGCACTGCGCCTGAACCCTTGATTCATTTTTCACCCCCACCCGAAGGAGACACCCCGATGAGCGACATGACCCCACAGGAACAACAGCTGGTTGAATGGCTGGCCGACATGAACGAGGACGACGCGCTGGCGCTGTCCAACAAGATGCTGCTGGAAGAAGGCGCTGACCCGTTGCGCGTGCTGGAACTCTGCCGCACCGCCATGGACATCGTCGGCAAGCGCTTTGAGGAAGGCGAATACTTCCTGCCCGAGCTGGCCAAGAAACTCGGCAAGGTGCTGATTGGCACGGTACACGGCGACCTGCACGATATCGGCAAAAACATCGTCACTTTCATGCTCGACATCAATGGCTTTGAGGTCAAAGACATTGGCATTGACGTGCCAGTCAAAACCTTCATCAAAGAGATCAACGAGTACCAGCCGGACGTGGTCGGCCTCTCAGGCTTTTTGACCCTGGCTTTTGACTCCATGAAGGAAACCATCAGCGCCTTCGAGGCTGAGGGCATGCGTGACAAGTTCAAGATCATGATTGGCGGCGGCCAGATTGACGACACCGTGCGCGGCTACACCGGGGCGGATGCCTTTGGGGTTAACGCGGTTGAAGCCGTGCACCTGTGCAAAAACTGGATGGGGGTGGCAGCATGAGCACCATGATTGGCCCTTACGAGCAAACGGCTGCCGCCAAGGCCGCCTACGACGCACGCTGGGAACGCATCCTGGCCTGCGTGCGCTTGGAGCAACCCAAACGCATGCCGGTGGGTTTCCACAGCTTCTTCTACCCGGCCAACCATGGCGGCATCACCTACAAGGAACTGATGCACGACTACGAAAAGGCCAAGAAAGCCTGTTTTGATGTGGTCATGGAGTTTGAACCCGATGGCGTTTACCCGCTGCTGATGGGTACGGGCCAGGGCCTGGCCCTTGAAAAACTCGAATTCAAACAACTCCAGTGGCCCGGCCACGGGGTGGGCGACATGCAGCCCTACCAGTACCTGGACCGCGAGTACATGAGCGCAGACGAGTACGACGATTTCCTGTTTGACCCCACCGGCTTCTACATCCAGAAATACCTGCCGCGCGTGGCCGGTGCTTTTGAAGGTTTCGACAAGCTGCCGTCTTTCCCTGGCCTGCACTACTTCCGTTTGGTCAACGGCATCCGCTCTTTTGCCCTGCCCGAGGTGCGCGCATCCTTCGACAAGATCGTGGCCGCCGCCGAAGAGGTCAACACCTTCTTTGGTCACCACACCGACTGGGTGCAAAAGATCAACGCCGCTGGTTACCCGCTGTTCAACGGTGTCAACGCCGTCTCGCCCTACGACTTCATCGCCGACTACTTCCGTGGGGCCACCGGCATGATGAAAGACCTGTACCGCCACAAAGACAAACTCAAGCTGGTGTTGGACAAAGCCGCGGTGTTCCTCACCAAGATGACCATCACCAACGCCAAGATGTCGGGCAACCCCATCGTTTTCATCCCGATCCACTGGGCACCTGATGCCTTCATGAGCCCGAAGCAGTTTGAAGAATTCTGGTGGCCCCCGTTCCGCAAAATGCTGATGGGTTTGATCGAGGCCGACCTGATCCCCATGCCGATGTGGGAGTCTGACTGCACCAAGCGGCTGGAAGTCATCAAGGACATCCCTGCCGGCAAATGTATCTACTGGTTTGAGCGCACCGACATGGTCAAGGCCTTTGAAGTGCTGGGTGACCGTGTGGCCCTGCGTGGCAACCTGTCACCGTCGATGCTCACCACCGGCACACCCGAGGACGTGGACGCTGCGGTCAAACACCTGGTGGACAACGTGTGGAACAAGGGCGGTAATTTGATTCTGGACGGTGCCTTTGGTATCCCGGACGAAACGCCCACGCCCAATGTGCGTGCCATGTTCGACGCGGCTCGCAAGTACGCGGGCGGTTGAGTCGCAGGTTTAAGCCCAGACCATGCCTAGCCGCCTCAACATCAACCTGCTGCGCAACGTCGCGGCCATGCCATTAAGCGGCAGGCCATCGGCCTTGCGCGAACGCATGCGGCGTGACGCGCTGGCATTGGCGCAGGCTGAGGGCTTGGGTGAGGTGGCCTGGAGCTACCGCATCGCGCCGCTGGAGCAGCCGGTAGAGGCGACGCTGCGACTGGAGGGCGAAATCCTGCACGCCCCTTGGCTGCTGCCCGCCAGCGGACAGCTCACTGCACTGGCCTGCGCCGTGTGTACGGTTGGCCCGGCGTTAGAAGCGCGAGTCACGTCCCTGTTCACCGAAAAACGTGCCTCGATTGCACTGGCCCTGGACGAGCTGGGCACCGAGCTGTTGTTTGCTGCGGCCCGCCTGGTGCAAGACCGCATGCTGGCCGATGCCCAACGTCAAAATTTAAGCCTGAGCGGTGAGCTACACCCCGGTGACCCTGGCCTGGGGCTGGATGCCCATGCCGCCGTGCTGCGTCTGGCGCAGGCCGAATCGATTGGTGTGACGGCGCGTTATGGCCACACCCTGTACCCGCTGAAATCTTCATCGGTGGTGATGGGTGCGGGCATCGATCTGCCCCCAGCCACCTGGTCACGTTGCGACCGCTGCCCATCCAAAGCCAAATGCAAATTGGCCCAGCGTGAGCTGGTTCCCGCTTGATTGATCCCTATGCCCCACACCCGCCCCACCACACATACGCTGCACTTCCCCGAGCTGGATCGCAGCATCACGGCGCAAGCCGATGAAAGCATCTTCCAAAGCGCCCGTCGCCAGGGCCTGCGCCTGGTGGGCGCTTGCGGGGGCCGTGGCACCTGCGGCACTTGCGTAGTGCGGGTGACTGAGGGCCGCGTGGATGCCACACCTGCCAGTGCCGTGAGTGACAGCGCCGCCATCGGCCCCAACCCGACCCACAGCCGCAAGAAATGGCTGCGTGCCTGCCAAATCCACGCCCACAGCGACTGCAGCATCGAAGTCGCCCCGCGCTCCTTGGCCCCGGTGGTACGGGCCGAGGCCGACACCACCGGCGTGCCCGAAATGCTGGCTCTGGATGCCAGCGTGTGCAGTCACGACATCACCATGCCCGCCGCCACTTTGGCCGACAACCTCAGCGATGCTGACCGCGTGCTGCGTGCGCTTGGGCAATCCAATCTCACACTTGATTTGAAGGCCGCACAAGCCCTGTCGCCGCTGCTGCGCAAACAATCGAACGACGAACACTGGTCGCTGCGTGTACGTCAGCGCGGCCAGGAGCTGATCGACTTTGCCCCCCGTGCCAGCCGCACCCTGGGCCTGGCGGTCGACCTGGGCACGACCAATGCCGCCGCCTTTCTGGTGGACCTGGAAACCGGCGCACGCCTGGCGAGCTTGGGCATCGAAAACCCGCAAACCGCCTGGGGGGCTGACCTGATCAGCCGCATCAACAACGCGGTGCGCAGCGACACCACCCGTGAAGAATTACGTGCTTCTGCCGTCACCGCCATCAACGCCCTGGCGCACGACCTGTGCCACGCCGTGGGGGCCAACCGCGAGCAGATTGTGGATGCCGTGGTCTGCGGCAACACCGCCATGCACCACCTGCTGCTCGGCCTGCCTGTTGTGCAATTAGGCCGTGCACCCTTTGTGGCGACTGCGCGAGGAGCTATGGATTTGAAAGCACGTGAACTGGGCCTGAGCATTGCGCCCGGGGCCTGGGTACACGTGGTTGCCAACGTGGGCGGCTTTGTTGGCGGCGACCACGTCACCGCGCTGCTGGCCACGCAAAACCGCTGGCAGAGCTGCCGCACCGCCTTGGTGATGGACATTGGTACCAACACTGAAATCTCGCTGATCCACGGTGGGCGCATCTTGTCGGCCTCTTGCCCGTCTGGCCCGGCTTTGGAGGGCGGCCACATCTCTTGCGGCATGCGGGCGGCAGAAGGTGCGATTGAGCGCGTCAGCCTGGAAGATGGCCGCATCACCGTGCGCACCATTGGCAGCCTGGCCCCGGTAGGCCTGTGCGGCTCAGGTGTGCTGGATGCCTTGGCCGTGCTGCGTGCGGCGAACATCGTCAACGCCCGTGGCCGCCTGGCTGCCGACCACCCCGACGTGCAGGAGCTGAACGGCCAGCGTGTCGCCGTACTGGCCCCCGGCGTACACTTTTCGCAAGACGACGTGCGTGCCGTGCAACTGGCCAAGGCCGCCATCCGCACCGGGGTGGACATGCTGCTGCAAGACCAGGGCTTGCATGAGCAAGACATTGAGCGCTTCATCATCGCCGGAGCCTTTGGAGCCTACATCGACATCACCAGCGGTATCGCCATCGGCCTATTCCCCAAGCTGCCGATGGAACGCTTTGAGCAGGTGGGCAACGCCGCTGGCCTGGGCGTGCGCCAGATGCTGGCCAACCAAAGCGCCAGGGTACGCGCCACCGAACTGGCCGCCACCTGTGAGTACGTGGAGCTGTCCACCCGCAGCGAATTTCAAAAAGTTTTTTTACACCACATCGGATTCCCGTCCTAACACCCAAGGAGACACCCATGACCCAAACAAATGGCTTTGCCATCAACATCATCGGCGAGCGCATCAACCCCGGCTTCAAAAGCACCCGCGCCCTGTTTGACAACGAAGACCTGCCCGGCATTCAGGCGCTGGCCGTGCGCCAGGCCCCCGTGCGCTGACCGACCCGCAGTTCATGACCCGCGTGATCAACGCGATTCAAGAGGTGGTGAGCACACCGCTGTCCTTCGACTTTCCAAGCAAAAAGGTGCAAGAGATTTGCCTGGCCGCGTATGACATCAACAAGGCCAAAGGTGAGCTGCCCATCGTCAACTCCATCACCGAACACCGCTGGGATTTGATGGAGCTTTATGGCCCCTACAAATTCAAGGTGATCCTGATGGCCTCGGAGCGGCTGGAAGAAGTGGACGGGGCCATGGTGGCCAAGGGCAACAAGACTACGCAAGAAATCTACAGCACCGCCAAACGCGCCGCGCTGCGCCTGAAGAACGACTACGGCATGCCGCTGGATCACATCTTCATCGACATGTCGGTGTCCGCCATCATTGCCGACACCGAAGGCCTGAACCGCAGCACGGTGGAAGCCATCCGCCTGATCGGAGCCGACCCTGAGCTGAAAGGTGTGCACATGATGGGCGGCCTGTCCAACATCGGCCAGCAATTGCCGCCCAAAGCCGCTGATGGCTCTGACCTGAAACACTGCCTGGAAAACGCCTTCTTGACCCTGAACGTGCCGCACGGTTTTGACTACGTGCTGGGCACGCCCTGGCGCGGTTACGAGCCCCTGGCTGAAGACCACCACGTGCTCACCACCTACCGCAACTTCCTGGAGCAAACCGGCAGCAATGCCCTGCGGGCGGTGCGCAAGTTTTACCGGGCTTAATCAACGTGGCAAACGGCATGACAACAACCCCAGAGGCCACACTGGCCCTGGTGGTGGACGGCTGGTTTGATGGCGAACAGCGCCACAGCGGCCCCACCACCTTCACCATCACCCACGGCCAGATCAGCGCCATCGACACCGGTGACCACAGCGCGGCGCTGGCCGCACGCGGCCTGAACGTGGAGCGCGGGGCCTTCCTGCTGCCCGGCCTGGTCGATGCCCATGTTCACCTGTTTCTGGACGGCGCCCCCACCGAACAAGCCGTGCGCTCGGCCCACCTCAAACAGCCGCTGGAGCAACTGGTGGAAGCCGCCCGCGCCAGCGCCCGCCAGTCGCTAGCCTTGGGCATCACCCAGGTGCGCGACGCGGGTGACCGCCACGGCATCAACAACCGCGTGCGTGCCGAGGCCGAAGCGCCCAACAGCGATATGGCCAAAGTACGCTCCACCGGCCTGGGTATCAAACGCGCCAAGCGCTACGGCGCTTTTATGGCCACCGATGTGGACGATGCCCAAAGCATCCGCGACTCGATCCAGCAACTGTCTGCAGCCAATGACGAGATCAAACTGATCCTCACCGGCATCATCGACTTTGATGCCGGAGCCGTCACCGACGAACCCCAGTTCACCTTGGACGAAGCCCGCGTGGTGGTGGACGCAGCGCGAACGAATGGCCGCGCCACCATGGTGCATTGCAGCGGCCCCAAAGGGCTGGCGATTGCCGCTGCGGCAGGCGTAGGCTCCATCGAGCACGGTTTCTTCATGAGCCGCGACACCCTGGCACTGATGGCACAGAACCAGGTCGCCTGGACACCCACCTTTTGCCCGGTGCACTTTCAGTGGGCACAGCCCCAGGCCGTGGGCTGGAAGCCCGAGACGGTGGGCAACCTGCGCCGCATTCTCGACGAGCACGCGCAGCACCTGCTGCTGGCGCGAGAGATGGGCGTGCCCCTGCTGCTGGGCACGGATGCTGGCAGCATGGGCGTAGAACATGGCCACGCCGTGTTNNNCCCGGCGCACCGTGGGATGCCGTGCTGCTGGCGCGGGACCCGTTTGACCACATTCAAGCGCTGCGCCAGCCGGTGAAGGTGTGGCGCAGCACAACCCCGGAGACAGTATCAGCATGACGGCAAAAATCATTGACGGCAAAGCCCTGTCACACAAGCTGCGCCAAGACTTCAAACGCGAGGCCGATGAGCTGCGCCTGCGCGGCATTAATCCCGGCCTGGCGGTGATCCTGGTGGGCGACAATCCGGCATCGCGCGTCTACGTCGGCAATAAGGTTCGCGCCTGCGAAGAATGCGGCGTGCACTCCAGCAGCCATGTGCTGCCGGTGGACACCTCAGAGGCCGAGCTGCTGCAACTGATTGCCAAGCTCAATGCCGACGACACAGTGCACGGCATCCTGGTGCAACTGCCCATGCCTGCGCACATCGACGTGCGCCGCGTGCTGGAAGCCATTGACGTGGACAAGGATGTGGACGGTTTTCACCTCTACAACGTGGGCGCACTGGCCACCGGCAACACCATCTTTCCGCCCTGCACCCCCTATGGCGTGCAACTGCTGCTGGAGACCACCGGCATCGACGTAGCCGGGCAAAACGCCGTCATCGTCGGAGCCAGCAACATCGTCGGCAAACCGATGGCGCTGATGCTGCTGCAAAAAGAGGCCACCGTCACCGTCTGTCACGCCAAAACGCGCGACCTGGCCCAGCACACCATCCTGGCCGACATCCTGATCGTGGCCGCCGGCAAACCCGGCCTGATCGTGCCGCAAATGGTGCGCCGTGGCGCGGTGGTCATTGACGTGGGCATCAACCGCCTGCCGGACGGGCGCATCGTCGGTGATGTGGACTTTGAAGGCGTGAAGAAGAAGGCTTCATGGATCACCCCGGTGCCGGGTGGTGTGGGGCCGATGACGGTGACCATGCTGATCAAAAACACCCTGAGCAGTGCGCACCGGCGGGGTGGCGAGGGTGCGGGGATTGGGTCGATGGGGTGGGATGCGCCGACCGTGCAGGGGCATTGAGGCCACCAGCACTGCAAGCCATTAATTCCCGGGCCAGCGAGCGGGACTTTGTCGGTGATGCAGACAGGCCAAAACCGACACGCGGTGGTCGTTCAACAGTTCAAAGTGAAGTGCATAAGGAAAGCGCCGCAACAGGATGCGCCGAAAACGGTCACGTGTTGCGGGATAAGCTTCAGGATTGCGGCTGAGTTGCTCTTCTGCCGCAGCAATGACCCGTAAAAAATCGCCGCCAAGCCCGTAACTTCGCGCCTCATACCAAGCAAATGCTTCAGCAATTTCCGCTTGCGCGGGAGGCTCAAAGACGACTCGCCAAGTCACAGATGGACACCAAGCGTTTCGGCAATTTGGGCCAGGGTTTTCCCAGCGGGAGGGTGACTGTCACGCCAATTGGCGCGGCGTACCAATTCGTCAAGAACTTCCGCGCGTGTTTCCGGTGTGGACTCGGCAGAAAACTCATCCCAGAGGTCTTCTACCAATTGCAAGCGCTCGAATCGGCCAAGATGTTCAATGGGTTGCAGTGTGGTTTTCATGGGCAAAGTTTAGCGCGACCTGGCGCAGCACACCATCCTGGCTGACATCCTGATCGTGGCCGCCGGCAAACCCGGCCTGATCGTGCCGCAAATGGTACGCCGTGGCGAGGTGGTGATCGATGTCGACATCAACCGCCTGCCCGATGGGCGCATCGTCGGTGATGTGGATATTCAAGGCGTGAAGAAAAAAGCCTCCTGGATCACCCCGGTGCCCGGTGCACGGTGCGTGGGGCCGATGACGGTGACCATGCTGATCAAGAACACCCTGAGCAGTGCGCACCGGCTGGGTGGCGAGGGTGCGGGGATTGGGTCGATTGCCGATGGGATAAATAACAGGCCTCGCCAAACACTTGGCTGGGCCTCACCAATCGAGGTCTATCGACAGTGGCTTGAGCGCCTTGAGGTGGCTCCAGAGTCAATCCAATAAACTATGCCAGTGTTGCACTTGGATTTGAGTGCGCCCTCATATAAAGATGCCCCAGACTGCAGCTATATAGTTTGACTTGGCGAGAGTAACGATCTCCAGATCGTGGGAATCTTGAGTATCCTCAAAGGAGGATTGGTGAGTATTTCTTCATTCGTCGTACCGAGATGTCAGGATGCCTTGGATCGACCGAGGGCCTGAACTGCCTCTTGTATCGCGGAGCAGGCCCATCGAATCCAAGCGAATCTTTACCGCAGTTCGCGACACACCATACTTCTTCATCAGGTGTACCGTTACAACATTGAGGTTTTGAATGTTGCATGGTTGATCGTCCACATACAACGGACCAAAACCCTTGTCTGAAATCCCCAGTGTCCTCACCACGTAATGGAAGTCATCCTTAACATAAGTGTGAGGCATTAGTAGGCTGGCTGCGAGATAGTTAGCCTGGAACTCCATGCGCAATATGTCACTTCCATCAATTGCAACTGACCGCCTGAGTATGAAATCGTTGTCGTCACAAGACTCACGAACAAGATGGCGACCATGATCCAAGAGGTGATGCGCCAGTTCGTGCGCCAGAGTGAATCGATCCCGACCTCGGTTGACGGTCGTACCTACGTACACCTGAATGACCAAGGGATCAAACACTATCCGACCGAGAACCGGCTTGGATGCATCTGTATCGGGTGATGGCACCCCTGTTTCAACAACTAGTCCTGTACGTGCAGCCTCTCTGGCACAAAACAGATCAAGATTGACTTCGCCACCAGCGTAGCCGAGTCCACTAAGCGCTTTGATCCCCATGATCTCCAGATCATCTTTTCCGTAGAACGGCACCTGATTGGTCAGCTTGCTTCGCGGGTTTGACACACATAGCACTTGCTCGGCTGTGAGGCCAGAATCAAGCATCAAATCTTCAAAAAAGTCCCATAGAGAGTTTGTGTCTCGAACCGTGGATCGCATGTGCAGGTCAAAGGCAAGACTACGAAAATCTTCCTGAGAGAGCGCAGATTCAATCTGTTCAGCATCCTCGTCCGAGGTAGTCCGGGCTGTTGCCGAAGGTGAACGCTTGAGCTCCCATTTGAAATGGTCGGGGGAAAAGTAGCGGATAAGGCCGATACCCTTCGACTTGGCGAATTGAAGAGTGCCAGATTGAAAGGAAGCAGTCGATGCGATGACTGCCTTGGCATTGGCTGCGGCCACCTGTTGAACCTTCGCAAAAAACTCCTCAGCATCATCGACAGGAATGCTGCGTCCATAGCTCTTGCACTCGATAAGCACCAATGAAGAATATTCGCGTGCACCTGGTAGGTATAACTCGATGGAAACGTCAAAGATGATGTCGGTTCCTCGGTCTTTCGAAAAGTAACCTTTCTTCAAGAAAACCTTGCAGTTCTGTTTCTTTGCCCAAAACCTATCGGCATCAATTTCAACTTGAAACAGATCCCGTATGTGTCGCTCCAGAGCGTTGCCTTTTTCGGTAGTGGAACGCGAGTCTGTCATTTGTGCAATCTAAAAAGAGCGGCCACAGTTTTTCTGACACATCAACTTGCCTGTTCGCCTCAAACTCGCGGCTTTCCCGAATGATCGTTTCTGCAATTTCGGTCGGCCCTGACAAGGAGGTAGAGCCACTACAGTACCACCACACGAAATGACAGGCCCTGCGAAGCTCGAAATATGGCCAGCACTTGCGCGAGCCAGACTCCAAAACCGCCGGAGTCAACCTTTGCTAATTTGTTCACTGGCACAGATGTATTCATATTGGCAAAATTATCCT
>VIKI01000234.1 GCA_008080595.1 Comamonadaceae bacterium
CGGAGGCGTTTTCACCAAACAGCCGCCCGGAAATCACGTACTGGTCGCCCTCTTGCACCACACTTTGCACACCACCGGTGCGCCGCATGTCGGGCCGGGTTTGGGTTGACAGGGCGGTCCACCAGCCGCTGGATATCAGTTGCTCTTTGTCTCGAAAGCTCGACACCAGCAGGCCGAAGGTGGGCAGTACCCAGACCGCCACAATGGTCACCAGCATCAATTGCGCCAGGATGGACGGGAGGCTGAAGAATTTTTTCATCGCTGAGACTCCTCGGTGCGAAAGCGGCGAATGTTGAAAGCCATCACGGGGATCACCGCAAACATGAGCACCATGGCCAGTGTGGAGCTGCGGCCATAGTCGCCGCCGCCGCGAAACATCCAGTCGTACATCAAATTGGCCAGCACGCTGGTGTCCCACTGCCCGCCGGTCATGGCCATAACAATGTCAAACACCTTGAGCACCGTGATGGTGATGGTGGTCCACACCACCAGCACGGTAGACATGATCTGCGGCACCATGATCTCGAAAAAGATTTGCAATTCTGTGGCCCCATCCATGCGGGCCGCTTCAATGGTGTCTGTGGGCACGCCACGCAGTGCGGCAGAAAGAATGACCATGGCAAAACCGGTCTGAATCCAGATCAGAATCGCCATCAGGAAAAAGTTGTTCCAGAACGGCACGGTCACCCAGGCCTGGGCCTTCAACCCCAAGCCCATGACCAGGGCATTGAGAATGCCGATTTGCTCGGCATCCGGGCCTTTGAAATCGAACACAAACTTCCAGATCACGCTGGCCCCGACAAAGCTGATGGCCATGGGCATGAACACCATGGACTTGGCAAACCCGCCCCACCAGGTACGGTCTGCCAGCACCGCCACCAGCAGCCCCATGGCGGTGGACAGGGCCGGCACCACCAGCAACCACATGAAGTTGTTTCGGATGGTGATCAGGAAAGACTGGTCGACCAAGACCCAGGTGTAGTTGGCCAAGCCGACGAACCGGGTTCCGGTGGCATCAAAAAAACTCAGCCTGAACGTCTCGAACAGCGGGTAAACCAGGTACACCCCGAGCAACAGCAAGGCGGGTGCCAGGAACAACCACGGTTGTACATGCGCACGGATCGTTTCACGCCGGTTTCTGGGGGCAAACGGCAGGGCGATGAGGCGATCCAGCAGGAAATTGGTTCCCGCAAAATACAGCAGACAAACCGCGATACTGGCCACCACGGCGGTCAGGGTTTGGACGATAGGGTCAGACATGGTTGAACCTTGGTGAAACGGACGACCAGGCATCACGCAGCACTCGGCGTGCCACGTGATGCCCCAGGGTTGTGGTTTGTTTCAGTGCATCCCAGCTCTTCTGGATGTCATCGGCCACCTCTTTGGCCGATTGACCACCGGCGAAATTGACCATGCCTTTCCAGAAGCTGCCAGCGCCCACTGCGCCAGGCATCAGGTCAGAGCCATCAAAACGGAAGGTGGTGGCGTTTTGCAAAATCTCGCCCTGCTTGCGTAGACCTTTGGTTTTGTACTTGGCCAGATCAACCCCTTTGTGCGGTGTCAGGAAACCACCTTCGGCCATCCAAATCTCGTGGGCCTGGGGGTGTTGCAGATAGTCCATGAAGGCGCGTGCGCCCTTGCTGTCTTTGGTGATGGTGAGAATCGTGCCACCACCGAGCACCGGGTTCCCGAGCTTTTTGCTGCTGTAGGACGGAAAGTAGAAGAAGTCCGCATCCTCGGCCTTGCCTTCCGGGAAGAAGGCTGGAATGAAACTGGCCTGGCGATGCATGTAGCACTTGGGCGGTGTACCAAACATCCCCTTGGGGCTGTCTTTGAAGCTGACCGTGGCTACCGCCTTGGCACCGCCATCGACATAAGCATCATTCTTGGAGAACCAGCCGTAAGCCTCGATGGCCTCAATGACACGCTTGTCGTTGAACTTGACGCTGTTGTTGACCCAGCCGTCATAAACCTCAGGGGATTGGGTTCTGAGCATCATGTCTTCGACCCAGTCGGTGGCGGGCCAACCGGTGGCGGCATCACTGCCCAGGCCAATACACCAGGGCTTGCCACCGTCAGCGGCGATTTTTTTAGTCAAGGTTTGCAGGTCTTCCATGGATGCGGGCACCTTGTAGCCTTTTTCCTTGAAGTTTTCCGGGATGTACCAGACCAGACTCTTGACGTTGACATTAAAAAACATGCCGTAGAACTCTTCTTTGCCGGCCTTGTTCTTGTAAGTGCCCAGGTCAGCCCAGGATTTTCCGGCAGCGTAGTTGGTTTTAACCCAGTCACGGGCTTTGTTGCCCAGCGGGGTCAAGCCACCCATGGCGGCCATGTTGGCGGCCAGCCCAGGCTGGGGAAAGACGGAAATATTGGTTGGTGAGCCCGCCTTGATGTCGATCACAATTTGCTGCTCAGAGCTTTGTGAGCAGGAATGCTTGACGGTGGCTCCGGTGGCTTTTTCAAAATTGGCAACCACTTTTTTGAACATACCCTCTTCGGCCCCGGTCCAGGGGCAGGTGACGGTCACCACCTCACCTTTGAGATCCGGGCCTTTGTAGTCGGCCGCCATGGATGGACTGGTCAGCGCTGCCAATACCAGTGCGGATGCACCAGCGACGATGGTTTTATGAAACATGCAAGTCTTCTCCTCAAAATACTTCACGGCCAATCCGCAAAGCAAAACTGTTCAAATTCAATGGTTTTGTGATGCGATCACATCCGCAAGCCGGCTGCGTCAAAGCGGAACAGGTTCTCTGCGGCATAGCCCAGCTCAATCGCGCCGCCCGGCTCCAATGACAGGGTGCCATCCATGCGGGCGGTGATTTCCCCCAGGCCCTGGGTGTCAATGTAGGCAAAGGTTTCATTGCCCAATTGCTCCAGATGCTTGAGAACCCCTTTGATCGGGCCACCGGCCAGAGGCTTCAAATGCTCGGGTCGCACCCCGACGGTGGTGGCCCCCCGTTGCGCCGCAAAGTCGCCGGTGATGAAGTTCATTTGGGGTGAACCAATGAAGCCGGCCACAAACAGGCTCGCAGGCGTGTTGTACAGCTCAAGCGGTCGCCCCACCTGCTCGATGCGGCCCTTGTTGAGCACCACGATCTTGTCGGCCAGGGTCATGGCCTCCACCTGGTCGTGTGTCACATAGATCATGGTGGCCCCCAGGCGGCGGTGCAGCGTGGCCAGTTCGACCCGCATCTTGGTGCGCAAAGCGGCATCCAGGTTGGACAGTGGCTCGTCAAACAAAAACACCTTGGGGTCACGCACGATGGCGCGGCCAATCGCCACCCGCTGGCGCTGTCCGCCAGACAAGGCCTTGGGCAGACGCTCCAGGTAGTCGCCCAACTGCAGAATTTCGGCGGCTTCCTTGACGCGGCGTTCGATTTCCGGTTTGGGAACCTTGGCAATCTTCAGCGCGAAAGCCATGTTGTCAAAAACCGTTTTGTGCGGGTACAGCGCATAGCTCTGGAACACCATCGCCACCCCACGTTCGCTGGGTGGCAAGTCTTTGACCGCTTGGCCACCAATGGTCAAGCTGCCGCTGCTGATCTCTTCCAGCCCGGCAATCATGCGCAGCAAGGTGGTCTTGCCGCAGCCTGATGGGCCGACAAACACCACAAATTCACCCGGTTCAATGTCCAGGTCAATGCCATGGATCACGCTGACCTTGTTGTAAACCTTTTGAATATTGCGTAAACGGACATCGGATTGGCTCATGGGTGATCTGCCTGGTTCAAGTGAGTGAAACGGTGTGTGTTCGCGGGCCTGTCGCATGACCAACGACTCGCAACGGAATAATTTTAAGGAGTTATGCAATCGATTGCACATAGGGGTTTGCCCTAGGCTTCTGAACAAAACCCAACCAGAAAAACCGTTATGGCGAGAATGGAATAATCCAGCCATGTCATCCAAGCCCAATCCAGAACCCACGTCAACCAGCCCCGCAGCGACACCGCCCAAGGCCCGCCGCAACATGCAGATGACGGACATTGCACGTATGGCTGGGGTGTCGGCCTCTACCGTGTCGCGTGCGCTCAGCGGCAGCCCCTTGATTCCCGAGGCCACCCGAGAGCGCATTCGTGAACTGGCACGCACGCTCAATTACCGGGTCAATGTGGGGGCCGCCAACTTGCGCAAACGCGACGTGAACACCATTGGGGTGGTGATTCTGGGCGACAGTTCACAGGCCATCTCAGACCCTTTTCTGCTCAGCATCCTGGGATCGATTGCGGATGCACTGGATGCGCGCGGCATGAGTTTGATGCTGACCCGTTTCCGGGATGGCCACACTAACTCACTGACAACCATGTTTGACAATGGTCAAGTGTGGTGTGGGGGGCTAATTTGCCAGACTCCGTTTATTCCGTCGTGGGGGGGGACAACGCCGCTGGCGGCTACCTGGCCACGCGGCATCTGATTGAACAGGGGTGCAAACGCATTGCTTTTTTTGGCGACACCAGTCACCCAGAGGCCGGGCAGCGTTATCTGGGTTACCAGCGTGCGATGCAAGAAGCGGCTTACCCCCTGGACATGCGCTTGGTGCAGTCGTTTCTGTTTGGTGATGTCCGCATCCGTGAAACGATTGATCGGTGGCTGAATCAACAGGTTGAGTTTGATGCTATTTTTGCTACCAGCGATGTGACTGCCATTTCCTTGATTGGGGCCCTCAGTGAACGCGGTATTACGGTGCCTACCCAAGTCAAACTGGCGGGGTACGACGACATTATTCTGGCGGCACACATCCACCCCTCACTCACCACCATCCGGCAACCGACTGAACAGGCCGGGCATGCACTGGTTGACGTGTTGTTTGAGGTCATCCAGGGTGGCCCGCGCCGGGTTGTGACCCTGCCTGCAGAACTGGTTCGCAGAGACTCCTCGCTATTGGCTTGATCGGTTTGAAAAAAAGGCTCAAGACCCGCAAGAGTCTTGAGCCAAATGTCAACCTTGGAGGGTTAACCTTAGGAAATTCAACCTCGGAAAATCAAACCCATGCTCAGAAGGCGTAGTTGCACCTTTGACACCCAGCAGCGGGATGGTGTAGGCAGCGTACACGGTGCTCACATCGACCGCAGCCGTGGCTCCGACGCTGTGGTTTTTGTCTTTCACATAACCCAGGCCAGCGGCACCGAACACCACATTCAGACCAAAGGAAGAGGCATCAGCCAATGCTGCGTTGTTCGATGTGCGGCGGGCATAGTTGGCGTTGACATTGCTGTCAGCGGCAAACGCATAACCTGCCGACAGGCCGGTACCGGTATAGCTGGTTTTGCCAATTTTGTAAGACTCGACACCGGCACGCAAAGCCAATGGGCCAGCGCTGTAAACCAGGGTTGGGCGCAGGCCGTGGGCTTTGGTCGGTGCAGCCAGCAGGGAGTCGTTTTTGTCTTCAGTCACCAGCCCCAATTCAATGCGCAAAGCGGACGACGCATTCAGGCCCAACACGGCATGCAGGCGGCCATCGGTCACGCGGCCACGCAACGCATTGGCGCGGTAGCCTGCGGCGGTGGACAAATCGAGCACGGTGTCCTTGCCCACCGGGAACAGGTCAGCGGCTTCATGGCGGCCTACTTTGAAATCCACACTGCTGTTGCCGAACTTGAGCCAGGCATCGTCAATCGCCACGGCGGTGCCATTCACTGGCACGATCAGTGTGCCACGGGCGGTCACGAAGTTGTCGCCATTTTTGAGCAGTTCGGCATTGGCGTTGAGTTCAATGCGGCCACCGTTATTGACACCGGGTTGGACGGCTGG
>VIKI01000235.1 GCA_008080595.1 Comamonadaceae bacterium
CGGCGGCGCTATTTCCCACGATGTAGTTGATTTCAGTCTGGCCAAACATCTCGTTCACCGTCACACCCAGCTGGGCTTTGCAGTAGTCAAACACCGCGTCACCGACCGCCTCGCCCGCGCTCATGATGGCTTGCAAGTGCAGGCCAAATTGCTGCTGCACGGTCTGGTCGGCGCGACCGGGGTAGGCCTTCATCATGGCTTTGAGCGCGGTGGGGAACAAAAAGGTGTGGGTCACACCGCAGTCGCGCATCAGCTCCAGCGCGGTCTGCGGGCCAAACCGGCCGTTGAAGGCGACGATGGGGCGACCATAAAACAGCGAAGGCAGCAGCGCGTCCATCAGCCCACCGGTCCAGGCCCAGTCGGCCGGGCTCCAGAACACGGCTTCTGATCCGCTGGGCAGAGATTCAGTGCTGGCCAAGGCGTTTAATGACGCGACCGTATCGGCTTCCTCACCCAGGCCAAAGCCAAAACCGTTTTGGCTGCAGACAAAGCCGCTCAGGTTGCCGATCAGGGCGCGGTGCGGGATCAGCGCCCCTTTCGGGTTGCCGGTGGTGCCGCTGGTGTAGATCAGGATGGCGGGATCATCGGCGCGGGTGGCGACCAAGCTGAACGAATCGCTGGCTTGTGCCAGGGCCTGGGCGTAGGACACATCAGCCAGTGCGGCTTGATCCTCGGCCAAGCCCACACCGATCAGTTGACGCAAAGCCGGGCAACGGGCCCGCACCGCCTGCACATTGGGCAGGGTTTGGGCATCCCCAATGGCGACCACAGCCTGACTGTCTTGCAAGCGGAATTCAATCGCCTCTGGCCCAAAGAGTTGCGACAACGGCATGGCCACCGCGCCCATTTGCAGCACCGCCATGTAGGCCACAGAGACCTCAAAACTCTGCGGCAGCACAATTGCCACCCGGTCGCCCTGACGCACGCCGAGGCCCGCCAACACCGTACTCAGGCGGTTGGCCTGCTGTTGCAGCTCAAAATACGTATAAAAAGTGCTTGTAGCGCTTGTCTGATATGCGCAAACAGCTATTCTTTTGGAAGCATCCGGCAAACCCGCCCAGCGGGCACAGCAGGCCTGCGCCATGTTGAACTGCTCAGGCACTTGCCAACGCAGGCCCTGGTGCAGGCGGGTGTAGCTTTCGGGCAATTGCCAGAGCGGGGTGGATTCGGCCTTGTCACTGGCTTGACTGACGGGCATGGGAACATCTCCTTATGATCGACCAAATGTACTCAATCCAACGCATCTCCAACAGCGAGTTTGTCCCTATTCGCTCCCTCAACTACCACGTGCGCCGCTGGGGCAACCCAGCGCCCGGCAAAACCCCGCTGGTGCTGGTGCACGGCTGGATGGACGTGGCGGCCAGTTTTCAGTTTGTGGTGGACGCGCTCCAGGCCGATCACTTCATCATTGCCCCCGATTGGCGTGGCTTTGGGCTCACCGCCTCTGGCGGGGCAGATTGTTTTTGGTATCCCGACTACCTGGCCGATCTGGATGCGCTGCTGGACCATTACGCACCCGGCCAGGCGGTGAATCTGGTTGGCCACAGCATGGGGGGCAATGTGGTCATGTTGTACGCCGGGGTGCGCCCCGAGCGGATTCGCCGCCTGATCAATCTGGAAGGTTTTGGCATGCCAGCCACCCGGCCCGAACAGGCGGCAGGCAAATACGCCCAGTGGATGGACGAGCTGAAACAGCAAGCCCAAGGGGAGATGCAGCTCAAAACCTATGACTCGCTGGAGGCCGTGGCCAGGCGCTTGATGAAGACCAACCGGCGCTTGACCCCCGACAAAGCCCGCTGGCTGGCCAGCCACTGGTCGGCAGAGCTGACACCTGGCCAATGGTCGATTCTGGGCGAAGCCGCGCACAAGATCACCACCGCCCAGCTCTACCGCGAAGATGAAGTGCTGGCGATTTTCCGTGCCATCACCGCCCCGACGCTGATGCTGGAGGCCTCGGACGACAGCATGGCAATTTGGTGGAAAGGCAAATTCACCCTGGCGCAGCACCATGAGCGGCTGAAATCGGTGGCCCATGTCCAGATCGCCCAGGTAGACGATTGCGGCCACATGCTGCACCACGACCAGCCGCTGGCGGTGGCCGAGTTGATTGAACGCTTCCTGTCGGCCAGTTGAAAAACTTACGGTTTGATCCACATCAGAGACGCTTGATATTCCCTTAAAGATAAGGGTAAGCCCTATCACCAAGGCACTTGCTTTTCCCGCCTAATTTGTCTGGTCAGTCTGTCAAACAGCCCAGACAAGGGAGAGAAAAATGAAGCTTAGCCTCAAGCTGCCATTGGCTTTTTCTTTGGCATCTGTGCTCCTGATGGGAGCCGCGTTGTTTGGCCTGTACCAACTCAGTCAGGCACTGAACACCTACCAGATCACGGTGCAGGCCCACCACGACAACGAACGTGCGGTGGCCCAAATGCTCAACCAATTCAAGGTGCAAGTCCAGGAGTGGAAAAACGTGCTGCTGCGCGGCCAAGACCCCAAGCAGCTTGAACGTTACTGGGCCGCTTTCCAGAAAAATGAAAGTGCCATCGCCACGCAAGCCAGTCAGTTGCAAACCGCTCTGGCCAGGCTGGATCCGCAGGCCAGTGCCTTGGTGGAGAAATTCACACAGGCTCACAGCACCATGGGCGCGGCCTACCGCAAAGGGTTTGAGGCTTTCAAGGCCGCCGGGTTTGACGCTGCCGCAGGCGACAAGGCGGTACAAGGCATTGACAGAGCGCCGGCCAACTTGCTGGACGAGGCGAGCCAAAAAATCGAAACCAGCAGCCGTGCCGTGGCCACCCAGGCCGCCCAGTCCAGCCAACGGGCCGCCAGGATCAGTCTGGTGCTGATGCTGGGCGTGAGCTTGGTCAGTCTGGTGGGCAGCCTGATGTTCAGCCGGAGAGAGGTGCGGGCGCTGCAACGTGCGGTCGACGTGTCGCGGGCCGTGGCCGAGGGCAATCTGACGGCTGCGTCGCCCGTGAGCGGCAAAGATGAGGTGGCCGAATTGCTCAACGCCCTGCACACCATGCAGACCAGCCTGGTCAAGGTGGTGGGCTACATCCGCCAAAGCGCCACCAGTGTGGCCAATGCCAGTGCCGAGATTGCCGTGGCCAGCGGCGACTTGAGCAACCGCACGGAAAACACCTCCACCGCATTGCAGGAAGCCTCGGCATCCATGGAGCAATTGGGCGCGTCGGTCAAGATCAACGCCGAACACACCCAGCAGGCCGATCAACTCGCCAGCGCAGCCTCCAAGGTGGCCACACAGGGTGGCGAGGTGGTGGGCCGCGTGATTGACACCATGAAAAGCATTGATGATGCATCGTCTCGCATTGCCGACATCATCAGCGTGATTGATGGCATTGCGTTCCAGACCAATATTCTGGCGCTCAATGCCGCGGTGGAAGCGGCACGCGCTGGAGACCAGGGGCGCGGTTTTGCCATTGTGGCCAGCGAGGTGCGCAATCTGGCGCTGCGCAGCGCAGATGCCGCCAAAGAAATCAAAGCTCTGGTCGATACCAGTGTGCAACGGGTGCAACTGGGCTCCACGCTGGTTACCCAGGCCGGCTCGACCATGCAGGCGGTAGTGAGCTCGATCCACCAGGTGACCGACCTCATGAGCGCCATCAGCCAAGCCAACCACGAACAAAGCGCCAGCGTGACGCAGCTGGGCCAGGCCGTGTCCCAGATTGACCAGTCCACCCAGCAAAATGTGGCCCTGGTTGAGGAAACGGCGGCCTCTGCCGACAGCCTCAGAATGCAAGCACAGGAGATGGTGCAAAAAGTGTCGGTGTTCCGTCTGCCAGACAAGCCGGGAAACAAGCTGGCCCGGCTGGCCGCAGCCTGAATTCATCAAGTCAGTCTGGCATGAGAAAATCCGCGTTTATTTGTCACAACGCAAGAACAGGATTTCCCCCATGGAAGCAGAACGCATCAACGCCATTGGCAACCAACTGACCGACTTGACGGCCCGCACCCTTGAATTACGGGGGTATCTTTGACTACGATGCCAAATTTGAGCGCCTGAGAACCGTCAACGCCTCGCTGGAAGACCCGACCGTCTGGAACGACCCCAAGCGTGCCCAGGAGCTGGGCAAAGAGAAAAAGGCGCTGGACGGCGTGGTGGTCACCATTGACGACCTGCAACGCGAGCTGTCTGACAACACCGAGTTGTTTGAGATGAGCCGTGACGACAATGACGAAGCCGGGCTGATCACCATCGAGGCCGAAGTGGCCAAGCTGGAAGAGATCGTCAAGGGTCTGGAATTCCGCCGCATGTTCAACAACCCGGCCGACCCGCTGAACTGCTTTCTGGACATCCAGGCCAGGCCGGGGCCGGTGGTACCGAGGCTTGCGACTGGGCCAGCATGTTGCTGCGCCAGTACCTGCGTTACTGCGAGCGCAAGGGTTTCAAGACCGAGATTGAAGACGAAACCCCGGGCGACACCGCTGGCATCAAAGGCGCGTCGTTCAAGGTGGAAGGCGAGTACGCTTTTGGCCTGCTGCGCACCGAAACCGGCGTGCACCGCCTGGTGCGTAAGAGCCCGTTTGACTCGTCCGGTGGCCGCCACACCAGCTTTGCCAGCGTGTTTGTCTACCCGGAGATTGATGATTCGATCGAGATCAACATCAACCCCAGCGACGTGCGCATCGACACCTTCCGCGCCAGCGGTGCGGGTGGTCAGCACATCAACAAGACCGATTCCGCCGTGCGTATGACGCACATTCCCACCGGCATCGTGGTGCAGTGCCAGGACGGCCGCAGCCAGCACAGCAACCGCGACGTGGCCTGGAAACGCCTGCGCTCCAAGCTCTATGACCACGAGTTGCGCAAGCAGCAAGAAGAGCAGCAAAAGCTCGAAGATGGTAAAACCGACGTGGGCTGGGGCCATCAGATTCGCTCCTACGTGCTGGACAACAGCCGCATCAAGGACTTGCGCACCAACTACGAGACTTCCGCCACACAAAAAGTGCTGGACGGTGATCTGGATCAGTTCATTGAAGCGTCTTTGAAGCAGGGCGTGTGATGCCAATTGCTATGCAAAATAGAGCTGCTTGCGCTTATTCAACAAGCGCCAAAGGCCAAACTGATGCATTGATCTTTGACATGGATGGCACCATGATTGATTCCATGGGCCATCATGGACAAAGCTGGGCCGTTTTCAGCCAACGCCACGGTCTAGCCATTGATCTGCCGGATTTGATGCGCCGCACCACTGGGCGCACCGGGGCCGAATGCATGCGTGAGTTGTTCCAGCGCCCGATGCCAGACGACGAAGCCTGGACGCTGATTGCCGAGAAAGAAGCCATTTACCGCGACATGTTTGGCCCGGTGTTTGCCGAAGTGGCGGGCTTCAAGCCTTTTTGTGCAGCAGCGCAAGCCATGGGCTTGAAAGTGGGTGTAGGCACGGCGGGCGACCGCCACAACATTGCCTTTGCCATGCAGCATTTGCAATTGCCCGGCGCACCACTGCCGGTGGTGGGGGGGGACGAAGGCCTGGCTGGCAAACCCGAACCCGCTATATTTTTAGAAGTAGCCAAGCGTCTGAATACACCAGCAAACAACTGCATTGTGTTTGAAGACGCGCCTTTTGGCATTGAAGCTGCCCGCCGTGCGGGCATGCGCGCGGTGGCCATGTGCACCAGCCACCCAGCCCATCAACTGGCCGGGCCGCATGTGCTGACGGCGGCGGCCAATTACCTCGATCTGTTGGAATCAAAATTTTTGGAGACTCTCAATGTTGCAACTGCGTGATTCAACCGGCCCCGCCACCATGGTGCGCCGTGCCGACTACTGCGCCCCGGCGTTCTGGATCGATACCGTCCACTTGAGCTTTGATCTGGACCCCGC
This sequence comes from Comamonadaceae bacterium, assembly GCA_008080595.1. GTDB lineage: Bacteria > Pseudomonadota > Gammaproteobacteria > Burkholderiales > Burkholderiaceae_C > Rhodoferax. Next base: position 5,849 of record VIKI01000235.1, read on the forward strand.
TAAAACCCGCGTGCTGAACCAGATGACGCTGCGTCGCAACCCTGACATGCCCGCACAAGCACTGCGCCTGGATGGTGACGAACTCAACCTGGCGCGGGTGCTGGTCAATGGTGCGGGCACCTCGTTCAAAATGGATGGCAGCCAGCTGGTGCTGGAAAACCTGCCTGAGGGCAATGAGCCGTTTGCGCTGGAAATCTTCACCACCTGTGCCCCGGCAAAAAACACCAAGCTGATGGGCTTGTATGTCAGCAACGAGTCGTTTTTCACCCAGTGTGAGGCCGAAGGCTTCCGTCGCATCACCTACTTCATGGATCGCCCGGATGTGATGGCCAGCTTCACCGTGACGCTGCGTGCCGACAAAGAGAAATACCCGGTGCTGCTGTCCAACGGCAACCTGCTTGAGAGCGGTGAGCTGGAAGAAGGCCGCCACTTCGCCACCTGGGTCGACCCGCACAAAAAACCCTGCTACCTGTTCGCCCTGGTGGCCGGCAAACTGGTGTGCCGCGAGCAGAACATCATCTCGCGCAGTGGCAAAGAGCACCTGTTGCAGGTGTATGTGCGCCCCGGCGACATGGACAAGACCGAACATGCCATGCAGTCGCTGATCAAGTCGGTGATCTGGGACGAAGCCCGCTTTGGCCTGCCGCTGGATCTGGAGCGCTTCATGATCGTGGCCACCAGCGACTTCAACATGGGGGCCATGGAGAACAAGGGCCTGAACATCTTCAACACCAAATATGTGCTGGCGAATCAGGCCACCGCCACCGATGTCGACTTTGCCAACATCGAGAGTGTGGTTGGCCATGAGTACTTCCACAACTGGACCGGCAACCGCATCACCTGCCGCGACTGGTTCCAGCTCAGCCTGAAAGA
>VIKI01000236.1 GCA_008080595.1 Comamonadaceae bacterium
TGGACACCTGGAACGCAATCCGGGTCGGAATATTGGCCTTGATCAAGCCGGTGATCACGTCCACGCTGGGGCGCTGGGTGGCCAGAATCAGGTGGATACCGGCGGCACGGGCCTTTTGCGCCAAGCGGGCGATCAGCTCCTCAATCTTCTTGCCCACCACCATCATCAGGTCGGCCAGCTCGTCGATCACCACCACAATGTGCGGCAGGCGCTCAATCGGCTCGGGGCTTTCGGGGGTCAGACTGAAGGGGTTGTAGATGAACTCGCCACGCGCCTTGGCATCGTCCCACTTGGCATTGAAACCGGCCAGGTTACGGACCCCCATCTTGCTCATGAGTTTGTAGCGGCGCTCCATCTCGGCCACACACCAGGTCAGGCCGTTGGCGGCTTGTTTCATGTCGGTCACCACCGGGCACAGCAGATGTGGAATACCTTCGTAGACCGACATTTCCAGCATCTTGGGGTCGATCATCAGCAGGCGCACGTCATGTGCCTCGGCCTTGTAGAGCAGGCTCAGAATCATGGCGTTGATACCCACCGATTTGCCCGAGCCGGTGGTCCCGGCCACCAGCACGTGCGGCATTTTGGCCAGGTCGGCCACCACCGGTTTGCCCACAATGTCTTTGCCCAAACCCATGGTCAGCAGGGATTTGCCCTCGTGGTAGGTTTGAGAGCCCAGAATTTCAGACAGTTTGATGGTTTGCCGCTTGGCGTTGGGCAATTCCAGCGCCATGGTGGTCTTGCCCGGAATGGTTTCCACCACGCGGATCGACACCAGGCTCAAACTGCGGGCCAGGTCTTTGGCCAGGCCGACAATCTGCGAGCCTTTGACCCCGGTGGCGGGCTCAATTTCATAGCGGGTGATGACCGGGCCGGGCTGCGCCAGCACCACTTCCACGTCGACACCAAAGTCTTTGAGCTTTTTCTCGATCATGCGGCTGGTCATCTCCAGCGTCTCGGGGGCCACGGTTTCCTGGCGGCCCAGGGCGGCATCGAGCAAATCCACCTGCGGCAATTTGCTGTCGCTCGGATCGATGAACAGGGTTTGCTGGCGCTCTTTGGCCACCCGCTCGCTTTTGGGCACATCCACCACCACCGGCTCAATCCGTACCGGCACCGGGTGATGCACCGCCTGCTCCTGGCGTTCTTCCACCAGCACTTCGGCGCGTTCTTTGGCCGCTTGCTGGCCCAAAGCCTTGTCTTGTGCCAGCTCTTTTTGTTCACGCCGAGTTTCAATCTGGCCAAACAGCCAGGCCCCCAGGCGTTCTGACAAGTGCAGCCAGGAAAAACCAAACACCATCGAGGTGCCCAACACGCCGACCACAATCGCCAGCAGCCCGGCCCCAACAAAGCCCAGCCACTGCATGGCCAGCGGCCCGAGCAGGTAGCCCAAAATGCCGCCGCTGTGGCCGGGCAAACGCGGCTCCAGGCTGTAAAACCGTGTCCACTCCAGCACCGTGCTGGCCAGCATCAGCAGCACCAGGCCCAGCCAGAACACCACCCGGCGCGTCGGCCAGGCCGAATCGGGTTCGGCATCAGCTTTGGCACCGGCCAGCTTGTCCGGCCCACGCAACCAGCTGGCAAACGCCGACAGCCAGACCCGCCAGCCGGCGGCCACACACCACCAGGCAGAAAAACCAAACAGGAAATAACTGGCATCGGCCAACCAGGCCCCAACCCGCCCAGCGCTGTTGCGCAGCGGCTCACCCGTGCCCGAGGTCGACCAGGCCGCGTCTTGCAAGGAATAGGAGCCCAAAGCCAGCAGCCACAACACCAAGCCCAGCAACCCCAACAACAGAAACACCTCATTGGCAAAACGCGCCCACATGGAGCGTTCGGGGGCTTCGGTGCGTTGCCGCCCGGTGCGTAAGGTCTGGAGTGAATAAGTCATTGGGTTCAGGCTGTCAGCGCACGGTGGCACGGCGCTCGGTCAGGGAGATGGAGCCATCTTCATTGGTTTTGATAAAACCCTGCTCTTCAAATTCGCGCATCACACGGCTGACCATTTCGCGCGAGGCTCCCACCCTTTTGGCAATGTCCTGGCGGGTGATTTTTTCGCGAATCAACAATTTCTTTTCACCAATCGGCTGGGACGAGGCCATCAGCGTCTGCGCCACCCGGCCATACACGTCCATCAGGGCCAGCGAGCTGATTTTTTCATCGGCATTTCGCAAACGGTGCACCAGGCCCTTGATCACTGAATTGGCCATGGCATGGTTGTTGTTCAGGCAACTCTTGAACTCATTGCGCCCAAGAACCAGCAAATCACATTGGGTTTCAGCCTGCACATTGGCGGAATGGTTTTTGCCATCGATCAGGCTGATCTCGCCGACATAATCACCCGAACCAATCAACGCCAAAATCACCTCCCTGCCGCGCCGGTCGGTCATCACCACCCGGGCCTTGCCTGACAGAATGATGAACAAGGCATTGCTGTATTTTCCCTGCTCCACAATCAGTTCGCCCCGTTTGACCCGGCGTTTGGTGACGGAATCAGCCAGTTGTCCCATTTGAAAATCAGTCAGCTCAGAAAAAATACTGACTCTTCGCAACAGGTCAAGATTGGTAAGCACGGCCATCGGATAATCCTTTCAAAAGCTCCAGTTCAGTTCCAATAAATGCACAAATTGTGCTGCTGGTAAACCCGCAACTGTACACGGCTGGTATTTCTCAATTAAGGCTATTTTAAGAAAGGCGCTTTATGGCTGACATCAAACACTCCAAAGTTCTCATTCTGGGCTCTGGCCCGGCCGGCTACACGGCGGCCATTTACGCCGCGCGGGCCAACCTGCAACCGCTCCTGATCACCGGCATTGCCCAGGGTGGCCAGCTGATGACCACCACCGAGGTCGACAACTGGCCGGCCGATGTGGACGGCGTGCAAGGGCCCGACCTGATGCAGCGCTTTTTGGCCCATGCCGAGCGCTTCAAGACCGAGATCGTGTTTGACCACATCAATCAGGTTGATTTTTCCAAGCGCCCGTTCACCCTGACCGGAGACAGCGGCACCTACACCTGCGACGCGCTGATTCTGGCCACCGGGGCCTCGGCCAAATACCTGGGACTGCCGTCTGAGCAAGCCTTCATGGGCCGTGGTGTCTCCGGCTGCGCCACCTGCGACGGTTTCTTTTACCGGGGCGATGTGGTGGGCGTGGTGGGTGGCGGCAACACGGCGGTGGAAGAAGCGCTGTATTTGTCCAACATTGCCACCAAGGTTGTCCTGATCCACCGCCGTGACAAGTTCCGCGCCGAGCCGATCATGATCGACAAACTGATGGAAAAAGTGGCCGCCGGCAACATTGAACTCAAAACCCACAGCACGCTCGACGAGGTGCTGGGTGATGCCAGCGGTGTCACCGGCGTGCGCCTGAAAAATGTCGACACCGGGGCCACTGAAGACGTGGCGCTCAAAGGCTGCTTCATTGCCATTGGCCACGCGCCCAATACCGAAATCTTTGCGGGCCAGCTCACCATGGAAAACGGCTACATCGTGACCCAGGGCGGCAACAAGGGTTTTGCCACCCAAACCAGCGTGCCCGGCATTTTTGCCGCCGGTGACGTGCAAGACCACATCTACCGCCAGGCCATCACCAGCGCCGGCACCGGCTGCATGGCCGCGCTGGATGCCCAGCGGTTTCTGGAACAAGCATAAACCCGCCAGCTCCCCGTAGATACTGTTAGCGCGTAACCCGACGGGAGCCTGATGAAGTGGCAGAAAAAGATGCGGCAGGGCATGAAGATGTCGGGTTACGCTGCGCTAACCCGACCTACGTGACTGGGTTATGGGGAGTTATCCGATATGAAAAAAACTTGTGCTTTCCTATTCCTATTCGCTTGGTTGACATTGTTTCCTTCAGTTGCTGCGGCAGTGCCAGCTTGTAACCATAACTTTGGCTCGGATCTGCTTAACGCCGTTGCCGATAGGCAGTATGACGATGTCTTGACGCTACTTGCCCAGCCAATGTCAAAGGAAGACCGGCAGACAACACTTGCTAATGCGTTGATGCTAACCCTCTCAGGTCGATCGACTTCCTGCGCGAAAACGTCTCACGATGTGGAACTGTTCAGAATACTCATTAAATCTGGAGCAAACGTCAATACACATGTTCGGATCAACGCCACTGAAACGACCTTTTTAATGCGCGCAGCTCAGGATGGGGACACTCAGATGGCAAGTGCAGCCTTGGCAACTGATGCAAAAATCAACGAAACAACAAGGAATTCAACGGCACTCATTGAAGCTACTCGAAGCGGCAATCCGAAAATGGTCGAACTTCTATTGAATTCAGGCGCTGAT
>VIKI01000237.1 GCA_008080595.1 Comamonadaceae bacterium
GAAAGAAAATGCCGCCGTGGCGGGCAGCCAGTTCACTTATGCCATGGGAAAACTGGTGCTGTGGTCGGCCAAACCGGCCATCGTTGATCAGGCCGGTGCGGTGCTGAAAAACGGCGGGTTCAACCACATCGCCATCGCCAACCCCAAACTCGCGCCCTATGGCGCAGCGGCAGTTGAGGTGATGAAATCCTTCAACGTGTATGACAGCTTGCAAACCAAGATCGTGACCGGTGAAAGTATTGCGCAAACCCACCAATTCATCAGCTCAGGCAACGCCTTGCTGGGTTTTGTGGCCCTGTCGCAGGTGCTCAAAGACGGCAAGATCGAAGGTTCGTCATGGGTGGTTCCCGGCAAACTGTATTCGCCCATCCGCCAGGATGCCGTTATTCTGGACAAGGGCAAAGGCAAACCGGCTGCCGAGGCGCTGCTGAAGTACCTGAAAGCCGACAAAGCCAAAACCATCATCACATCCTATGGCTACGATTTGTCCTGAACAAGCCGCTGGCATGAAACTGGCTTGGCATTGCAAGAATTCACTTCACTCGGGTTGAAATCATGAAAATTGCCATCGCCACCAAAGACAACTGGGCACAAGTCAGCGGCCATGCCGGGCAAACCCGCGACTGGCTGCTGTTTGACTGTCAACCCGGCTCACCTGTGCCTGAGCCACAGCGCATCCAGCTCAGCAAAGAGCAGTTACCGCACCATTTCAAAGACGATGGCCCACACCCGTTGCACGGCGTGGAAGTGCTGATTTCTGCCAGCGCCGGCGACGGCTACATTCGCCATATGGAGAAGTGGGGTGCCCAGGTGGTGCTGACCGGCGAGACCGATCCGCTCACGGCGCTCCACAAGATCATCGCCGGTGAGGCCTTGGCCGACACCCGCTTTGACATCACCACCACGCTGTGCAAGCTGCGTGATTTGTTTTCGCGCCATTGAATCCAGTTTGAAAGGAGGTTTGTGCCATGAACCCGTCACACGACTGTCGCCGCCTGCTGATGACTGAACTGCTGAATCGGCCCGCCGCAGCGCACGCCGTGGCCGACCCCTTGCGCCCGGTGCTGGCCAGCTTGGCTGTAGGTCGCTCGCTCCAGCAAGGCGTGCTGAGCGCCACGCTGGGTTTGAGCGCCCCGGCTTTTCAAACCCTCTGGCACGACTATTTTTCCGGTGAGCACCTGAACCTGCAAAATGGCCCCGGCGAAGACATTGCCGAGCTGGAAGACCTGTTGAATTTGCTGCTGGAATACCGCGCCGGGGAACGTGAATCGGAAGTCTGGCTGGCCCACATCGTGGCCTACAGCTGCTGTGGCCGCAATCACCTGTGGCAAGACCTGGGCCTGGACAACCGTAATGAACTCACCCTGCTGATGAACACCGCCTTTCCGGCTCTGGCCACCTTGAATGTGGGTGACATGAAGTGGAAGAAGTTCATCTACCGCCACTACTGCGCCAGGGAAGGCATTTACGTCTGCCCAGCACCCTCGTGCGGCGAATGTGCCGACCATGCCCAATGTTTTTCACCCGAGGTGTAAACCCGCTTGAACCCAGGACGACGCGATGTTTCTGAACGCTGATGATCTCCAAGCCATCTGGCTGACCGTGCGCCTGGCGGGCATCGTCACGCTGATCTTGTTGCTGGTCGGCACACCCATCGCCTGGTGGTTGGCACGCAGCAAGGCCTGGTGGAAAGGGCCGGTGGGCGCGGTGGTGGCGCTGCCGCTGGTGCTGCCACCCTCCGTCATCGGCTTTTACCTGCTGCTGGCGATGGGGCCAAATGGCCCGGTGGGGCAATTCACCCAGGCGCTGGGCATCGGCTTGTTGCCCTTTACCTTCTGGGGGTTGGTCATCGCCTCGGTGTTTTACTCACTGCCCTTCATGGTGCAACCGCTGCAAAACGCCTTTGAGGCCATCGGCGAACGCCCGTTGGAAGTGGCCGCCACCTTGCGGGCCTCGCCGCTGGATGCCTTCTTCACCGTGGCCGTGCCGCTGGCATTGCCCGGCTTCTTGACGGCCTCCATCCTGACCTTTGCCCACACCGTGGGTGAGTTTGGCGTGGTGCTGATGATTGGCGGCAACCTGCCCGGCGTGACCCGCGTGGCCTCGGTGCAAATCTACGACCATGTGGAAGCCATGGAGTATCTGGATGCGCACCGTCTGTCGGCGGTGATGCTGGTGTTCTCCTTCCTGGTGCTGCTGGCGCTGTACGCCTGGCGGCCCAAACCGGTGAGAGGGGCTTGAGATGAGCGGTATTCAAGCCCGTTTCCAACTCGACTGGCCGGGTTTCACACTCGATGTGGATCTGGACTTGCCCGCACGCGGTGTCACCGCCTTGTTTGGCCACTCGGGCTCTGGCAAAACCACACTCTTGCGCTGCATTGCCGGGCTGGAACGTGCGCCACTGGGCAGAATTACCGTCAACGGCGAGGTTTGGCAGGACAACAAGCACTGGCTGCCCACACACCAGCGTCCCTTGGGTTACGTGTTTCAGGAGGCCAGCCTGTTCCCGCATCTGACGGTGCTGGGCAACCTGCGCTACGGCTTGAAGCGCACGTCTGAGGCCCAGCGCGTCAGCCTGGATGCGGCGATTGAGCTGCTGGGTATTGGCCACCTGCTGGAGCGCAAGCCAGACCGGCTCTCTGGCGGCGAACGCCAGCGTGTCAGCATGGCGCGTGCCCTGGCTCTGAGCCCACGCCTGCTGTTGATGGACGAACCCCTGGCCGCGCTGGATTTGAAACGCAAGCAGGAAATCCTGCCCTACCTGGAGCGGCTGCACCGCGAGCTGGACATGCCGGTGCTCTATGTCAGCCATTCCCCCGACGAAGTAGCCCGGCTGGCCGACCACATTGTGGTCATGGAAGCTGGCCGTGCGGTGGCTGCCGGGCCTTTGACCGAGACCCTGGCCCGCGTCGATTTACCGATTCATCTGGGCGAGGATGCCGGTGTGGTGCTGGATGCGGTGGTGGCTGAGCGTGATGCGCCATGGCACCTGGCCCGCGTCGAGTTCCCCGGCGGCAGCCTGTGGGTGCGCGACGCGGGTCATGCTCTTGGTGACGCGGTGCGGGTGCGCATTTTGGCGCGTGATGTCAGCATTGCGCTGGTGCCGGTTCATGGCATCAGCATCCAGAACTGCCTGCCTGCCACGCTTGAGCAAATCGCCACGGATCACCATCCGGCACTGGCCTTGCTGCGGCTCAAGGTCGGGTCATCTCCCATGCTGGCGCGGCTGACGCAACGCTCCGCCGCCGGGTTGGGGCTGATGCCGGGCATGGCGGTCTGGGTGCAGATCAAGGCGGTGGCCTTGATTGGCTAGTGTTTTGGCTTGTAGCCCTTATGCAGCAAGCGCAAGCAGCTATTGTTTTTAAATCAAGCACCACAGCACTTCTTGTACTTCTTGCCGCTGCCGCAAGCGCAGGGCTCATTGCGCCCAGGCGTTGCGGGCTTGAGCACGGTCTCAATTCGGGGGCCGAGCTTGAGCCACATCTCGCGGATGTTGTACACCGCCCAAATCGCGTCACCAAAAGCCTTCATGCGTTGGCTGCTCACGGTGGGTGGGCCGGTTTCATCTGTAAAAGGGCGCAGTTCGGGCGAATCGGTGTCATCTGGGGTGAGCGCGGTCACAAATTCCAGCGCGGCCGTGCGCCATTTGAGAGCTTCCTTGTTGCGTGGGCCGGCCCATTCTTCGGGCCAGGCCGCCACTGCGGCCATGAAACCTTGCGCCCAGCGTTGGGCGAATGACGGGATTGGGTTGGCCGCCAGGGCGACCCGCTCTGCTTCTGGTAATGCAGCATGCTCAGCGCGTGCGTCCAGCAGCTCGGGCTGGTAGGCGGCGGCATCGTCCAGCGCGGTGATTTTGCTGTCCAGCGCCTGGCTGACCTGCTGCCAGCGGCGAGTCCACAGGCTCATGAAATGCTGTTGCTGAACCGCGTTGGCAAACGGGGTAGTCAGCAGCACCGGCAGGTATTCCTCGGGCGCGATCTGGCGGCGGCAGCAGATCAGGGCGGCCATGAAGCCTTCACAAAATTCCCAGACCGGAATCGCCGCATCACGGGCGCGCAAGTAGCTCAGGATGGCGTTGAGCTCGGCGAATTCGTCGGCGCTCAAGGGTTCCGGGGCCTTCAAGAGAAGAGCGTCCTGGGTTTCGGATGTTGCGGGGATGGATTCTTGGTTCATGGCAAGCATTTGTTGAAGGCTCGATGACATGCAATATTTACGCCACCACTTGCCTGGTGGAGCCCGCTGGCTGCAGACGGCAATGGTTATGCCTTCGCCGTGGAAGAGGCTGTAGCTCGGTCAAAACCGATGTTTTAGGTCGTATTTATATGAAAAATTGGCCTGTGGCGCTTGTATTTAAAGCGCAAGCAGCTATTGTTTTGATATCAAGCTTTCGACCACATCCCTATTTCAGTTTGAGTACGTTCGCACGGCCCACCTTTGGGGTTAAAGGTGTGGCCGCTGAATGGGCGGTTCTTTGACGACGAAGCGGCGTGGGCTCCACTCGGTCTGACGAGGTGTGGCGGAGTTGGAAAACGGCCACGGTGCCCACCAGCGCCTGCGCCTGGTCGTTCAGGCCACTGGCTGCAGCAGACATTTCCTCGACCAAGGTGGCGTTTTGCTGGGTGGTTTGGTCGATTTGCGACACCGCCTGGCCGACCTGTGCCACGCCAATGGCCTGTTCGCTGCCCGCCGCACTGATGTCGCTCATGATGTCGGTGACCTTTTTGATGCTGTTGACCACCTCATTCATGGTGATCCCAGCCTGATCGACCAGCACGCTGCCCTGTGCCACGCGCTCTACGCTGGCATTGATCAGGGTCTTGATCTCCTTGGCGGCTTGCGCTGAGCGCCCGGCCAGGCTGCGCACTTCGCTGGCCACCACGGCAAAGCCGCGGCCTTGTTCGCCTGCCCGCGCGGCCTCTACGGCGGCATTCAAGGCCAGGATATTGGTCTGAAACGCAATGCCGTCAATCACGCTGATGATGTCAGAGATTTTTCTGGAGCTGTCGTTGATGTGTTTCATGGTGTCCACCACCTGGCCGACCACTTCACCCCCTTTGATCGCCACCGAAGACGCATTCATGGCCAGTTGGTTGGCCTGGCGGGCACTGTCCAGATTCTGGTTGAGCGCCGCGCTGAGCTGGCCCATGGAGGCCGAGGTTTGTTCCAGCGCACTGGCCTGCTGTTCGGTGCGGGCGCTCAAATCCTGGTTGCCCTGTGCGATTTCGGCCGATGCGCTGGCCACGCCCTGTGAGGCTTCACGCACTTCGGTCACGATGCGGGTCAGCGAGGCCCGCATGGTCTCCAGTTGCGCCATCATGCTGAGCTGATCACCCGCGATCACCGGCACATGCATGCTCAGGTCGCCCTCGGCCACCGCGCTGGCAATAGCCGCCGCAGAAGAGGGCTCGCCACCGGTTGATGCCCAGACGCTGCGGCGTGCCCAGTAACCCAATCCGCCTAGCAAGACGGTGGCCAAACCCAGCACGCTCCATTGAAACCAGGCGACCTGACTCAGGGTGCTGTCGTAGCTTGCACTGGCCTGTGTGGCAAAGGCCACCGACACCTTGACGGTTTCGTCCACCCCCTCGCGGTGCTTGAGGTACAGCACGTGGGCATTCTTGAGTGCAGCCTGGGCGGCAACAGCATCACCCGCTGCCAGGGCTTTGAGCACCTCTTGCGCACTGGTGATAAACGCCTGGCCCGCCTGGTGTTGTGCGCCCAGCAGTTGCGCCTCCAGTCCATACGGTGGATGGTCGCGCCAGTAGCTTACGCGCTCGCCATATTCCTTGATCAGGCGTGACGCTTCGCTTTGAACCTGCGCCATCGGCATGCTGCCTTCAAGGCCTTGGGACAGCACCAGGCGCAGTTCAATCAGGTACAGCGGCGGCGGCAAGATGTCGGCCGTCACGTCTTTGGCCACAAAGGTGCGCTGCACGGCGCTGTCGGCACGCAGGCTACCCCAGGAGGAGGCCAGGGTCAGGATGACAGCAGTGACCAGGCCGCAGACCGTCAGCAGGGTCAGTGTGTTTCGTAATGATTTCATGGGGATCCTCGGGTGGCGCTGGAACCTGGAATCAGGTGCCAAAAGCAAAAAACTCGGTAACTCCCCTGATGCTCAAACCTTGCTGAGTACCTGTCATCATAACCAAAGCGTTCATCGTGAATTTGATATTTGTCAAGGTGAATAGACTTGCTGTTAGTCATAAATCAAGCATCTGTAGCTAGTTTATTTATAGCGATTCCGGTTTGCAGCAAACGGGTATGACTGGCCGGGTCAGCCCGCACAGTGGCAGCGAAGACACGTACGCAACGCGCTGCGGCCAGCCGGTATCTGGCCGCGTTGGGTGCAGCGACCTGGCCACTCAAGGCCAGCAAGGCCTGGGCCGCTACCGCATTGCCCGAGGGGGTGGCAGCATCTGCGCCGGTTTTGAGGCGGTGGATCAGGGCGGGGGCATCGTGGCGGGTGAAGAAGAAGCCCCCCGCGTCACGGTCTTCAAACTGCGCCAGCAGGGCCTGGGCAAGGCCTTCGGCAAAGGGCAGGTCTGGCGGCTGCGGATCAGCCTGATGTAATGCCAGCACCGCTTCAAGCAGGAAGGCATGGTCGTCCAGAAACGCGGCTTGTCCAGGCAAGGTTTGCAGCTGCCCGGAGCTGCGGCCATCGTCACGCCAGCGTTCCTTGCGCAAAAAATCCAGTGCGGCTCTTGCTGTTTTCAGCCAGTCGGGGCGCTGGCACACGGTCGCTGCACGCACCAGGCCGGTGATCATCAACGCCGTCCAGCCGGTGAGGACTTTGGTATCGGGGGCAGGGTGGTCACGCTTGTTGCGCTCAATCAACAGCTTGTCGCGTGCATGGGTGATCAGCTCCTCCAACAGCGCCACAGGCCGTTGCAAGGTGGCGGCCAGTTGGGCGGCAGGGCGAGCCAGCCGCAAGTGCCAGCTGCGACCTTCAAAATTGGGCGCATCCACCAAGCCCCAGTGGGCGGCACACACATCCCACTCCTGCGATGAGAGTGCCTGACGCAGGTCTTCTGAGGCCCAGACGTAAAAATGCCCTTCACGGCCTTGTGTGTCATCCGCCGCCAGCGAAGCATAAAAGCCGCCGCCGTTGGCCTGCATCTCGCGCAAGGCCCAGGTGGCGGTGTCTTCCACCACGCGGCGAAACAGGGGTTCGCCGGTGAGGGCCAGGGCATCGGCGTACAGGGCCAGCAGCACGCCGTTGTCGCACAGCATTTTTTCAAAGTGGGGTATCTGCCATTGCGCGTCCACGCTGTAGCGGAAAAAGCCACCGCCAATCTGGTCATACAGACCGCCTTCGGCCATTTTGCGTAGGCTGAACAAGGCCATGTCGCGAGCTTGAGCTTCGCCGCTGTGCAGCAAATAAGCCAGTTCGCTGGGCTGCGGGAATTTGGGCGCAGCACCGAAGCCGCCGTGTCGGGCATCCAATGCGGTGGCCAGTTGCTGGTGGGCCTGCGCGCTCACTGCGGCATCCAGCACGGCTTGTTCATCCCGCAAGGGTTGGCTGGCGGCCAGTGCCTGACGCAAGGCCTGGTCTTGCCGCGCCAAGGCCGGGCGCTGTTCGCTCCAGATCGTGCTGATCGAGATCAGCACACTTCTGAAGGTGGCCTGCCCCTCGGGCGCTGCGCTTGGGAAATAGGTGCCGCTGTAAAACGGCATGCCTTGGGGCGACAAAAAAATGGTCAGCGGCCAGCCACCACCGCTGCGGCGCAACAGCTGGTGCGCCATTTGGTAGATGGCATCCAGATCGGGGCGCTCTTCACGATCCACCTTGATGGCCACAAAACCCTCGTTGATCAGGGCCGCCGTGGTGGCATCAGAAAACGACTCCTTGGCCATCACATGACACCAGTGGCAGGCGGCGTAACCGATGGATGAAGGTAGACCGACGGTTCGGTGGCAAGGTGGTTGGTCATGACGGTTGGACGTTCAAGTGGGCTGAACACGTGGCGGGTTTGTCGGCTTTGTCGCAAATGTGCCGCCCACAACCCTGCTTGTGGGCCAGCAGACAGGCTGTGCGCAGGAAGCATGCCATCGCGCGGGTGGATCGCTTGTTGCTTGTACACCGTCGCCCTTTCATTGACCCCGCCCATCCCAAAGCCTTATGTTGACCACATCGCCCCCCAGCCTGCGCTTCTTTCTGACCTACAGCGGCATCAGTTTGCCTTTGCGCCTGACCGAAGAGCTGACTCCTGACACCTTGCGCAACCGCAATACCTATTTCCAGGCGGCTTACGATGCAGCCGGGCGCATGCTGTGGCTGGAGAAATTGGTTTATGGCGAGGTGGAGATGCGCCACGACTATGAATGGGACGCGGATGGCCGTTTGCGCAAGGCCATCATCCGCAGCGAAGATGAAGAACCACAGGTGCGGGAGTTTGGGCTGGACGCGGCAACAAGCTAAACGTCCTCAGCTTCCGCTGCTTTTCCCTCCAGCACCAGCGCCAGGCGGTGCAACACTTCGGTCTGGCGCTGGCCGTGGGCTTGCAGGGCAGAGCGCAGTTGCTGACAGCTGTCATGCGCCAGACCGCGCTGCAATGAGTGCGCAAAAATGGCCTGGGGCGATGGCGCAGCGTGACCGCCCCCATCATCAGAGCTGCATTCAATACCCGAGGCCATGTCGGGGGCCACGGCCCGGCTGATGGATTTGAATGACCAGGAGCCCGCCATGGCTGGGTGGTAGTAATGCGCACGGGCGATCTGAAACAGATCGACGATGCGCGGCAACACGGCTTCAAGTGCCAACGCCAGGTCATCAAACTGCAGCGCCAGTTCCCGGATCCGGTTGCGCTCAAAACCGGCGTTGTAGGCCAGCACCGCACCGCAGTCCCCCAGCACCTGCAGCAGCGTGGTGGCAAAGGCACGCCGTGGGTCGCCGCCCTTGGCATCCGCCAAAAAGCTGTGGCACAGCCGTTGCCCGTCTGCGCTTTGCACATCACACGTCCACTGAAACGGCAGCACCTGATAGGGCCGCGTACCGGCCCAGACCGGCACGGCAAAACCAATGGTGTCCATGCGCAGTGCGTGACGCGGGTACGCCAGGGCTTGCATCAGGGCGGCCACTTCGGGCTCCAGCACCGGTGCAGCTTGCTGGATGGCACGCACCGCACGGCGATGGCGGGCGTTTTCAAAACTCGACGGGGCGACGCTGCGCAAGTCCACGTGGCCAGCTTGGCGCAACTCGGCCGCCAGTTCACGCCCGACAATTTCCAGACTGGCTTGCGGATCAGGCCGTAGCAGCTGGGCTGCCGGTGTGCATGCCTGGCAACTGTCGACAAACTCACAGCCCAGCCCCTGGGTGCAATGTGTTCCCGGCGATGCCGGTGGCTCTGACCCGCGCAAACAGTCCCGCATGGCCGCCAGCCAGGCCGCCACCGGGCGTGAGCCCAACACCGGGGCCAGGTCAACTTCCCGCAACAAACCCGCGTAACACGCATGGCCGGGGTAAATGAAATCGGTGTCTACCAGCAGCAGGCCAACACTTTGAATGCGTAAACCACAAAGGGCTGCCACATGGGTCCAAAATGCCACGTCATCCACGTCAGCATCCTCCCCCACCGTGGCGTAACGCACTTTGTACAGGCACAGGCCACGTGTGCCGCAGGTCAGCACGTCAATTCGCGCTTGCGCCCGGTCTTCACTGGTCAGGCAGGCCCCCAGAATGGCCCAGCCTTCGGCCAGCATGTGCTCAGGCTCCAGGCACGTCAGGGTGTGGCGCATGGCTTGCACCCACTGCGATGGGGTGTTGGGTGCGGCAATCCGGTCGGCCAGGGGGTATGAGGCATGCAGGGCCGCATCCAAGCCGGGGCCATGAACCACGGCGGACTGCGTGCCGGGCTGGCTGTCTTGCACCACGCCGGCCAGGTCGGGGTTGGCGGCCTGCGGCGCACCCAGGCCGCGCGTCCGGTAGAGCCAGAAGCGGCGCGAACAGATGCGCCAACGACGCAGATCGTCGTGAGTCAACAGGGGATTGAAAACCATGGACATAAGCCGACAAAGGTGACACAAGGGTGCGACAAAAAGCACGCAGCCGCAGGGCGCACCCCTGCACAGCACGTGCGACTGGCTGAGTAGCAAGCAACGTGCAAGCCACTTTTTCTTCCTCTGCCTCATTGGCCTCGCCTTGTACAAGGGCTACATGCTTACCGCGATGTGTCTCCAGTTCATCCGTGATGTGTGGCATGAAATGGATCGCTTGGCTGCCGTGCGGGTTAAGATAAAACAACACTTGAAGGAGTTGGGACTATGGCAAACAAGCTGAAATCCACCGGCCCGCAAGCCGCGTTTGAAGACATACGCCACACGCCACCGTGCTTGACTACGTGCAGTACCGCAACTTCTTGCAAGTCGTAGACAAGGCCCGCGAGGCTTGCCGCCAGAGCGGACACGCCGAGGCAGACCATTTTGCTGATGTCAGCAAAATGGTCGAAATTGGCTCTGGTGCACTGCGCACGGTGGATGACATCCAGCTTTCGCGCTACGCCTGTTACCTGGTTGTCCAAAACGGCGACCCCAGCAAACCCATCATCGCGCAAGGCCAAACCTACTTCGCCCTGCAAACCCGCCGCCAAGAACTTAGCGACGCTGCCAGGTTCAGCGAACTGTCCGAAGACGAGCGCCGCCTCGCCATCCGCAACGACTTGGCCGAGCACAACAAAGCACTGTCGTCCGCTGCCAAAGGTGCAGGCGTGGAAACTTCCATGGACTACGCCATCTTTCAGGATCACGGCTACAAAGGCCTCTACGGTGGCCTGGGTGCCAAAGACATCCACATCGCCAAGGGCCTGAAGAAGAGCCACAAAATCCTTGACCACATGGGCAGCACCGAACTGGCCGCCAATCTGTTCCGCGCTACACAAACCGAGGAAAAGCTCAAGCGCGAAGGCATTCAGGGTAAAACCCAGGCCAACAAGGCCCACCACGACGTGGGAGCCAAGGTGCGCAAAACCATCAAGGAACTGGGCGGCACCATGCCCGAGAAGATGCCCGTGCCGGATAAGAGCATTCAGCAGATTGAGCGGGAGAAGGCAAAACAGTTGCCGGGAAAGAAATAAGGGGCTGTCCCCTCATCGGCATCGTCTGTGCAGGGTGATTTTTCAATAGAACAAACTCGACAAAACATACACACTGGGGCTGTCACGTATCTTGCTTATGCCTGCCGCATGACCCTCAAGTTCTACATGACCCCCGGCTCCTGCTCCACCGGCATTCACATCCTGCTGGAAGAGTTGGAATTGCCGTTTGAAGTGACCATCGTCAACCTGCCCGCAGGGGATCACCTCCAGCCCGCGTACCAGGCGCTCAACCCCAAAGGCACGATCCCGACCCTGGTGCTGACGGGCGGTCAGGCTCTGACCGAGTTTCAGGCCATCGCCTACTGGCTGGCCCGCACCTACCCGCGCCAACGCCTGCTGCCAGACGATGCCCTGTTGGCGGCGCAAACGCTGGAGTTGATGGACTACGTGGTGGGCACGGTTCACGGCCAGGGTTACACCCGCCTCTTCACCACCGAGCGTTACCTGCCCGCCGGTTTGGCGGATGCCGACCGGACAGAGTGGCAACAAAGCATTCAGGCGCGTGGCCGCGAGATCGTCAACCAAGCCTTTGCCGTCATCGAGGCGCGTCTGCCAGAGACCGGCTATGCCATCGGGGCCGACTTCTCCATCGCTGACGCGGCGCTGTTTTACGTCGAGTTCTGGGCGGACAAAACCGGCCTGAGCCTGCCACCGCGCTGCGCTGCCCACTATCAGTTGGTGCGCAGCCGCCCGGTGGTGCAGCGGGTGCTGCGCGAAGAAGGCTATCGCTAATTTTTGAAAGGCCAATCTGTATGTTCATTGCCATGAATCGTTTCCGTATCGCGCCGGGCCGTGAGGCTGAGTTCATTGAAGTCTGGCGCCAGCGCGACAGTCGCCTGGCCGAAGTGCCGGGCTTCAAGACCTTCAACCTGTTGCAAGGTCCAGGCACGGCAGAGGCCACCGTCTTTGTCTCGCACTCCACCTGGGACAGCGCCACCGCTTTTGAGGCCTGGACGCGCTCTGAATCGTTTCGGGCGGCGCATGCCAGCGCCGGACAACAACGTGGCCTGTACCTCGGGCCGCCGCAGTTTGAGGGGTTTGAGGTGGTGTTGTAGAAGGCTATATTTTTGATAGCTTCTTGCGCATTGTGCATAAGCGCTACAAGGCGATTTGATTAAGGAATACAAGCATGACAACGCAAGACATCTTTGCCTGCAACCGCGTGATCCTCACGCATTTCGACAGCTACAGCGCTGCGCTGCTGTTCCCCCGCTGGGAAAAATCCCTGCTGTGGCCTGCCGCCTTGCCGGAGTCCGCCACA
>VIKI01000004.1:0-12942 GCA_008080595.1 Comamonadaceae bacterium
CAAAAGGCCGGGCTGGTGGTGGACACCTTGCTGGGTGAATTCCAGACGGTGATCAAACCACTGGGGCAAATCTTTGCCCAGAGCAAATGTATCAGTGGTTCGACCATTCTGGGCAGTGGTGATGTGGCGCTGATTCTGGATGTGCCGGCGTTGGTGCGGCGCAGCATCAGTGGCGAGAAAAACGGCACACCGTCAGCCAGCCGTGTGGAGCAATTCGAGGGGCAAGCACCATGAACACCCGAACCCCCAAACGCACTGAATTCCGCGCCAGGAACAAACACCCCCCACCTTGAAACCTGGGGTTGCCAAAGCTGATTTCTGACACTCATTTTCGGTTTTCCATTCAGGAGTATTGCCATGTTAAGTAACCTCAAAATTGGCCAGCGACTCGGACTCGGCTTTGCCGCAGTGCTGATTCTGCTGGCCATTGTTGCCTCGATCGGTGTGATGCGGGTCAACCAGTTTGATGCACAGATCAGTGATCTGGTCGGCGACAAAGTCGCCAAAGCCAAGGATGTTGCGGACATTCTTGACCAGCTCGGCAGCATCGCCCGTGCCGAGCGCAACATCCTGATCTACAAGACCGACGACATGAACAAGGAGTCGATCAGCAAGATTGAGGAAGCGACCAAAGCCATTGACGGGTTTTACGACAAGCTGAACAAACTCCACTACAGCGAGGCAGGCAAAAAATACCTCACTGATGCCAATGACAAAAAGAAAATCTACCGTGAAACCCGGGCCCGGTATCTGGAAGCCGTGAAAGCAAAATCCTGGGACGAAGCCACCAAGATTTTTGGTGACAAGCTGCGGCCCACTTACGACACCTATTTGTTGACACTGAGAGCCTGGAGCGACCACGAAGATGAATTGGTGAAAAAAGTGGGCGAAGAAGCGGCCGCCATGGCCAGCTCAACGGCCACACTGATCATCGCACTCGGGCTGGCAGCCATTGCCATCGGCGCAGGCCTGGCTTTTTGGGCCACCCGCAGCATCACCCGTCCCGTCACTGAAGTCATGAACTGCGCCAACAGAATGGCTGCCGGCGATTTCAACTTCAAGCTGGAAATCAGCAGCAAAGACGAAACCGGCATGCTGGCCAATGCCGTGCGCAGCCTGCAAAGCGCAGTACAAGCCATGACCGCCGATGCCGTGCTGCTGGCCAAAGCCGCCGTCGATGGCAAGCTGGCCACCCGAGCTGATGCATCCAAACACCAAGGCGACTTCCAGGGCATCGTCAAAGGGGTCAACGACACCCTCGACGCTGTCATCACCCCCCTGAACGTGGCCGCAGGCTACGTCGACCGCATCGCCAAAGGCGAAACCCCACCCAAGATCACCGACACCTACAACGGCGACTTCAACGTTTTGAAGAACAACCTCAACGCCTGCATCGATGCCATCAACGCCCAAGCCACCTCGGCCCAGGGCATTGCCGACGGCAACCTGGGCGTGGCCATCAATGTGCGCTCAGAATCGGACGTGGTCGCCAAGAGTCTGGTGGGCATCACCAAAGTGCTGCAAAGCCTGCAAACCGAGCTGCAACGCCTGACCGTGGCCTCCAAAGAAGGCTTGTTGACCGAGCGCGGCAAACCCGATCAATTCAAGGGAGCTTATGCCGAGGTGATTGGCGGGGTGAACCAAATGCTCGATGCCATCCTGCTGCCCATTGGCGAAGGTAACCGCGTGCTCAGCCTGATCCGCGGCGGCAACCTGCGTGAGCGGGTAGAGATTGCCTGCAAGGGTGACCACGAGAAAATGAAGCAAGCCATCAATGGCGTGCACGCATGGTTGAGCGAGCTGATTGCTTACGTGACCCGAGTGGCCAATGGAGACATGACCGCCAGCATGGTCAAAGCCTCCAACGACGACCAAATTCACGAGTACCTGGTTCTTCTGAAACAAAATATCCAGAATCTGGTGGCTGACACCAATATGCTGTCCAAAGCGGCTCTGGCTGGCAAGTTCGAGACCCGCGCCGATGCCAGCAAACACCAGGGCGACTTCAACAAGGTCATCGCCGGCACCAATGGCACGCTGGATGTGGTGGTGGACAAGCTGGAGTGGTATCGCTCCATCATTGATGCGGTTCCGTTCCCGATCCACGTCATTGACCTGGACATGAAATGGACCTACCTCAACAAGGCGTTCGAGAAACTGATGGTGGAGCGCGGCTATATACGCGATCGCCAGGACGCAGTGGGTCGCCCCTGCTCCACCGCCAATGCCAACATCTGCAACACCAAAAACTGCGGCATCATGCAGCTCAAGAGTGGTGTCAAGGAGAGCTTCTTTGACTGGGGCAACCTGAAGTGCAAACAAGACACCGCCAACGTGCTCAATGCCAAAGGTGAGGCGGTTGGCTATGTGGAAACCGTGACCGACCTGGTGTGAAGAGCTACACCGAAAAAGAAGTTCAGCGCGTGGCCATGAACCTGGAACGTCTGAGCAGTGGCGACCTCAACCTGGATCTGCAGACACAAGAAGCTGATCAATACACGCTGGAAGTCAAAACCCAGTTTGGCAAGATCAACAAGAGCTTCCAGCAGGTCGGGGTGTCGCTCAATGCGCTGGTGGCTGATGCCACCATGCTGTCCGAGGCCGCTGTGGGTGGCAAACTTGCCACCCGAGCCGATGCCAGCAAACACAATGGCGAGTACCAGAAAGTCGTCAAGGGGGTCAATGACACGCTCGATGCCGTGATTGGCCCACTGAACGTGGCCGCCAAGTATGTAGACGACATCTCCAAGGGCAACATTCCCGCCAAGATCACCGACACCTACAACGGCGATTTCAACACCCTCAAAAACAACCTCAACACCTGCATTGATGCAGTCAATGCGCTGGTGGCCGATGCCGGCATGCTGGCCAAGGCCGCAGTGGACGGCAAACTCGCCACCCGAGCCGATGCCAGCAAACACCAGGGCGACTTCCGAAGAGTGGTGGCTGGGGTCAATGACACGCTGGATGCCGTGATTGGCCCACTGAACGTGGCCGCAGGCTATGTGGATCGCATTGCCAAAGGTGAAACGCCGCCCAAGATCACCGACACCTACAACGGCGATTTCAACGTGCTGAAGAACAACCTGAACGCCTGCATTGAGGCCATCAACGCCCAAGCTGCTTCCGCCCAGGGCATTGCCGACGGCAACCTCGCGGTGGCCATCAATGCCGAGCTGATGCGCCTGACGCAAGCCTCCAAAGAAGGGCTGCTGTCCGAGCGCGGCAAACCCGAGCAGTTCAAAGGGGCGTATGCCGAGGTGGTGGGTGGGGTCAACCAGATGCTGGATGCCATTTTGCTGCCCATTGGCGAAGGCAACCGCATCCTGGCGCAAGTGTCCAACGGCAAGATCGACGAGTTGATCAGCCAAACCTACCACGGCGACCACGAGAAGATGAAGCAGGCCATCAACAATGTGGCCACCGTGCTGCAAGGGCTCCAGAAAGAACTGGGGCGGCTGACGATTGCGTCCAGAGAAGGTTTGCTGTCCGAGCGCGGCAAGCCCGAGCAGTTCAAGGGGGCCTATGCCGAAGTGGTGGGTGGGGTCAACCAGATGCTGGATGCCATTTTGCTGCCCATTGGCGAGGGTAACCGCATCCTGGCGCAAATCTCCGAGGGCAAGCTCGACGAGCTGATTGCCCAGACCTACAAGGGCGACCACGAGAAGATGAAGCAAGCCGTCAACAACGTGGCCAAGGCGGTCAATGCTTTGGCTGACGATGCTAACTTGCTTTCGCAAGCGGCGGTGGCTGGCAAGCTTGACACCCGGGCCGATGCCAGCAAACACCAGGGCGACTACCGCAAGGTGGTCAACGGCCTGAACAATGTGATGGTGGCTGTCAGCACCCCGGTACAAGAGCTGACCAATGTGCTGGGTGCCATGGAGGGCGGTGACCTGACCCTGTCAATGAAGAAAAACTACGAAGGCACCTGGGATGACCTGAAGTCTGCGGTCAACAACATGCTCAAGAAGTTGACCGAGGTGGTGACCGATGTGAACTCTGGTGCACAAGCCCTGGCCAGCGCCTCTGAAGAAGTCAGCGCCACCGCACAATCTCTGTCGCAAGCCGCCAGCGAACAGGCCGCCGGGGTGGAAGAAACCTCTGCATCCATTGAAGAGATGACCAGTAGCATTGCGCAAAACACCGAAAACGCCAAGATCACTGACGGCATGGCCAGCAAGGCAGCCAAAGATGCAGCCGATGGCGGCGAGGCGGTCAACGCCACGGTCGAGGCCATGAAGCAGATTGCCAAGAAGATCGGCATCATTGATGACATTGCGGCGCAAACCAACCTGCTGGCAGGCACTCAATGCGGCGATTGAAGCCGCCCGTGCCGGTGAACACGGCAAGGGCTTTGCGGTGGTGGCCGCTGAGGTGAGGAAACTCGCTGAGCGCAGCCAGGTGGCAGCACAGGAGATCAGCGAGGTGGCCAGCAGCAGCGTGGAACTGGCTGAGAAAGCCGGCAAATTGCTGGCCGAGATCGTGCCCAACATCCGCAAGACCAGCGACCTGGTGCAGGAGATCACGGCGGCAAGCACAGAGCAGAGCAGCGGCGTGGGCCAGATCAACTCGGCGGTGAACCAGCTCAACCAGACCACGCAGCAGAATGCGTCAAGCTCGGAAGAGTTGGCGGCCACCAGCGAAGAGATGAGCGGCCAGGCCGAGCAGTTGCAGCACACCATGGCCTTCTTCAAATTGGACAGCTCGGGACAACGCCAGCAGGTTCAGTTCCAGGTGCGTAAAAGCAGCGCCAGTACCAAGGCATCCAGAAGTGCGGCAGCCACCCAGCCTGTTGCCGCGCATGCACCGGCACATGCCACGACTCAAGATGCTCCGGACGAATCCCAATTCACCAAGTTCTAACAGGAGTGGGTCATGAACGCACTGGTCAAAACTGACAAAACTGCGGGGGCACGGCAAGTGGCCGCGCAGGCTGCGGTGGAGGAGAAACAGTACCTCACCTTCATGCTGGGTGGTGAGATGTTCTCGCTGGGCATTCTGTGCATCAAAGAGATCATCTGGTACGCCAACCTGACCGAGGTGCCGATGATGCCCGCGTGTATTCGCGGGGTCATCAACCTGCGTGGGGCGGTGGTGCCGGTGATGGATTTGTCGATCCGTTTTGGCAAGCCCTCAACCCCGGTCATCAAAAGCTCTTGCATCGTGATTGTGGAGGTGCCCACCGCCATAGAGGGTGAGCACCAGAACATGGGCATTGTGGTGGACTCGGTGCAAGCTGTGCTGGAAATCCCCACCAGCGAGATTGAGCCCGCGCCCAGCTTTGGGGCCAAGATCAGGCCCGACTTCATTGAAGGCATAGCCAAGGTGAATGGCAAGTTTGTGATTTTGCTCAACGTCAACCGGGTGCTGTCGATGGAGGAAATTGGCCAGATGGGGCAGATGGGGCAGGCGACGGCAACGGCCAATATGGCGGAAGTAAGTTAAGCCGAAGGAACAACGGCGGCGACCTGGGGAGAAGTGAAGTTCAGTTCAAAAGAGAAGCGCAGCAGCGCCATTGATTGCTATTAATAATGTAGCTGCTTGCGCATTGATATCAACGAATAGATGGGTAAAAAACCTGTATTTTCATGCCAGATTCGGTTTGTTGTGCAACAAGTCACATCCGGCATGGATGTAGTGGGCACTCTGCCTGAGAATCGTTTGAGGGAGCTGGAAATGTTTGCAAATATGAAAATTGGCCTGCGTTTGGCGCTGGGTTTTGCCATGGTATGGGTGCTGATGGCGGCGCTGGCTGCCGTGGGCATCAACGGCATAGCCAATATCGAGAGCCAGCTCGATGGCATCGTCAAAGTGAACTTGCAGAAAATCAAACTCAGCAACGATATGGCTGACTCCATGCATATCGTGACACGTGTGATGCGCTCCATCGTGCTGCTGAAAGACCCGGTGGCGATTGCCACCGAGCAAAAGAAATTAGCCGATGCCAGAAAACGATACGCGGCGAGCATTGAGGCGCTTGAAAAGACCACGACCAACAAATGAGCAATCAAGCTAAGCAACTGCAGCAGACCATGGCCTTCTTCAAGCTTGACAGCTCCACACAAGGCCAGCCAGTGCCGTTACAGCTACGTAAAAGCCATGCCAGCACCAAAGTTGCCAAAACTGCACCGGCCAGCCAGCCTGTTGTCGCCCATACCCATGCGCGGGTGCATGCAAAAACCGAAGACCTGGACGAAGCCCAGTTCACCAAGTTCTAACAGGAGGGGGCCATCAACCGCCTGCTCATTGCTACATAAAAGGGAGCTGTTTGCGCAATAAAACAAAGGGCTAAAGGCCTAAAATATTTATAAAAAGAGATCACGATGGAAGTCAAACCCCTTTCTAACGCAGAGTTCATGCGGTTCCAACGGTTTATCTTTGAGGCGGCGGGCATCACCATGCCTGATTCCAAAAAAGCCCTGATCACGGGCCGTTTGAGCAAACGACTGACGGCACTCGGGCTGGAAAGTTTTGGCGAGTATTTCAAACTGCTGGCCTCCGGCCTGCACCCCAACGAGGTGCAAATGGCGGTGGATTTGCTCACCACCAACGAAACCTATTTTTTCCGGGAAATCCAGCACTTTGAGTTTTTGCGAACCCAGGCATTGCAGGAGCGCAGTCGACCGCAGCCATTTCGTGTGTGGAGTGCGGCCAGTTCCAGCGGCGAGGAGGCCTACAGCATGGCCATGGTGCTGGCCGACTGTATGCAAACTACGCCCTGGGAGATTTTGGGCACCGACATCAGTACCCGGGTGATTGATGGCGCACGCCGCGCCTTGTACTCCATGGAGCGTGGCCGCCACATTCCGCCGGATTACCTGAGACGCTTTTGCCGCAAGGGCACAGGTGAGTATGAAGGCCATCTGCTGATTGACAGCAGCCTGCGCAACAAGGTGCTGTTTCGCCCCCTGAACCTGAACACCGCCCTGCCTGATCTTGGGAAGTTTGACATGGTGTTTTTGCGTAACGTGATGATTTACTTCAATAACGAGACCAAACGCCAGGTCGTGGCACGGGTGATTTCCACCCTCAAACCGGGAGGCTACTTTTGTGTCGGCCACTCGGAAAGCCTCAATGACATCACCCAGGCGGTGAAGATGGTGGCATCAGCCATCTACCAAAAAGAGGCCTGAAGTGTCACGCCTGCCTGATTTGATGGATATTTTTTTACAGCCCGGTGAGCTGTTTGTGGCCGATGCTGGATTTCAGATTCGCACGATTTTGGGCTCCTGCGTGTCTATCACCCTCTGGCATCCGGTGGCCCGCATGGGTGGCATGTCACATTTTTTATTACCCAGCCGTGGCAAAGATGTTCAAGAGCATGAGTTTGATGGTCGCTACGGTGATGAGGCCTTGTTGCTGATGATCAAAGACTTGAACGCAGCGGGCATCGACCACATGCAATGCCAAGCCAAGATTTTTGGCGGTGGCAACATGTTCCCAGGCCACACCCGTGCCAACAACATCAATGTGGGCCTGCGCAATGGCGAGGCGGCCCGTGCGCTGTTGCAGCGCCACGGCATTGAGGTGCACACCGAAAACCTGTATGGCGAAGGGCATCGCCAGATCATCTTTAATGTCAGCAACGGGGATGTCTGGTCGCGCCAGGTGCGACCATCCCGGCTGGAAAGTTCTGCAGATCATTACGCAGTCAAGGGGATTCAAAAATGAGCCGCATCAAAGTTCTGGTGGTGGACGATTCTGCCGTGGTGCGCCAGGTGGTCGCCAGCCAACTGGCGCAAGACCCCGACATCGAAATCATGGCCGCCGTGGCCGACCCGATTCTGGCGATTGCCCGCATGAAGTTGCAGTGGCCCGATGTGATCGTTCTCGACATCGAGATGCCGCGTATGGATGGCATCACCTTCCTCAAAAAAGTCATGGCCGAGCGGCCCACACCGGTGGTGATTTGCTCCACCCTGGCCGAGGCCGGGGCACAAACCTCGATGCAAGCGCTGGCCGCAGGTGCGGTGGCCATCATCACCAAACCCAAGATTGGTTTGAAGCAATTTCTGGAAGATGCCTCCGAAGACATGGTGACGGCGGTGAAAGCTGCCGCGCAGGCCAATGTGCGAGCGCTCGTAAGGGCTCAGGCCAAGAACACCGCCGATGTCATCATGCCGGCGGCCGACAAACACAGTGCCATGATTCAAACCACCGAGCGGGTGGTCGCCCTGGGCACCTCCACCGGTGGCACGCAGGCCCTGGAAGTGGTCTTGACCAGCCTGCCGCGCGTCACCCCAGGCATCGTGATCGTGCAGCACATGCCGGAGAAATTCACTGCGGCGTTTGCCGAGCGGCTCAATGGGCTGTGCCAGATTGAAGTGAAAGAAGCACAAAACAATGACCGCGTCATCAACAGCCGAGCCCTGATTGCGCCGGGTGGCAAACACATGCTGCTGCGCCGCACCGGTGCGCAGTATTACGTGGAGGTGATGGACGGCCCGCTGGTGAACCGGCATCGGCCCTCGGTGGACGTGCTGTTCCGCTCAGTGGCCAAATGTGCCGGGGCCAATGCCCTGGGGGTGATCATGACCGGCATGGGGGATGACGGTGCAGCGGGTTTGGCCGAAATGCGCACCGCCGGGGCCCGCACCGTGGCGCAAGACGAAGCCAGCTGCGTGGTGTATGGCATGCCCAAAGAGGCCGTGAAACGAGGTGGGGTCGAAAAGTCCGTACCCCTGACCGCCATTGGGCGCGAGATCATGCAGCAGCTCTCGGGGGTCATGGTGCGGTGATTGAGCGTGATCAAAAATTCACGATGGGTTGGAGTACGACGATGAGCATCGAGTGGAATGAATCCTACAAAATTGGCCAGGCTGAGATTGACCAACAACATCAACATTTGTTTGCGCTGACCCGCGCCTTGCTGGAAGAAACCGATGAGACCAGGATGCGCAGCTTGATCATGCTGTTGTACAAACACACCCGTGAACACTTTGAGCTGGAAGAGCATTTGATGCGCCAGCTGAATTTTCCAGACCTGCACGCCCATGTCCATGACCACAGCCATTTGCTGGGCAAGCTCAATGCCATCAGCAAGGAAATGGGCCAGGGTGTGTTCAATAAACCAGCGCTGGAGCAACTCATGGGCGATTGGACACTGCGCCACATCTTGCAGGATGATGCGGCTTTAGCCGCGTTCATGCGGTAGGGTGCGGCACAAACTGATGGAGCTTCATTCCCTCTCCCATGGAGAGAGGGAGTAAAACCAAAGCCTCATCCCGTTAGTCATCTCATGATGAGAACTTGGTGAACTGGGATTCATCCACATCCGACCGCGCCATGGCCATGCGTGACGACGGCCTGGCACTGGCGGCGAGTTTGAGTTGGGGTTGCCTTCTGCTGCTGCCCAGGCTGGTCTTGGGCAGTGGACTTTCCGCCTGTGCCGCAGCGCTGCCTTCAAGCCTGAAGAACGCCATGGTCTGCTGCAGTTGCTCAGCCTGATTACTCATTTCCTCCGATGTGGAGGCCAGCTCCTCTGCGCTGGAAGCGTTTTGCTGGGTGCTCTGGTTGAGCTGGATCACCGCCGCGTTGATTTGCCCGACGCCGCTGGATTGCTCGCTGGAGGCGACCGTGATCTCTTGCACCAGGTCGCTGGTCTTGCGGATGTTGGGCACAATTTCGGCCAGCAGCCGTCCGGCTTTCTCGGCCAGCGCCACACTGTCACCGGCCACCTGGCTGATTTCCTGTGCTGCCACCTGGCTGCGTTCAGCCAGTTTGCGCACCTCGGCGGCCACCACCGCAAAGCCTTTGCCGTGGTCGCCGGCACGGGCGGCTTCAATCGCTGCATTGAGGGCCAGCAGGTTGGTCTGCGCCGCAATGTCGTCAATGATGCCGATCTTCTTTCGGTGATCTTGGCGTTTTCGGTGTTTTGCGCAATGCTGGAGGTCATCTGCTCCAGGGAGGCTGAGGTTTCCTCGACCCCCGAGGCTTGTTCACTGGCGGCTTGCGAGAGGGATTGCGATGTGGCACTGACCTCTTCAGAGGCACTGGCCAGGCTCTGAGCTCCGTTGTTGACATCATTCACCACCTGCGACAGCTTGCTGATCATGTCATTCACGGCAGACTTGAGTTCGTCCCAGGTGCCCTGGTAGGGCTGCTTCATCGAGCGGGTCAGGTCGCCGCTCTTCATGGCACCCAGTACCTCGGTGAGTTCTTGTACCGGCGTGCTGACGGCCAGCATCACCTCGTTCAAACCATTGACCACCTTGCGGTAGTCGCCCTGGTGTTGGCTGGCATCGGCTCGGGTGGCGAGCTGGCCTTGCAGGGTGGCTGTGGACAAGCGGTTGGCATCGAGCACCAGCGCATTGATGGCCTCAATGCAGGTGTTGAGGTTGTTCTTGATGGTGTTGAAGTCGCCGTTGTAGCTGTCGGTGATTTTGGCGGGGATGTCGCCTTTGGCGATGCGGTCCACATAGCTTGCGGCGACGTTCAGGGGGGTGATGACGGCATCCAGCGTGTCGTTGACACCTTTGACGATGTGCTGGAAGTCGCCCTGATGTCGGCTGGCATCGGCTCGGGTCGAAAGCTTGCCGTCTACCGCCGCTTTGGCCAGCAGGGTGGCATCGACACTCATGGCCTGAATCGCTGCGGTCATGCGTTTCATGGCGGACAACAAACTGGTGCTGTCTTCAGCTGCGACCGTGATCGTGGTGGACATGTCGCCCTTGGCAATCTTGTTGGCGATCTCAGTCGCCAGAGCGGGCTCGCCGCCCAGCTGTTTCATCACGGCGCGGGTCACCCAGTAAATGGCTGCCACCAAGGCCAGCAATGCGGCCAGAGCCACCGCATACAGTGTCGAGACAAACATGCTGGCGGATTTTTCGGCATCCACGGCGGTTTCATCGCCAATTTTGACGTTCAAGTTCAGCACCTTGTCCACGCTGGAGGAAGCCAGCCGCTCCAACGGCCGGATCGTTTGGTATTCCTTGAAATAGCTGTCAAACAGTGCTTTGTGCTCTTGCTCCAAGCCCTTGCCCATCGCTTCCATGACCACGGCGATCTTGGCGGCCTGCGCTTTCCAGGCCGCGTATTCGTTGACGAATTGCGTCCACATGGCGGCTTCTTCACGGGTCTGCGGCAGCGACTCGTAAATCTTCCAGCCCTTGTCAATTTGATCCAATCCGGCCCGCTGTTTCTTCAGCAGGTGCTCAAAATCCTGGCGCACCTTGCTGCTGCTGATATCTTCGTTTTCATACAGAGCCACGCTCAGCTGCTGGGCTTTGACAATGCCAATGCCAGAGCTGATCATTTGCAGGCCATTCACCGAAGGCATTCGGACGCGGCCAATCTCATGAATATTGCCCAGCTCGGTCTTGGTGGACACAATGCCCGTCAGAGAACTGATCAGCAAGGCCGTGACACTGATCAGGGCGATCAGTGCCAGCTTGCCTTTGAGGCTTTGGATGTTCATGGTCATCTCCTGGTTAAATTTTGAAAGTGTTGGCTCAAGAGTTATTCAAGGCATCTGGTGACGTGACATCCTTGACGGATGATTTTTCTGACTGCTGGTGCAGCGCTGATGGTTCAAGTTCAGTCTGCGCGAATTCTGAAACGGCTTCTGCCCCTGCGCCGCTGGGTGCATCGAGCATCGGGATGCCGTGCATCGTGAAGATGAAGCGTTGGAACTGAACGAACTCCAAATCTGTGATGGTTTTCATACAAACTCCCTGTCATGACGAATCAGTTTAAAAGCCTTTTAGCCTCCTTGAGCTTGATATACAAGCGCAACAAGCTACAAAATGTATAGCGTCATATTTCAAACCTCAGCCAGCTCGCTGGAGGCGAGCAGCTGCCCCATTTGCCCGATCTCCTGGGTTGACAGCACCCGGTTGACATTGAGCAGAATCACAAACTTGCCATTGACCTTGGCAATGCCCTCGATGAAATCGCGCCGGATATGGCTGCCAAAGTTCGGCGCGGGTTCAATCTGTTCAATCTGGGAAGAGGCAATCTCCAGCACCGCTTGCACGGCATCCACCACCAGGCCCATGTTCTGGTGTCCGCCCCCGCCGGGTGCCTCCACCTCGGCAATAACGATGCAGCTGCTCTTGGTGACCGGCGTGGATGGTTTGCCAAAGCGAACCGACAAGTCCATCACCGGCACCACCGCGCCGCGCAGGTTGATGACCCCGCGAATGCACTCGGGCATCATCGGCACCTCGGTCAGGTTGGCATACCAGATGATTTCCTTGATGCACAGAATGCCCAGCGAAAACATCTCGCCCCCGAGCATGAAGGTCAGGTATTGTTTTTCTTGCGTCTCCAAATGGGCTGCGGCCTGCACCGCAGGCAATGGGGGGGCTGGTTTCATCAAGGCATTCATGATGTAAACCTCGTGAACGGGGATTCATCCACATCATCTGGCACAGTCACTGCCCTGCGTGACAGCGGCCTGGCACTGGCGGCGAGTTTGAGTTGGGGTTGTCTTCTGCCACTGCCCAGGCTGGTCTTGAGCATCTGACTTTGCGCCTGTGCAGCATCGCTGCCATCGAGCTTGAAGAACGCCATGGTTTGTTGCAGTTGTTCGGCCTGACCACTCATTTCCTCCGAGGTGGAGGCCAATTCCTCTGCGCTTGATGCGTTTTGCTGGGTGGTCTGGTTGAGCTGGATCACCGCCGCGTTGATCTGGCTCACACCGCCGGATTGTTCGGTGGAAGCTGCGGTGATTTCCTGCACCAGGTCGCTGGTCTTGCGGATGTTGGGCACGATTTCAGCCAGCAGCCGTCCGGCTTTTTCGGCCAGCGCCACACTGTCACCGGCCACCTGGCTAATTTCCTGTGCCGCGATCTGGCTGCGTTCAGCCAGTTTGCGCACTTCGGCGGCCACCACCGCAAAGCCCTTGCCATGGTCACCGGCGCGGGCGGCTTCAATCGCCGCATTGAGGGCCAGCAGGTTGGTCTGCGCCGCAATGTCGTCAATGATGCCGATCTTCTT